>JBDRRF010000078.1:0-3195 GCA_043825875.1 Pseudomonadota bacterium | reverse complement strand
TGAGAATGATGTCCCTTTCTAGGAGGGCTGATAAAAAATCGTAAAAATCTATATATAGTCTTTTATATGCTATGCTCTGCATATGGAGGACTACATGAAAAAGTTCAGTCTCATTCTCTTGGTCTTCCTGTGCGCTTTTTCGCTTTTTGCGAAAGGCATGCAGGAACGTAAAATCACAGTATTATACACAGGCGACGGCCCCCCCGGGGTAAACCTGTTTCAGAAGGCAGCCGACGCGACTATAGCGAAGTTCCCAGGGTTATCGGTGGAGTTCCAGAAAGTTGATCTTTCAACTGGTGCTCCTGTTACTATGGACACATTACTAGCCGGAGGTATGGCGCCGGATATTTATTATGACTCAATGGTGCGCGCATCGAGATACATATTGCCGGATTTTGCATTGCCGCTCAACGAATACATGGATTTAAAGAACTATCTCTACCTCGAACCCCTTACAAGAGACGGAAAAGTGTTAGCGCTTCCGGGAACCGGAGGCGCTCAAGGCATGTGCCTGAATCTTGATTTATTGGATGCCGCAGGATATACCGTGCCCGATAATTGGGATCTAGAGGATTTTCAGGAAATGTGCGCGAAGATAAAAGCCTATGCGGATAAAACGGGAAAAGAAGCCTATGGAACCGGGTTATTCGCCGGGAACCAATCGGGTGATTACCTATGGATGCAATGGTTTGCGGTTTTTGGGGTTGACTTATACTCTGAAAATTATACCGAAAGCACGGAGAATCAAGGCGGTTCTTCTGTGTGGAAGTTTTTTAAGGATTTAAAAGACAAAGAGTATGTTCCGGCGAAATCCGCAATACTGACAGACGATGATTATGCTTTGATGTGGAGCAAGGGGATGTTTGCCGCAACCGCGTTTTATCCTTCGTGGTGTTCTGCGTATTTTGATTCAGCTATAAGCCAGGGATTGATAAAAACTCCTCACCGATATAAATTTGTATCGTTTCCAAACAAAGCTCCCGCTTGTACAAATTATTCCGGCATAGTTGTCAATAAGAACTCGAAAGTAAAAGAAGCGGTAGTATATCTGCTTGAACAAGTAACATCGGCTGAATCCGGAACATTGCACGTACAAATAGATTCCTCTATTGCCTTCAGAAAAGATATATCCGCGCAACCAAATGACAAACATGCCAGGGAAGTAAACGCGATTGTTGCGGAAAACGGTCTTTATGATTTAGGAGTGACAAATGCCTGGTTTGCCGAGGTTCGGGCGCAGGGATTTCCTGTTTTGCAGGAAGTTTTAACGGGGAAGATGGATGCTCAAAAAGCCGCAAAGGAATATGCACGACGCGTAAATGAGATTATCAAGTAAATACGCCGTTCCCGCAATATTTCTGATTTTTATATTCTCGCTGATTCCGTTAGCGATAATGACAGGTGTGAGTTTTTTTAAAACGAATTTCATTACATGGGAATTTGTGAGGTTGGAGAATTATACAAAACTATTTCATTCGATGTATATAAAGGGAATGCTTAATTCCCTTCTTTACAGCGCGTGTTATTCTATACCGACGAGCGGAATAGGTTTTATTTTAGCTATCGCCATGGCCGATTTGAAAATGAGATTAAAAAATACCATGATGGCGTTTTTTATGTTTCCTATGTTTTCGGCGGGAATTATTATTTCGCAAACATGGCGATGGCTAATAAGAGTATACAATATCCCAATGAATAAAACATTTATAGGGATACCATTTATCAGTATGACATTATTAATTAGTGTGGCGGGAGCTGGGATTATGTATTACGCGATAGCCATTAAAAACATAAATCCGGCGCAATATGAGGCGGCGCATATGGATGGAGCGACATGGTTTCAGATAAAAACCAGAATCATCATGCCGCAGCTTCTTCCTATGTTTGGCGTTATGCTTTTATTTTCACTGATAAGCGGATTTCAAATATGGGAAGCTATTTACATATTAGCGCCTTATGATTCTACGGCAAGCTCATTGTATAGAGTAATAAGCGACGGATTCTTCTTCGGTAAATACGGCTTTGCATCGGCGGAGTGTATAGGTATGATTCTTATTATTTTTATCATTACGAAAATAAAGGAACGCATTGAAACACATTAATGTCGGATTACTTATTTGTTTGATTTGTATTTTATTGGTTCCTCTTGTTTTCACTTTGTGGGGTAGTTTATTGGATATTCACGGGTCGGCAAATATTCCCCCTCTCCTTGGGTCTCAGTATAGTTTTGATAATTATAAAAAGGTATTTGCAAATATAAACATACGGTGGATATTCAATACAATTGTTTTGACTATTCTCGGGGTAAGCTTGTCCATAACGATTAATTTAATTACCGGATATGGGTTATATCTGGATGATAACAAGCGGCTGATTACATTGATTTTAGCGGCAGTGATTATACCTCGATATGCGATAGTGATTCCGCAGTTTTTAATAATGCGACAGTTAGGATTGGTTAATACGTTGTTTGCGTGTATTCTTCCTCTTCTGGTTTCTCCTATGCATATTTTACTTGCAAAGAAATATTTCGACCAATTCCCAATAAGCATCATAGAGGCGGCGAGACTGGACGGCCTGACAAGACTGGGCGCATTAATACGGATAATTCTACCCGAATCAAGACAATTGGTAATAACATTAGCGATACTAAAAAGCGTTGAATTGTGGAGTGATTATTTATGGCAATATATTGTATTGATGAAAGACAATAAGAAAACATTATTGATAGGCGTTCTTTCCTGGATACAGCAGGCCGGGGGAGCAAGCAGTATCCAGCTAAACCCTGTTGGGCTTACTTTGACAACGAGCGTTTTATTATTAATACCGTTTATCATAATATTTGCGGTTGGAAGCAGATATTTCACATATCAATTAGGAGGAAGTGAATGAAAAAATTAAGATTATTGATAACAGAAGAATGTAATAGAAATTGTTCAGGATGTTGTAATAAAGATTGGGATTTACAATCGCTTATTGTTGAACAAGATTATACAAAATATGATTTAATAATGTTAACTGGCGGCGAACCAATGTTAAATTATGAGGAAACCTTATCAATAATTATAGATATAAAAAGCAAATCAAAAGCAAAAATTATTGTATATACAGCTAAAATTGATAAATTATCAGAAGTTCTTTCTGTATTGGGATTTTCAGATGGAATTACTGTCACACTACACGAACCCTTTGATA
>JBDRRF010000077.1:0-5171 GCA_043825875.1 Pseudomonadota bacterium | reverse complement strand
CCTATATCTCATGACCGCGGCAGAGTTCACGCAGCATTTCTATTCTCTGGTTGCCGGTGCCGTGGGCGGGCGCAGCATTCCTGTCCATTGGCACGACGATAAAAAATATAAAGCATACACCGACAATAGCTGCATTTATGTACCTGCCTTTGAATTTTCGCGAATGCACGCATTTGATGTTATTGCGCAAGCCCTGTTGATTCGCGTAGGCGCATTGAGAAGAAAACATGTACGGAAATTGCTGGGCAAACGGAATATACACAATCGTTATCTCTATGCCGAAATCGTTCGGGCTACGCGCCTGCACGCAAATATTTTGCCAAGAGCCTTTTGTGAAAATGCCGCCATAATGCGCTTTCCTTTCACTACTGACTCGTCCGATCAATCCTACAGTTTGGCCGTAAGCAAAGAAAACTTTCCTGCATTCCCGGAATTTTTAGGTACGCTGCGTTGCCTTCTGATACTAAATAACTCGCTTCCGGAAGAAGCTCCTGCTCCCGAGTTGAAACTGCAAAAAAAGGTTACAGCCTTTCTTACCGAGGAGGAGGAAGAAGAAGGAGAATCCCAAGAATCCATAATTCTCAAATTGCTTTCAAAAAAGCAGATATTTGCCGCCAAAGGACGGGTGGCTGATTTCATCGCAAAGCTTCTCGGTATCACTGGCGGTGGGAAACCCCAAAAGAAACCCGGTTCAGGAGGTGGTGTTGAACTGCCGATGGGCAATGTGTCTATGGGCAAGAGGAAGGCAAAGTTTGTCAGCCAGTTATCAGACTTAAATGTTGAAGTAGTAGTAACAAAAGACAGCAATGAAGCAGGCAGCCATATTTATCCGGAATGGGACTATTTGAAACGAAAATACCGAACGGATTGGGTAGTAGTGGATGAGGTTGATCCCCAGCGAGAAATACCGGAGTCGGGTGCGATCATGAGCGAGATATTGCAGCCACCTTCTATGGAATTAAAAAGGAAGCTTGCAGGCGTGGGCCTCACCTTTGAAACGCACCGCAACCAGGCTGAAGGAGAAGACTATATCCTGGATCGTGTGGTCAACTATTTTATCGATTGCAGAAGTGGCACAACTCCCAACGAAGGGGTTTATACTCACAACATGAGAACTCGCAGGGATTTGGCGGTGATGCTGCTTTTAGACATATCGGGCTCTACCGCCGAGATGGATGAACCCGGCGGCTTGTCGATTCACCACAAGCAGATGCAGTTGGCGTATCACCTGATGACAGCACTTCACGGGCTTGGCGATCAGGTCTCTTTGTATGCATTCCATTCCTGGGGCAGAACCATGGTGCGTTTGGTACGGATGAAGGCGTTTAAAGAGCGCTGTATAGATAGTCGCATTCGCAATCGGTTCGCCATGCTTGAACCGGTCGGTTTTACACGCATTGGAGGCGCTTTGCGCCATGCAGCGCGGAAGTTACAGGAAGAAGAAACAGGGGTGCCATACCAGCTTTTGATCACAATTACCGATGGTTTTTCTTACGATCATGGCTATGAAGGCGAGTATGGCGAAGAGGACACAAAAAAGGCTATCGAGGAAATTCGCCATCAGGGGATGGGCTGCCTGTGTATCACCATAGGTAGCAACCAGCAAGAAGAAAAGTTAAGAAATATATTTGGCAAAGCGTCAACACTGGCAGCACGTGACTACGACGATTTCATTCACTATATTCGACCAGCGCTGCTGCGGGCTGTTGCGCAGACAAGGACTAGCTAAGCATGCCATTTTGCCAAAGCCACCAGTTGCCTTGCCAGCCGAACAGGAGATAAAATACAAGATAAGGGTAACTGGCAGGAAATGTAGCAGTTTAGTCCCCCCTTTTCTTACACGATTATTCAGGGCATCAGCTTGATTTGTGAATAGTCGTGGTTTGTGCAAAACTAAGAAAACACAAAATCATGATAACTAATTGATAGGTTAGCCTATGTGGTTTTAAAACCGTTTGCTTAAGCGGCCTTTAAGATCATGGCTTCCCGGGTTTGTGCAACTTCCGTGCTTTCAATATACTCGTCGAAAGTCATTAGCCTGTCTATAATGCCACCGGGGGTGATCTCGATAATCCGGTTTACTACGGTATTCAAGAACTCGTGGTCATGGGAGGTGAAAAGAATTACCTCCTGGAAATTAAGCAGGCTGTTATTTAAAGACGTGATCGATTCCAGGTCGAGGTGGTTGGTAGGTTCATCCAGCATAAGAACATTGGATTCGGAAAGCATCATCCGTGAGAGCATGCAACGAACCTTTTCACCACCGGAAAGTACGCTGATTTTTTTAACAGCTTCTTCCCCGGAAAAGAGCATTCGTCCCAAAAATGTCCGGGCAAAGCTCTCACCCTCAGTGGGGGGAGCGTACTGTAGGAGCCACTCGATAAGGTTCCGGTCACCGTTGAAATAGGTACTGTGTTCCTTGGGAAAATAGGATTGGGTAATGGTAAGTCCCCAACAGAAAGTGCCACTATCCGCTTTAATCTCCCCAGCCAGGATTTGGAAAAGGGTGGTCTTGGCCAGGCTATTTCCGCCCATAAAGGCGATCTTATCCCCGTTGTTCACAGTAAAACTCACGTTGTTAAGTACCTTTTCACCATCAATGGTCTTGGTGAGTCCATCCACTTCCAGAATCACGTTACCACAGGGTCGTTCCGGCTTGAAGCAAATAAACGGGTATTTTCTTGATGATACCGGCATGTCTTCAATGGTTAGTTTCTCCAGGAGTTTTTTTCGGGAAGTGGCCTGCTTCGATTTGGATGCATTTGAGCTGAACCGCTGGATAAAAGGCTTCAATTCATTGGCCCTGTCAGTACTTTTTTTGTTTTCCGCATGTTTCTGCTTCAGGTTAAGCTGGCTGGCCTGATACCAGAAATCATAGTTTCCCACGTATACCGAAATCTTGCCAAAATCTATATCTGCAATGTGGGTACACACCTGGTTCATGAAATAACGGTCGTGCGATACCACGATTACGGTGTTCTGGAATCTACAGAGAAAATCCTCAAGCCAGGCAATGGACTTGATGTCAAGGTTGTTGGTGGGCTCGTCTAAAAGCAGAATATCCGGGTTTCCGAACAAAGCTTGGGCAAGAAGCACCCGCACCTTTTCCCCGCCCTCAAGTTCCTTCATCTTTTTCTGATGCATCTCTTCGGAAATTACCAGGTTTTTTAAGAGAACAGCCGCTTCAGACTCTGCTTCATAGCCGTTCATCTCCTCCAATGCGCTCTCAAGCTCACTTGACCTGACTCCGTCTTTTTCGGAGAAGTCGGGCTTTGCATAAAGAGAATCTCTTTCGGTTAAAATATCGTACAGCTTTTTATGGCCCATGATTACAGTGTTTAAAACCGTCTCCTCGTCAAAGGCAAAGTGATCCTGCCTTAAAACCGCGATCCGCTCTCTGGGTCCCACGGAAACGGATCCCGAGTCCGATTCGATATCCCCGGATAGTATCTTCAGGAATGTGGATTTCCCTGCGCCATTGGCGCCGATGAGACCGTAACAGTTGCCCGGCGTAAATTTCATATTGACATCTTTAAACAGAACCCTCTTGCCGTAGGCGAGAGTGACGTTGGTTGCGCAAATCATTGTTGTTTTGTTTCCTTTTCATTAAATAAAAAAAACCACAGGAATTAAACCTGTGGTTTAAAAGAGGAATGCACTATATCATTTCCCAAAGTTAAAGGAAATCTTTTTTTTAAGGCATGACTGAAACATTATGAAAGTGGCTCTAATAAAATTGTAGATATTTATTGTTAAAAATTGTAGAATTAAACGAATCATATAGCAAAAACCCAATATATCCGGCAATTGCCAAATATCATTACAGTAAGACCTTATAGTGATTATGAAATTGATTTGAAAGTAATATAACAAAATATGAGAGACCATTGTAGGATTATTATATGTCATTTGATCAACTTGGCCTTCGGGTCGAACTGCTTAAAGCTATTAAAGACAAGGGTTACATAGCTCCAACCCTGATTCAGACCAAAGCCATTCCCGTTATTATCGACGGACGGGATATTCTTGCCCGCGCCCAGACCGGAACTGGAAAAACAGATGCATTTGCACTCCCATTGGTCGAAATTCTGAGTCAAAAGAGCGTCAACGGGCGACATCCCCGTGCACTTGTCCTGACACCCACGCGTGAACTGGCGCTTCAGGTGGGAGAGAGCATCAAGGCCTATGCAAGGAGGGTCTCTATGCGATGCACCGTGGTTTACGGTGGGGTTAATATCAGTCCACAGATAGGGCGGCTGAGGCGCGGTATCGATATTCTTGTGGCCACACCGGGCCGCCTGTTGGATCTTGCCGGCCAGAGGCATTTGAATCTTTCCCGGATAGAGTTTCTGGTTTTTGACGAGGCGGACAGAATGCTGGATTTGGGATTCAGTGGGGAGATTTCCGCGATTCTTGATCTCGTTCCGGTTAAACGCAGGACCATGCTGTTTTCCGCCACCTACACCCAGGAGATCCGGAATCTTGCCGGAAGAATGTTGCATGATCCGGAATATATCGAGGTAACACCCACCAATACGGCGGCAGAATCGGTTGTCCAAAAGGTTCACCTGGTAGATCGATCAAATAAACGCAATCTTCTAATCCACCTGATCAGCAGGGGTCCCTTAAGTCGGATACTGGTTTTCACACGCACAATACACGGGGCAAATAAACTCACGGAGAAACTTGCTGCAAAAGGAATCAGCGTAGCTGCCCTGCACGGCAACAAGAGCCAGTCTTTCCGCACACGTACCCTCGAAGAGTTCAAAAACGGTGAGATTCGCATACTTGTGGCAACTGATGTGGCAGCAAGAGGCCTGGACATCAGCAATTTGCCTTATGTGGTCAATTACGATATGCCCGGCATGCCAGAGGATTATATTCATCGCATCGGTCGAACCGGCCGTGCGGGTGTAAGCGGAATTGCCGTCTCTCTGGTCAGTCACGAAGAAAAGCCTCATCTTAAGGCCATTGAAAAATTGCTGAAACAGAAAATCCCGGTGGAAAAAGTGAACGGCTATACAGAAGACAGCGATGTTCCGGATTATGTTCTCTATCGTCCCAACAACCCGTCCAGCGAAAAAAAGGCAGACAAGGAAATAAAAGAAATAGTCGCAAGAAGAGAAGCTTCAAAACAGAAAGCGAAAAACCGTAAAGCGAAAACTACAGGT
>JBDRRF010000076.1:0-234119 GCA_043825875.1 Pseudomonadota bacterium | reverse complement strand
CAGTTTCAAAACGCCCCATTTTGGCCGATCTCTGCGTTGGGCTCAAATTTCAATCCTCGAAATACTCAATGTATTCCTGTGGTTGAAATTTTCTCCCGCCTTGAGCTTGACCAAACTGAAACGTTTTGAAAGTGGCTCAGTGCCTTAAAGTTCTTTGCTTATATATGGTAAGTGTAGCTAATTCAAAATAGCTTAAACTGCATCCGGATTTTGGGTATATAAAAATTTTGGAAGTGTCGAGACAGGAGTAAAACATTTAGTAAACAGAGGGTTAGATGAATAGAACTACCGATTGTATTAATAAAAACATTGACCAAGGGGATACGATTTCCGGCTACACAGTAAATAGAATAGTCGAGCTTTCCGATATTAAATCTTTTTTTTATGAATTGAACCATATTAAAACAGGTTCAAGGCATATTCATATAAGCAATAGCGATAAAGAAAATACCTTTTCAGTAACTTTCAAGACAGTTCCTGCGGACTCAACCGGAGTAGCACATATACTGGAACATACGGTTTTATGCGGGTCAAAAAATTATCCGGTACGTGATCCTTTTTTTTCCATGATAAAGAGAAGTCTTAATACATTTATGAATGCTTTTACCGCATCCGATTGGACTATGTATCCTTTTTCAACTCAGAACAAAAAAGATTATTATAATCTTATGGAAGTATATCTTGATGCTGCTTTTTTTCCCCTTATAGAAGAACTTAATTTCAAACAGGAAGGATACCGCATTGAAATGGATTTGTCTTCTTCCAAGGAACCAAGCCTTGTGTATAAAGGGGTTGTTTATAATGAGATGAAAGGAGCAATGTCTTCTCCAGATCAGATTATGGGGCGTTCAATATTAAATGCTCTTTATCCCGAAACCACATATGGTTTCAATTCCGGAGGAGATCCTGCCGTTATTCCGACTCTTACCTATGAAGATCTTAAGAAATTTCACAGTAGATATTATCATCCCAGTAATGCTTACTTCTATACATATGGAAATATTCCTTTAGACGAAAGCCTTTCGTTTATTGATGAAAAAGTACTTGATAAATTTAGCCTTATAGATCCGCAAACATCTGTTCCTTCGCATCCCCGCTGGAACGAGCCGAAAAAGATGCACTATTTTTATCCTATTGCAAAGAATGAGGAGCCGCTGAAAAAATACCAGATATGCATGGCATGGCTTATGTCGGATATAACCGATACTTTTGAATTGCTCATTCTTGTGCTTTTAGAGCATATCCTTATCGGGAATGCTTCTTCTCCTCTTCGCAAAGCTTTGATAGATTCCGGTCTTGGTTCTTCACTTTCCGATTCATCAGGATATGACACTGGAAACAAAGATACGATGTTTGTCTGTGGCCTTAAGGATGTCAAGGAATCGGATGCCGATGTCATTGAAAAGATTTTCTTTGATACACTTTCAGATCTTTTCAAAAACGGTATAGATAACAATCTTATCGAATCTGCTATTCATCAGTTGGAGTTTAACCGCAAGGAAATAACAAATACTCCGTATCCTTTCGGTATAAAACTCTTGCTTACTTTTGCGGGAAGCTGGCTTCATGAAGGAGATCCTGCCAGGATACTGAATCTTGATGCCGACCTTCAAAGATTACGGGAAGAATTATCAAAAGAACTTCTTTTTGAAAACAGGATAAATAAATATTTTTTAGCAAATAATCACAGAGTGCTTTTAACACTTGCCCCTGATCAGGATATGGAACAAAGAGAAAAAGAGCGTGTTACAGCCGAGCTTGAAAACATTAGAGCCGGTTTGACAAAAGAAAACATTGAGAAAATCTGTGAAGATACAAAGCGTCTTGAAACGCTTCAGGTAAAAAAGGAAGATCTCTCTTGTCTTCCGACACTTGAAATTTCTGATATTCCACCATCTATTGAAAGTGTTAAAGAAAGCTCTTTATATGGCGATACTCCGGTTTCATGTTATGAACAGCCAACCGGGGGAATTTTATACTTTACCGCGGTGGCAGAAACTCAAACGCTTGAAGAAAGACTTATCCCCCTTGTTCCGTTTTTCTGTTTTGCATTTTCTAAAATGGGAACATCCTTAAGGGATTACTCGGATATGGCTCAGCGCATCGATCTTTATACGGGTGGAATCGGACTTTCATCAAATGTAAGAACAGGATATGATAGTATCGGCTCGTATATTCCTTTTCTTTCTTTTAATGGTAAATGCCTTGAAAGAAATGTTGATATGATGTTTGATATTATAAATGAACTTGTTTTTGAAAACAATTTTTCCGATTATATCCGTTTAGAGAAGCTTCTTTTAGAATACCGGGCAGGTTTTGAATCAATGATTGTTCCAAATGGTCACAGACTGGCTATTTCGCTAGCATCTAGAAACTTTAATAAAGCATCAAAACTAAGTGAAATATGGCATGGAATCCATCAATTGCTTTTCATGAAAAAAATAACAGAAGATCTTTGTGATGAAAAAGTAAAAACAATTGCTGATGACCTGTCTTTGATAGCATCAAAGATTATGGCCAAAAATAATTTTAAAACAGCGCTTATAGCCGATAGTCATTTGCTATCCGAAGCGCTTCCAAAAACTTCCTTATTTCTAAATAACCTTCCGGAAAATATTTCAGATCATTATTTGGCAAATGATATTTTTGTAGAAGAAGTTTTGCCGAATGAGGGCTGGAGTACATCATCGGCAGTTTCTTTTGTGGCATATAATTTTGATGTGGTTAGAATGGAGCACGAAGATGCGCCTGCGCTTGCGGTTTTAAGCAAACTTTTAAAGTCAATGTATATTCACAGGGAAATCCGCGAAAAAGGTGGGGCATACGGCGGGTATTCAACATATAATATTGAAGACGGGATTTTTTCTTACGCTTCTTACAGAGATCCGCATATAGTAAATACTTTAAATGTTTTCAAAAAAGCTCCTGCATTTATCAAAAAGGGAAATTTTAGCAATGAAGATGTCAAGGAAGCAATTTTGCAGGTTTGTTCCGAAATCGACAGGCCTGATACTCCTGGTATTGCAGCAATAAAAGCTTTTTACAGAAAAATTGTATCACTTTCGGATGAAATGAGAAAACGTTTTAAAAAGGGGGTTCTTGCTGTTACCCGCGAAAAAATAATTGATGTTTCAAACAGGTATCTTGAAGATAAAGATAATTCTTGCGGAATTGCTGTGATATCAGGGGAGGATAAGCTTAAATCGGCAAACGAACAACTGAAAGAATCACCGCTTAAGCTTTTTAGGATTTAACAGGAAAGCCTGATATGTTATAACTTATCTTACTTGTTATTTGCTAAAGATAAAACGTAGATGCCGAAAGGAGACGTAATATGGAACAGAATAAAATAACTGTGCCTGATATAAAGGAAAGAAAAAAAAGCGGAAAAAAGATAACAATGCTTACCGCATATGATTATCCTACAGCACTTCTTGTAGATAAGGCGGAAATTGATATCATACTTGTAGGTGATTCTCTTGCAATGGTGGTGCTTGGTTATAAAGATACTGTTTCTGTTACTATGGAAGAGATGCTTCATCATATAAAGGCAGTATCGGGTGCGGTACAAAGAGCTTTGGTAATAGGGGATATGCCTTTCGGATCATATAATGTTTCAATCAAAGAAGCGATTTATAATGCCAACCGAATGATGAAGGAGGCAAAAGCAGACTGTATCAAACTTGAGGGGGGATGCAGGATGGCTCCTGTCGCAAAGGCGATTGTTGAAGCTGGAATTCCGGTTCAGGGACATATTGGTCTTACTCCTCAGACTGCATCATCTCTGGGCGGATTCAAGGTGCAGGGAAAGAGTTTTGAAGCTGCTCTTGCGCTTGTCGAAGATGCAAAAGCGCTTGAAGATGCAGGTTGCTTTTCTATTGTTCTTGAGGCTATTCCTTCTCCTATTGCAAAGATAATCACAGAATCGATCTCGATTCCCACAATAGGAATTGGTGCAGGTATAGATTGCGATGGCCAGGTTCTTGTGACTCATGATTTGATAGGATTATTTGATAAATTTACACCAAAATTTGTTAAGCAATATGCAAAAATAAGCGACATTATATTTTCATCAGTCAGCCAATATAAATCCGATGTTGAAAACTTACAGTTTCCGGAGGAAAAGCATGGCTTTTCGATGAATCAGCAAGAGATTGAAAAACTTAAAGAAATTATAAACAATACACATAAAATTATGGATTCCTGAACAGCCTTTTAAACAGGCCGGGTTAAAAAACACCTGGTCTCATTTGAGAGCGAAACCATTTTAATATTTTTCTTGCATTTCTTTAAGTTGTAATATAAATTTCTCGGATTAAATTAAGTGTATACTATTTGCAGCAGTCTGATAACATATCATTATTACTTATAAGACTTAATGCCATTATAAACAAATATGACCGCGGGAGGTGTCGGTATAGCTATATTCAGACAAGCAAGCAGACCGGAGAAAGCAGACAAAACAAACATTAACCAGGAGATACGGGCCAAAGAGGTAAGAGTAATAGATCCTGATGGAAATCAGTTAGGTATTCTGCCTACATATAGAGCTCTTGCAGCGGCAGCCGATTTTGGATTTGATCTGGTTGAGGTTTCGCCAACCGCAAATCCGCCTGTATGCAAAATCATGGATTATGGACGGTATAAGTATGAACTGGTAAAGAAAAAACAGGAAGCAAAAAAGAAACAAAGCACATTTCAGGTTAAAGAAATAAAGGTGCGACCCAAAACCAGTGATCATGATCTTAGTGTAAAAATAGATCATATAAAAAAGTTCATCGGAAAAAAAGATAAGGTAAAAGTTACGGTTGTTTTCAGAGGTCGTGAGATTACGCTGACGCAGCTAGGCAGGGAACTGCTTGAGAAAATTGTAAACAGTACCTCAGATATTGCTGTGGTTGAGCAAATGCCAAAATTCGAAGGCCGTGCCATGATAATGATTTTAGCTCCCAAGTGATTATTATTCATGTAGAAAATGAGATTATTTATAAAGTTATAAAGCAGTTAAAATGAAGGAGAAGGTTATGCCCAAGATAAAGACTAATCGTGGCGCAGCAAAACGATTTAAAAAAACAGGCTCAGGAAAATTTAAATTTGCCAAGTCTAATGGAAGCCACATACTTACGAAAAAGACAACAAAACGTAAGCGTTCGTTGCGTAAGAAAAATATGATAGACAAAACAAATCAAAGAGAGATTAGATTGCTTCTTCCTAATAGTTGATTTGATAGGATTAAATATAATTATTTTAAATATTATGAGTTATTTGTTTTATTTGTATATAAGTAAGGAGATTAGAAATGCGTGTTAAAAGAGGTTTCAAGGCAAGGCACAGAAGAAAAAAGGTTTTAAAGCTTGCCAAGGGTTTTCGCGGAGGTCACAGTAAATTATTCCGGACAGCAGCTGATACGGTTGACAGAGCTTTAGCATATGCATACCGTGATCGCAGGTCTTGTAAACGTGATTTTCGCAAATTGTGGATAATAAGAATAAATGCTGCTGCGCGAATGAACAATTTATCATACAGCAAGTTTATGCATGGGCTTAAACTTGCAAATATTGATCTTGATCGTAAAGTTCTTGCAGATCTGGCAATATCGGATCCCAGCGGATTTGCACAATTGGCTGGTATTGCTTTGCAGCAGGCTTGAAAATACAGCTTGCATAGAAAATTGATGATGTATCAAAAATAAATTTATGCCGGTTTTTTGATGCGCTTTTCACTAGTTTTATTCGGATCATCTCAAGCAAAATTATAGCAAGACGATTAAAGTGGAAAAAACAATAGAAGAGATTTGTGTCGAAGCTTTTAAAGAAATTGAAATTGCAAAAAGCAGCGAAAGCTTAAATGCAATTTCCGTAAAATATCTGGGAAGAAAAGGGGTTATTACTCAATTTCTTAGAAGCATATCAAAGCTACCTTCCGAAGAAAGACCAAGAGCAGGGGAAAAAGCTAACGAAGCAAAGAAGATTTTAGATATTGCAATAAAAGATGCAATAAACAAATTTGAATCTAATGCCTCAGAATCAGATGACTTTATAGATGTTTCATTGCCTGGAAGAGCTGTTAACCCCGGATCGCTTCATCCTGTTACACAGATTATGAGGCAAATTTGCGATATATTTACCCGAATGGGTTTTGATATTGCGGAAGGGCCGGAAATAGAGAGCGACTATTATAATTTTGAGGCGCTCAACATACCAAAATATCATCCTGCAAGAGATATGCAGGATACTTTTTATGTTTCGGATAATATCGTCTTAAGAACACACACCTCACCTATGCAGGTGCGTGTTATGGAAAAACGAAAACCTCCTATTAAAATAATTGCTCCCGGAAAAGTATATCGCAGTGATTCCGATATTACTCATACACCTATGTTTCATCAGGTGGAAGGCTTGATGGTTGGCGAAAACATATCTTTTGGAGATCTGAAAGGAATTCTTACCAATTTTATCCATCTGTTGTTTGATGATAATACGAGTTTAAGATTCCGGCCAAGCTTTTTCCCTTTTACAGAGCCAAGTGCTGAGGTGGATATTCTTTGTGTTATGTGCAGAGGCAAAGGTTGTAGAGTTTGCTCATATACCGGATGGCTTGAAGTGCTTGGTTCCGGCATGGTTCATCCTGCGGTATTTGAAAATGTAGGATATGACACATCTCAAATAACCGGATTTGCTTTTGGAATGGGAGTTGAGCGCATTACAATGCTGAAATATGGTATTGATGATATCCGCAAATTTTTCGAAAACGATTTAAGATTCTTAAGGCAGTTCTGATATGAAAGTTAGTTTAAGCTGGCTTAAAGATTATGTTACTATAGAAACAGATATTAACGATCTGGCATCTGCGCTTACAATGACAGGACTTGAGGTCGAATCTGTTACTAATACATTTGACTATCTTGAAAAGGTAGTTGTTGGTCGTATTATAGAAATTAATCCTCATCCCAATGCAGATAAATTAAGAATATGTCGTGTTGCTGTAGGAGATGCGCTTTTACAGGTTGTTTGCGGTGCGCCGAATATAAAAGAAAATATGCTTGTCCCGTTTGCCATGCACGGAACGCTTCTTCCTGATGGGACGTTGATCCAAGCATGTGAAGTACGCGGGCAAAGATCCGAAGGAATGCTTTGCAGCGAAAAAGAACTTGAACTTGGTGATGATAAAAGCGGTGTATTGGTTCTTTCTGATAACTGCCGGGCAGGCAGCAGTCTTTCCGCTGCTCTTGGTTTATCGGATTATACTCTTGAAATAGGCTTAACGCCAAACCGCTCCGATTGCACAAGTGTTATAGGAATAGCAAGAGAAGTAGCTGCGATACAAAAAACGAAAATAAAATATCCTTTTGTAAATCAAATTTGTAATGATAAGAAGCAAAGCAATTTGATTTCAGTAGAGATAGAAGCACCCGATCATTGCCCAAGATATGCCGCAGGACTTGTAAGAGATATAACAGTTGCTCCGTCTCCTTTCTGGCTCAGGAAACGTCTTTTATCAGTAGGGCAAAGACCAATAAACAATATCGTAGATATAAGTAATTTTGTGATGCTGGAATGCGGGCAACCTCTTCATACATTTGACTTTGACCAGTTGGCAGAAAACAAAATTGTAGTTCGTACGGCAAAAAAAGGCGAAGTTTTTGTAACCCTTGATGGGAAAAACCGGGTTATGGATGAAGAAATGCTTCTTATTTGTGACGGCAAAAAACCTGTCGCAATAGCAGGTGTAATGGGAGGAGAAAATTCCGAAATCGCTGGTACAACAAAACAGGTTTTAATAGAAAGCGCATATTTTAATCCCTTAAGCATCCGTAAAACTTCAAAAAAACTTGGTCTTAGTACTGAATCCTCATATCGGTTCGAACGGGGTGTAGATCCTGATGGAACATTAAGAGCACTTTCAAGAGCTGCCGAACTCATTGCAGAGATCGGCAAAGGTAAAATTACTGAATCAATTATTGACGAATATCCTTTAAAACAAAAAAGCGATGTGATTGAGCTTAGTGTAAGTAAGACCAATAATTTGCTTGGCATAGAACTGGATAAAGACAAAATAAAATCTTTGCTTGAATCTATCGAATTTAAAGTGGAAAACAATGATTCAGATACAATCAAAGTAACTCCGCCTTCTTTCAGGGTTGATATTTCAAGGTCTGTTGACCTTATGGAGGAAGCGGCGCGTTTATATGGATATAATAACATTCCCACTACACAGCCTCTTATGCAGGCAGAAGCTGTACATCCCTTAAAAAACCGGGTTTTAAGAGAAAATATCAGAAATATAATGACAGGACTTTCGTTCACAGAGGCTATTAATTATAGTTTCATAAATGAATCAGCATGTGATCGTCTTAAACTTTCTTTCGATGATCCAAAAAGAAAAATGGTTCATGTGCTAAATCCTCTTTCCGAAGAACAGAATGTTATGAGGCCGTCTCTTGTCCCAGGCCTTCTTGAAACCATGCGGCGCAATTTGTCTTATCAGGTAAAAAACCTTAAGATTTATGAAATCGGGAAAATATTTTTAAGCAAAGGCAAAGACAGCCTTCCCGAAGAAACAGAAATGATTACGGGCCTGTGGACCGGCGACCGTTATAATTTAGCCTGGTATGCCAAAGAGACAAATTGTGATTTTTATGATATAAAAGGTGTTGTTGAAGCCCTTCTGGCCTCTTTACAAATAAACGATATTAAATTTAAAAAACTGCCATTTGAATTATGTAATTATACAAGGTATGGATATACCGCTGGCATTATGGCAGGTAAAGAATCAATAGGGCATGTTGGAGAAATACACCCTGAAGTTCTTGCTAACTTCGATTTAAAACAGACAGCTTTTATTTTTGAATTAAATGGCCACAGCCTTCTTAAGCTTTCAAACCTTGCAATAAAATCTAAACAACAGCCAAGATTTCCTTTGGCAACAAGAGATATTACTATTATAATAGATCAAGATATCGAAGCTATGTCTATCCTAGAAAATATTAACAGTTTCGGTGAAACACTTATAGAAAAGACTTTGCTGTTTGATATCTTCGAAGGGGCTCCAATTCCGCCTGCAAAAAAAAGTGTTTCAATAAGAATAACCTACAGATCTTCGGAAAAAACTCTTGAAGATGATGAGGTTAACAATATACATAAAAATATTACAGACAGGCTAATCAAGAAATTTGGTGCATCATTGCCGGCCTGATAAACAAGTATTCAAGCCTGAGTGATCAAGATGCAAGACAATTCATATCCTGAAATAAAGATACCTGATAAGCTATATTTTAAAATAGGGGAGGTCGGCAAAATAACCGGTCTGCCTTCTTCTGTTATCAGGTTCTGGGAAACTGAATTTTCAAAAATCAATCCTAAACGAACTCCTGCCGGGCAGCGTCATTACAAAAGAAGCGATGTTGAGCTTATTCTAAAAATAAAACACCTCCTTTACGATAAAAAGTTTACTATCCAGGGGGCAATAAATCATCTTGGTTCAGATAAAAGTGAAAATAAATCTTCTCTAAAAACATCAGATGCAATAACCGATGTAGTAAAAGAACTTCGTAAGGAGTTAATTGATATACGAAACATATTAAGTTAACAGATGGAAAAAAGGGGGATGAAATTGCAGAAGATTATAGTTATTCATGGTCCAAATCTTAATATGCTTGGGGAAAGAGAGCCGGATAAATATGGAACTACAACTCTTACTGATATTAATAAAGAACTTGTCAAGCTAGGAAAAAAGCTTGGCCTTGGGGTGGATACTTTTCAATCGAATCATGAAGGATTGATCGTTGATAAAATTCAGGAAGCTTCGCGAATATACCATGGAGTTATAATTAATCCTGCGGCATTTACCCATACAAGTATTGCAATAAGAGATTCTCTTCTACTGCTTAAAGTTCCAATAATAGAAGTACATCTTTCAAATATTTTCAAAAGAGAACCTTTTCGCCATAAATCCATGGTATCGGATATTGCAACAGCAGGCATGTTTGGTTTCGGTCACTTGGGGTATTATATGGCCCTTGAGGCGATATCCGGCCTGATTAAAAAATAAAGATTGTTTGTCAAACATTTTTTGTTCAAAATAAACACATTATAATTGTTAGCCTACCCAAAAAATAGAAGAGCAGATTACGTTGAACAGGAAAGAGTTGGAGCATATAATCAGAGCATCAGGAGAGATAGCCAAAGTACAGAAGGTTATCATACTGGGCAGTCAGTCTGTTTTAGGACAATATCCTGAACTAAGCCACAAAACAGATGATTCGGAGAGTTGTAAAATAATGATTAGATCAATGGAAGCGGATATTATGATTCCCGAATCAGGAGAGAAGGTAGAACTTGTTGAAACAATAATGGGAGAACTTTCATCATTTCATGATACTTTCGGTTATTATGCACAAGGTGTTGATCATACGACATCAAATCTCCCTGAAGGTTGGGAAGAACGACTCGTAAGAATACGCAATGAGAATACAAATAATATATCTGGGCTATGTCTTGAAATTCATGACCTGATAATATCTAAACTTTATGCGGGACGGGAAAAAGATGCTGAATTTTTTTATGCGGCCGTAAAGCTTGGGTTATTATCAAAGAAGACACTGCTGAATAGGCTACATAAAACATTGATGTCGGAAGAAAGAAGAAATGTCATTGAGAGAGAAGTAGAAAGAGGTTTTATGAAATGAATATGCAGCAACGTGCCGATAAAAGATCAGCATCGCTTCACAGAGAGATTGCAAAAAAACTTAGAATATATAATGAATTGTGGGATATACCGAAACGTAATTTAACTAAATGGAAAAAAAATAGAGGTGAGGAG
Organism: Pseudomonadota bacterium; assembly: GCA_043825875.1. Taxonomy (GTDB): domain Bacteria; phylum Desulfobacterota; class Desulfobacteria; order Desulfobacterales; family RPRI01; genus RPRI01. The sequence continues at coordinate 223,298 of JBDRRF010000076.1, read as the reverse complement.
TCTACCGCTATCAATGAATGGGAAAACATTTTTAAAATAAAAACCAAAGAAGAAATATTATCCATTCTTGAGGGTGATAACGAAGAATCAGTCAGGCTTCGTTCTTCAAGCCCGTTTACAGGAATACTTGATGAGAACGAAAGAAGGGAAATATTTGAATTCTATACTATTAAGAAATATAAAAATGACCAACTATTATATAAAGCTTAAAATGCAATATAAAAATTACAAAATACTTGACAAGCGTCTCCAACTCCTTTATGAGTAAGATAACTACTCATAAAGGAGTTTTTTGTGGAAAATTTGTTTTCAGGATTAATATCATCCAAAACAAGAATCAAACTTTTGACAAGATTTTTCTTTAATCCTGAAGCCAAATCATATCTTAGAGAACTTGCCAGAGAATTTGATGTTTCAAGCAATTCAATACGTGAAGAATTAAATCAACTTACCAATACCAACCTTCTGAAATCAGAGAAAATAGGCCGTAAGATTCATTATATGGCAAATATTAAACATCCGATATTTCCTGAACTTAAATCAATGGTTGGCAAGGTAATGGGAATTGACCAGGTTATAGACGGTATAGTGGAAAGGCTTGGAGAACTTGAACGTGCATACCTTATTGATGATTATGCAGAAGGTAAAGACAGCGGAATTATAGATCTGCTGCTTGTAGGCAATATCGATCAGTTTCACCTAAATGATTTGAGCAGAAAAACTGAACGTTATATAAAAAGAAAAATCAGATCAATGGTTGTAAGTAAAGAAGAGTTTAATGATTTTTTCCCGAAATTAAAGAACCGCCCAAGTATTTTGATATGGGAAAATAAGAAGAAATAATTTTTTAGTTAATACTGTTAACTAATTGTATTATAATAAATAAATTATTTGCCATCTGTAATTTAAGGGGCGGAGCTGTATAACAATTATATGATCTGTTTGATGGTATCTTTATGTTTTTTGAATTACAAAGAAATAGTTTTTTCCCAAATTTTCCAACGCTATCTCGCAGTAATTTATTATTTCAAGGCCTTTATAATTAAAAGATTGTCCATTTTTTTGAAGCGTTATTGAATAGGACGATTCAGTTATATATTTACTTAGCAGTGAAGGAATGGACTTTGGTTTGACAAATAAGAAAATATTCAAATCAGTCCGTGGAAGAACTGAAATGCTTTTGTCTGATCCTGATGTTAATTTATCAAGATATTCCGAATGTCTAAGAACATATTTTTGTTTCAGAAAGTGGTTTTTAACAATTTTGGCATTTGCACTGTCAAAAATTATTGCACCGCGTAACGGTGCAGGTGCTTGTATTATTTTGTAGTTTAAATTGGTTGTATATACACTCATACCTTCAAGTACGATTCCAATATTTTGGTGGGTAATTATTTGATTCTGGAATACGAATTTTAATGTATTTTTAATCAAGTTATGGTTGACCGCCTTAGTTGCTGCGAACATGGCGGTATTAGGAGTATATCTATTTCTTATAAGTTTAGTATAAAGACGATGGTTGCCGCCATAAGTGCCATTAAAAAATTGAGTTTTATCCCAGCCGTAATGATTATAGTTTGCAGCGATGCGGCTCGGCATTTTTGCAGAATGTATGCAATTTGTAATAAGAAACAAAATGATCAATCCGCTTCCAATCCATTTAACCGCTTTTTCATATCGCATTGCACGTGTAAGTATAATAGCTAAGAACAGAAGGTTTAAGAAGTTAAGAGGTATTTCCTTCCATAAAATATCTCTTATAATAAACCTGGTTGCAACGAACATATTAGTGAATACAATAGCGGTAGCCAGAAAGCACAACAGAAGTTGATTGGATGATAGATTAATAAGTTTGAAGCGGTAACTGATGGCAAGTGTGGCAAGGAGAATAAAATTTACAACAAAAGGCACTGGATTGTATAAAATATAAGATATGAAATCATTGAAATATATAGAGATATGTTTAAGCTCCATCAGCTTGGAATCTCTTAGAAACATCATTTTGAAATCTAACAGCAGGTACTTGAAGGAAATACCTAATTCTGGGTAGATTGCAAAATGAAGAAAAAATGAAGCAAGAAAACCGGCGGCAATAATAGTGATAAATGATGATAATAGAAAATATTTTGATATGAATTTGCCTGTGACAGTAAAGAACAATTGGTAAACAAACAGCAAAAAAAGAACTGTGCCGAAAAGAAAAACAATAGGTGTTATGCCAAAAACTTTTGCCCACGTTGGCACACCTGGTGGTATGATAACTAAATTAGCTGCGGATATAAAAAATATAAAAATTAAAAATCCAGCAAGGCTTATTGAGGTTATTATAATCGCAGTGTGTCTGGATATTTCTACTGAGAATTTATTTTTATATTGAGAAAATGAATATCCAAAAATGCAAATTATTATGGCTAAAGGAATTAAAAAAAGAGATTGTACCTTTGCAAGAAACGAAAGTCCGAGCAAAATACCACCAATGAATAAAAAGATGCTTTTTGCTTTCATTGTGTGCGTTTGAGCTGTAAGCATAGGCAGTGAAGCAGCCCACCAGAAAACACTGTAGAAATCAGTGCGTATCATACTGGAATGATAAACTAATGATTCTTGGGTACCTATGGATAAAGCAATAAGTAAGGCAAACCATCCCGGAAGGTTAAGAAGAAAGCATAACGTGCTTGTGAGTATGATTACAATACCGACAGCAATAAATGGCGAATGAGCTCTGATATAATCAGTAAGTTCCGCATACCCTCCTATTGGATTTATTGAAGCAGCCAGTTCTTCTAAATTTATAATAGATATAATATTAAAAAAAGATGCTATTTTTGTGCTGAAAACAAGCGGGAAATACATTCCAAAGCCGGGGTGGCATATATGATCCGGTAGCAAACTGCTTTGAATTAGTATAACATCAAGTGATGTGACGTGATCCATATCCCATATAAAATAATAAGGGTATGAACGGCTGACGTTTGAATAAAATGAAAACAATATAATAAATGCGGAGGCTATAATTAACAGCCAGATATTATTTTTTCGCATATTCACAGAGTATAAGTGTTTATCCAAGCCCTTTTAAGAAGATTGTATGAGTTTATTTTCCAAGTAGTAAAATTCGAGATTAATTTTTTTGTTTAATACTATATTTTTAAAATGTTGTCCAAGTAAAAATCTTTTTTAGGTAACAGAATAAAACATATGGTTTCAAATCAGCCAAACTATCTGAGATTTATCGGCTTGACAGTAATTATTGTTTTATCATTTGGTTTGCGGATGTATGCTGTTATTCATACGGTAATAGACAAGCCCATTCGCAGTGATGCTTCCGAATATTATAATTATGCCCTGAATTTAAAATATAAACATACATACTCACGCCAAAGCTTTGCAGGTCATAATATAAAGCCGGATACAATGAGATCACCAGGGTACCCTGTTTTCTTAATACCTTTTGTCAAGTATCCTCCTTCTGATTCAATGTTGTTTATAATAAATATAGTTCAGGCCTTTTTAGATACTTTGACTGTTTTTTTGGCATATCGAATTTTTCGATATTTTGTTTCTCAAATACCTGCTTTTATTGCAGCCTTGCTAACGGCTATTTCACCTCACTTGATTTCTATGAATACTTATATGCTGAGTGAAACTTTATTTACTTTTCTTATGGCACTTTCTATTTGGCTTTTAATTGAAACACATTCGAAAAATAAAATAGTTCTTGCATTTATAACCGGAATTGTTTTTGCGTGTGCAACATTAACCAGGCCTACCTTACAGTATTTTATTGTATTTCCTATTGGATTGTTTATTTGCCAAACTAATTTTAAAGCCTCATTGCGTTTAACCTTGCCCTTGATATTGGGCTTTTTGATTCTTTTTTCTCCCTGGATTCTATATAACCTTTCTGTTATAGGAAAAATCTCGGATTCAACACTAACTAAAAACACAATATACCATGGTATATATCCGGATTTTACATATAAAGACATTCCATCCAGCCGGGGAATGCCATATCGGTTTGATCCAGACAGCCAAAAAATTTCTCAAGACTATAAAACAATAATTTCAGAAATCATCCGTCGTTTCAGCAATGAACCTTACAAATACTTTAAATGGTATTTGCTTGACAAGCCATTAACATTGTTTTCATGGAGTATTGTCGGAGGTGCTGGGGATGTATTTGTTTATCCGGTAAAATATTCTCCTTATTTTGACAAAATACTTTTTACTATTACATATTTTTTTATGAAGAGTATGCACTGGTTTTTGGTCATATCTGCGTTTATATCTATGCTTCTTGTATGGATGAAATTCTATACAAAAAATCTATCCGATAAAACTATCTTTGCCGTACGACTCCTATCATTATTGATAGTTTATTTTATTGCTTTACATATTATTGGTGCTCCTTATCCTCGTTACAGCATTCCGTTAAGGCCTGTTATTTATGGCTTAGCGATATTTGCCTGTTCGCAATGCTTTGCCTTACTTAAAGAAAAATTCAAAACAACAGCATTATCAGCATAAAATAATATGGAGAAAATAAGTATATGAATAAAACCCATACTATTGCAGTATTATTACCTTGTTATAATGAAGAATCGACTATTGCAGATGTTGTTAAGTCTTTTAAAAAAGCTGTGCCGGATGCTTCTATTTACGTTTATGATAACAACTCAACCGATTTCACTTTTCAGGTTGCCGAATCAGCAGGGGCAATTGTACGTAAAGAACCGTTACAGGGTAAGGGTAATGTGGTCAGGCGGATGTTTGCCGATATAGATGCTGACATATATCTTTTAGCAGATGGAGATGGTACGTACGATGCAGAACAAGCACCTATTTTGATCAATGAACTTGTGCGAAACAATTTGGATATGGTTTCGTGCTCACGCAATAAAACCGAAGTAGATGATGCCTTTCGTGTTGGCCACCAGTTCGGTAACCGGCTTTTTACAACTTTGGTAGCCCGGCTGTTTGGCAATAGGTTTAAAGATATTTTGACCGGCTATAGAGTTTTTTCACGTCGTTTTGTCAAATCATTTCCTGCATTATCCAGAGGTTTTGAAATAGAGACTGAATTAGCCATACATGCTCTGGAATTACGAATGCCAGTGTTGGAAATTGAGGCTCCATATAATGCAAGGCCTGCTGGCTCTGAAAGCAAATTGAAAACATTCAGAGATGGTATTCGTATTTTAGCTGCTATAATATTACTTCTAAAAGAAGTAAGGCCGCTATTTTTTTTCGGTATATTTTTTGTTGTTTTTACAGCTATGTCTTTTGGTTTAGCATGGCCTATTATAATAACATATCTTGAGACAGGTCTTGTCCCCCGTTTTCCTACCGCAATATTATGTACAGGATTAATGCTTTTAGCTTTTATTAATCTGACTATAGGCATTATTTTAGACAGTGTAACAAGAGGAAGACGGGAGATGAAACGTATGCATTATCTGAATATTTGTTCTTTTGGTGTATTTGGCTAAAATATATTAATTGGGATGTTCCAGAATAGATAAAGGTTCTCATGAACACAAAATCAAATTCAGTTCCTAAAAGTGAAAATACTGTCTGGCATAGATCTTTAGTAAGTCGAGAGGATCGAACTATCCTTAATGGGCATAAAAGTATAGCCGTCTGGTTTACCGGGCTTTCCGGTTCAGGAAAATCCACTATTGCTCATAACCTTGAAAAAAAACTGTATGACATGGGGAGCAGAACGATAGTTTTTGATGGTGACAATGTAAGACACGGATTATGCGGTGATCTTGGCTTTTCGGAAAAAGACCGTCACGAAAATATCAGACGTATAGGAGAAACCGTAAAGCTTTTTTTGGAAGCAGGAATAATTGTGTTAACCGCTTTTATTTCGCCGTATAAATCAAACAGAAAGTGGCTTCGTCAGCTGATATCTCCAGAAAGTTTTATAGAAGTTTATTGCAGTTGTCCACTTGATGTATGTGAAGCAAGAGATGCCAAAGGTTTATACGCAAAAGCCCGTTCGGGAGTTATAAAAAATTATACCGGTGTAGGCTCTTCCTATGAAGAACCTGAAAATCCTGATCTGGTGATTGATACCAGTGTGAGCACTATTGAAGAGAGTGTAAATTTGCTGGTGGATTATTTGGTTAATGATAAGAAGATGTTTTTGAATAAGTAGGAATCCTTGCAGATGATATCGGAATAGTATAAAATATATTAAAATAATGATTGTGCTATAAATAAACTTGAACAAATTGAGAGGTTAAAAAAATGGCTTCTTCAAAATCTTTAATTATTAATTTAATAAAAAAATATATAGTACGATTAAAAGAAAATAACATTTCTGTTGAAAAAGTGTTGTTGTTTGGTTCTTACATGAAAAAAACACCAAGGGAAGACAGTGATATAGATATTGCTGTTATTTCATCCGCATTTAAAGGTGACAGGTATTCAGACAGGAGGCTTATCGTTCCCTTAAGACGTGGAATAGACAGCAGGATTGAACCCATCCCTTTTACTCCTGAGGACTATGCAAAAGGTGGAATACTTATTGATGAGATTAAGAGCACCGGGCAGGAAATTTTCTCATTATAATGGACTATGGGGCTTTGAAATCCACAAAGTAATCGGCTGTGCTTACCAAGTCTATAACAACTTGGGATTCGGATTTTTGGAAAGCGTCTATCGAAAACAGTTGGTGAACTATTTGGTGGCAACTGGAATTGAGGTTGGCCTGCTGATCAATTTTGGTTTAATGGGTGTTTATGTCAAACGCAAGTATCGTACAGCGAAGGGAAAGCAATGAGTTGCCGATCGGAGTGGTCCGGACACCATTGGCGTTTCACCCTCCGTGAAGCGGCTGCATGTTTCAGGCCGCTCTTTTTGGAGCGGTCTGATAAATCATCCTGTTAATCATGTAAATCCTGTCAGATAAGGTTTTGTTGTGGCCCTATGTTTATCGAATTGCATCCAAGGGTGAGAGTTACCCACACGAAATAGCGAGGAACCGTTTCTTGTTTCTATGTTTCCGGAGTGGTTTAAGAACCTTTTGTACGTTCCTCTATTTTCCTCCTAAAATTGTTTGACATCTGATCCATTCGTGTGTATGCTGGGAACATATCATAAGGAGGTACATCATGCCCAAAACACGTATCAACATCAGTCTCGATCAGGATATTGCAGATTTCGCCCGGGTGTTTGCCGCGGAAAACCGCGTTACTGTTGCCGATTTGATGACGCAGTATTTGCTCAACCTGAAAAGAAAGGTTGAAGGCAGAAACGCTGAGTTCATTTTTGCAGACCCGGCGTTTCAGACCGCCATGCAGGAAGTTATGATCCGTCTCAAGGACGGCTCGACTGTGTGGCATACCTACGACGAGGTGTTCGCGGAATGATTGAAGCGCGTTTCGAAGCAGCTTTTCTCAAAGCTTTAAAGAAGCATGCTTCCATCAGGAAACTGGTGAAAAACAAAGTCGACATGATTCTTGAGAACCCCATTTCAATGGGTGAACCCTTGAAGGGAAACTGGCAAGGGTTCTATTCCTGCCATGTCAAACGTAATTTCATTATCATTTACCTGTTCTGTGAGATCTGCCGGAAAAAAGGTGATGATGCCGTTATCCTCTGTTCAGACTGCGGAACGACCCTTGACCAGACAGTCAAGTTTGTATTGCTTGGGCCGCATGATCAGGCGTACCGGGCTCATTGATTTTTATTCAGAGAGAGCTTTAATAGTGAATTTTTTTTACAGAGGTTACTGTATGAATAAACTGGAAATACTAAAAAAAGACCTTGATCTGTTGCCGGCTTCAATGTTGGTTGAGGTTGAACATCTCGTTAAAAAACTGAAAAGGCAATATAAAACGACCGGGAAACCCGTAACCCTTCTTTCCGAGGTCGCTGCTTATGCCATAGAGGATGACCTCCCAGCCGACTTGGCGGAGCAACATGACCACTATCTCTACGGGGTATCTAAGAAGTGATGCAGGCGATATTTCTTGATACGAGCTATCTTCTTGCGCTAATCAGAAAAAAGGATGCACGGCATGAAGATGCCCTTTCTGCATCAGCCAACCATGCCGGTCCTTTTATAACGACTGATCTGGTGCTTGTCGAACTTGCCAATTGCCTTGCAAAGCCTCCTTATCGTGCAACCGCTGTGGCTGTTATTGAGAAGATAAGGTCGGACAGGAATACCAAGGTTGTTCCTTTTGATTCTGAAGACATGGAGAAAGCGCTCGCTCTGTATAAGGGACATTCTGATAAAGCATGGGGGCTTGTGGACTGTTTTTCGTTTGTGGTAATGAAGGAGGAACGGTTGAAGGTTGCGTTGTGTTTTGATGTGCATTTCAGGCAGGCTTTAAAGTCCCTCTGTTAGATCGATAGTTATATTTTATTTTTTGTGCCCTTCGCTTGCCCCATAGCCACGGGATGTAGAACCCCTTCTATTACCAATTTTTCCCAAAAGCTTTATTGAAGTTTATTGTAATTGTCCGCTTGATGTATGTGAAGCAAGAGATGCCAAAGGTTTATACGCAAAAGCCAGATCGGGAGTTAAAAAAAAATTATACCGGTGTAGGCTCTTCCTATGAAGAACCTGAAAATCCGGATATAGTAATTGACACAAGTGAAAGTACTATAGAAGAGAGTGTGAATATGCTGGTGGATTATTTAATTAATGATAAGAAGATGTTTTTGAATAAGTAGCAATACATGAAACAAAATAATATTACTGTTTATACACCTGAATCTTCTTTGCGAAATCCAATGCATATGCTGCGCGATATGTTTAGGGATTTGTTTGCCGGGCGTGAGCTTGCAACGCAGCTTGCCAAGCGGGATATACGAGCTCAGTATCGGCAAACTGCATTAGGCTTTCTTTGGGCATTTATACTGCCTCTTGCTCATGCACTTACCTGGATATTTCTGAGCGGATCAGGCATTGTAAAAGTAGGTAAAACCAATCTGCCTTATCCGGTATATGTATTTACCGGAACAATTCTTTGGGCAATATTTATAGAGTCGGTTAACAAACCTTTACAGCAGACAACCGCTGCAAAGCATATGCTGGCAAAAATTAATTTTCCTAAAGAAGCTATAGTACTTTCCGGAATTTATCAGACTCTGTTTAATAGTACAATTAAAATACTTTTGATGCTTGTTGTTCTGCTGATAGTTGGCATTTATCCAACATGGACATTTGTTTTGTTTCCGTTTGGAATAATATCTCTTATTATGACCGGAACAGCTATAGGCCTTTTGTTAACGCCGGTTGGGATGCTATATACAGATATTGGTAAAGCGCTTCCTTTGCTTATGCAGTTTTTGATGTATCTTACTCCGGTTTTGTTTCCGATGCCGAAAAGCGGTTGGGCGTTGTACATTTATAAAATTAATCCTATAACTCCATTGGTGTTGACGGCTCGAGATTGGCTTACAGGATATTCCCCGGAGTATTTAGGATACTTCTTTTTGGTAAATGCAATATCTATCGTACTTCTTCTAATTGTTTGGATAATATATCGGATTGCCATGCCTATTCTCATCGAACGGATGAGCGCCTGAGAGACAAAAGACGAGAGGTGATAGGTGCGAAAAAGTAAAGCTATAAAAAGTGAGATTCACGAATTAATATGGTAGATGAATCCGGATTTAGATTTGAGAAGTTTGATGTTTGGATAAAGGCGATGGGCTGGGTGGATCAACTCTATCGTCTTGTGGGTGCTTTCCCATCGGAAGAAAAATTCGGGTTAACATCCCAACTAAAAAGATCATCAGTTTCGGTGGTCTTTAATATAGCAGAAGGCTCCGGCAGAGTATCCGAATGTCTGAAACTCTAATTAAAGTCGAAAACGTTTCAAAAAAATTCTGTCGAAGCCTGAAGCGGTCTTTATGGTATGGCATGAAGGATTTGGGTAGCGAGTTGATCGGCTCACACTGCGGAAATGAAGAACTGCGTCAAGATGAGTTCTGGGCGGTGAAGGATGTTAGTTTCGAATTGAAGCGGGGTGAATGTTTGGGGCTAATTGGGCCTAATGGAGCCGGTAAAAGCTCACTTCTTAAAATGCTAAATGGTTTGATTAAGCCGGATAGCGGCAGAATTGAGATGCACGGACGAGTAGGTGCGTTAATTGAGTTAGGAGCGGGTTTCAATCCTATCCTTACGGGACGCGAAAATATCTATGTTAATGGAGCAGTATTAGGGTTTACAAAAGAGGAAGTTGACCGGAAGTTTGATGACATTGTCGAGTTTGCGGAGATTGTTGAGTTCATTGATACTCCGGTTCAGTATTACAGCTCGGGTATGAAGGTACGGTTGGGATTTGCAGTAGCAGTGCAGATGGATCCGGATATTCTGATTATTGATGAAGTACTTTCTGTGGGAGATGTTGGCTTCAGAGCGAAATGTTTTAACGCAATTTATGGTATGATGCAGAAGGCGGCTGTTATTTTAGTTACTCACGCAATGCCACAGGTTTCAAGAATATGTACTAATCTTATTGTGATCGATTTTGGTAAAGTATGCTACCATGGGAAAGATGTGGCATCTGGAATAGACATTTATTACAACCACTTTCAGCCAGAGGAACACTCGCTTGTGGTGGGGGGGAGCGGTAAAGCTATTGTTAATAAAATTGAATTGCGAAGTGGAGAGAAGGCAAATATCAACGAAGTTATCTTTGGGGAAGATCTTTATGTGCTTATTCAATTTAACGTAGCCAAGGAAATTGAAAACCCCAATATCTGCTTGACAATAGTTACCCAAGAGTTACAGGAAATTGTACAGTGCAGCTCATTTTTTAATGATATTAAGATTATAAATTCAGGCTGTGAAATGACTCTTGAGATTGGCTTAGGCAAAATTTATTTAAATCCAAGTTTATATGCAATTTGCCTGACCATCACTACTGAAAGACATGGTGAGGTTGTTTATAAGTGTCAAAACCTTTGTAATTTCAGGGTAACGGGTAAATTCATTGGTCATTCTCCTGTCCAAATTATAGGGGAATGGAACTCTAAGGCAATTGATAGAAAAAGTTCTTCTTGGTGAAATGATGAAAAACTTCATTATAATAACAACAATTAATGAAAAAACAAAGGCTATATCCGAGTTTGAAAAATTCGATGGATGGCATATTGTGGTTGTTGGTGACAAAAAAAGTAAACATATTGAAAGTACTGCCAATTTGACATATCTTTCATTAGAGGATCAAAGGAAATTACCTTTTTCGATTATAGAGAAGTTGCCGTATAACCATTATGCGAGAAAAAATATTGGCTATTTGTATGCAATCAAAAAAGGTGCTGAAATTATATATGATACCGATGACGATAATTTCCCGACATCCGATTGGCAGTTACCGGATTTTTATTGTGACAGGATGATTGTATCTTCAGAACGGTTTGTAAATGTCTATAAATACTTTACGCGGTATAAGGTTTGGCCTCGAGGTTTTCCGTTAGATGAAATAAAAAAATATCTTGGTGATAAGCTAAAAACTAATATCGTAACTGATATTGGTATTTTACAAGGGCTTGTGGATATTGATCCTGATGTAGATGCCATATACCGGTTGACGGTTAACAAAAAGATAGTATTTGATAAACATCCTTCACTTGCTATTGATAAAGGTTGTTATTGTCCGTTTAATTCTCAAAACACTTTTTGGATTCGCAACGTTTTTCCCTGTCTTTATCTGCCTGTTAGTGTCACTTTTAGGTTTACTGATATATTAAGAAGTTATATTGCACAGCGTTTGATGTGGGTTAATGATCTTCGATTAGGTTTCAGCAAAGCGGTTGTATATCAGGAAAGAAATACTCACAATCTTATGGACGATTTCGAGCAGGAAATAGAATGTTATCTCAAGACGAAAGAGGTAGTAGATATTCTTGAATCGATCGATTTAAGTTCCGATCAACCGGATAATATTTTAAGGATATATAAGATGCTGAATAAAAAAGGATTAGTTGGATCTATGGAATTGGAAAGTTGCAATGCATGGATAAGTGATTTTAAAAGATTAACTGCGAAAACCGTGGAAGAGCGAGGATGCTGAAAATATCGGTTATTACATGGGATGGTAATTTCAGGGAAAGCGATCATACTATAAGGTCTTTTGGTGATCAGAATTTTAAAAATAATGAATATGAGTTGATCTGGGTCGATTTCTACCAGTCAAATAATCAAATCAAAGAAACAATAAGCCAATATTCCAATGCAAAGCTTTTGACCCTAAATCATCCTTATGATGAACCCTGGCATTTAGGTTTATGTATTAATGCGGGTGTAGAATTGAGCTTAGGAGAATTGCTGGTGATTCCTGACGGTGATATAGCCGTTGATCGGAATATTTTACAGTACATATGGGATTCACATCAGTATCATAGAGATCTGGCATTATATTTTCAGCGATATGATGAAATAGGGGAAACCCGGGTAAAAGAAAGAATCGCATTTTCTTATTTGGAGAAAAACTGCCGGTTGACAAACCCGGAAAATTACAGTGGATGCCTGACATTGAGCCGTTATAACTTTGAAAATGTAAATGGATATGAAACCCATAGTGCTTTTGCCGGGTCAGGTTGTCAGGCTATAGAACTATATACACGTCTTCGCAATTCAGGAATGGCAATAAAATGGTCTCCTGATAAAAAAGTCTACCATCCGTGGCATCAAGGTTCTGGTGAGCCAATGCAAGATGACAGGAAAACGCTCAGGATGGCACGCTACAGGTATTCATGGATAATTCCTTATTCTGGGTTGGAACAGTCCTGGATTGTAAACTGTAGAAACTTTTCAGGAAGCCGAGTTGCAGATATCCTTGAATGCGAAAAATTTCTTGAGACTATACCTGTAGTGGATTTAAATTATTATAGTAGTCTGGTTTCGTTAAATAATGGAGGCATTGTAGATAAAAAAAAATTGCTAAGTAGAGCAAAAAGACGATTTAGTAATTTTATATATTCCAATAACAAAAGAAAATAGATTTTTTATGAGCGAATTGACTTTACTAACAAAAAAAGAATTGTGTTATTTGTATAAATTGTCAAAACTTTCCTTTAAAACCGGGTCGTTGCTTCAGATAGGAACGAGCTGCCTTTCTATCGGGGTTTGTTTGGGAGAGGTTGCTAAAGAATGTAGCGGGACTGTTTATCTGGTTGCATGCTCAAAGAATTCAGTTGATATAAAAGAATGTATAGAAAATGATTGTAATAAAGATCTATTAAAAAATATTTTTGGTTCTTTGTCCATTGAAAAACAAATAAAATATATCAAATTTTCAGAAATTGGAGACCATCCTGTTTCAAAAGAAGGATTTGATTTAATAGTGATAGATATTGATATATACAATAACAACGCTGAGATTGCTGGTCATTTGGAGCAATATCTTTGCGAAGGTGGGGTTGTGTTATTATGTAATAAAAGTGAGGATCAGGTTGCATATAGGATGTCTGAAAAAAAAATTGGGGCGGATTCAGGGTTTCGTGCAATACAGGGAGAAGGACGGTTTCGCTGCCTTAAAAAAAATGACAACAAGAATGAAATGATTTTATGCACAGGTATGCAAAGTGGTGGCTCAACATTGGTTTCGTGGTGTTTCTTGCAAAGGCCGGATATGAGCGGAATACTTGATATGTGGAGTGAAGGGATATTGTTGATGCCTTATACGAATACGGAACTGGCTTGGTGTAAAATGACAACATCTTGTTTTAGGTGGAATGAAGTTGCTGATTTTTACAGTGATCAGGGATGGCGGGTCCGACCGCTACTAGTTGTTCGAGATGTTCGTTCAGCATATTCTTCACTACGGAACAAGTCTTATGGATTAAACGGTACTACTGCTGAAGATCCTCCCTTACGCATTCGTTTTAAAAGATTCCTTTTTGACTGGCAACAGTTTAGGGAAAATAATTGGCCTATTATTAGATTTGAATCACTTATCACAGAATCAGAGGTAGTATTGCGCAAATGTTGTGAACAGCTTGGTATTTCTTTTATTGGAGATATGATTACATGGCCGAAGCCGATATCTGAAATCGAGGGAGTCGGAGTAGCAAATGAAACCTTTAAAAGTACTGTTTACAACGGCGGCTTGTTTAAGAGTATTTTGACATCGGAGGTACGCACTAAAACAAAAGGCATTGCACCAAAAGATATGGAATGGCTCGAAAGTACGTTTAATGAATATAACAGGGAAAATGAGTACCCTTTGCATGTACCTTTGGATCAGCCTTCCGAGTTTCCCGATCATCCGCAGTATCATGTTACCAAACACTATGAAAATGAGGTGCTTGTCCGCAAGCTAAATCAACATAAGGAAAAAAATATTTATGAATTGAATAGACATAAGGATGAAATTAATAATATTAAAAATTCAAAGTACTGGAAGGTTTATTCTTTTCTGAATAACCTGCTAAAAACCAAAAAAAAATCATAAACAAGGAGTTTTTGATGGGCTTTTTTAGTATAAGACAAAAACCTGCTGAAACAAAAAATATGCTGTATATATATCAGCACACACCAAAAACTGGAGGTAGTTCGCTTAAACTTGCGATTGAGTCTCAGTACAAGAAAAACGAATTATTGTATATTTATGATATAGAGAACAGAGTAACCCAAAAAGATTTTGCTTGGTATCAAAAATACTATGATGATCTCCCAAATAAAAAAAAGCAGTCACTAAAATGTATTCTTGGACATTCTGCGGGGGGCTTTGCAGGTGCTGTGCAACAACCTTTTACTGTATTTACACTGCTCAGGGACCCTGTTGATCGAGCCTTATCACTTTATTACTACGGAATTTCTTTGCCGGATGATACCATATATAAATTTGCCCGAATTATAAAGAAGTACAATTTAACACTCGAGCAGATTTTTAGTGATGACTTAAAAAACTATATACCTGCCGATGATCCGTATTCACCATTTAATGAATTTTTTAATGGCCAGATTCGTTCAATTTTAAGACCGTTAAGACATCAGATAAGGTGGTTTGAAAATTTGCCGGGAGATGAAAACCAAGTACAATATGAACAAGAAGCTCTTGATGCTGCATTTGCTCTGATCGAACGATGTTATGTTGTCGGCTTTCAGGAAAAATTCAATGATTCGATAGAACTGTTTGCACATAAGTTCGGATGGAAGGGCGATTTGTATCACCGTGTAAATATCACCCCTAAACGGCAGTTGGTTGACGAAATTTCTTCGGGGCTGAAACAAAAAATTGTAGAGCATAATCAATTGGATTTTGCCTTATATCAAAATGCCTTTGCCAAATTTCAGGATAAAATTAGAAATATACCAAAAAAATAGTTAGAATATATTCTCTATAGGTTGATGGTTTTTTCAATGCTTGTTACCGACAGTTTTGTAATGATACTTTTTCCAAAAACAGGGTCTACATTTGCTGCAGATTCAATTAAAGGTATATATGCACACAGAAAAAAGAAAAAGTCTTTTATTAGTTTATTGTGCGGGCAGTGGTTTACTGCAAAAAGGTCTTTTGCTAAAACTATAATGCTGCCACAGTCAGAATTTGCTACAGGAAATAACGCACTATCTCATCAGCATGGAAGATGTGAAGAAATTCCGGAAGAATACAGAGACAAACCAATCGTTAGTATTGTTCGCAATCCGCATGCCAGAAATATTTCAACCTATGAATTCCGTTGGTGGGCTGATCATCCTATTCCCCCTGTAGATATTTTAAAACGGGAATTTCCCAAATTTCCGGATCTTTCCTTTAAAGAATTTTTGACATATCAAAATTTTAATATTCAATATCGTGTTGGAATCGATAAATTACGAGTTGATCTGGGTAATCAGACGATCCAGTTCATTCAGTTTTTTTTTAAAAACCCCTCCAAAATTTTCCCAATCTTTGATGATGATTACGTTCTTTCCGGATTATATCGAAATGATATCTATAATATTCAATTTCTTGCTACTGAAAGATTAAACCTGGACTTATACAAGTTTTTAAACAAAACGGGTTATCGTAAAAGTGAAATTGATTTTATTTTAAATAAGAAGAAACTTCGCCCACGAAATACATTTATGCAATCTGCAAGTTATCGAAAGAAATATTTAACACCGGAAATTGTTGAAATGGTAGCAAGGAAGGAAAGATTGCTATATCAAATATATGCAGATCATGGAATCGTGTATGATCCTGAAAAATATAACTGAAACTTTGTTGACAGAAAAAAATACACAAAGCGAACCAAGCCCGAATGAAAAGCTGGTTACTATAGTAATTCCGTGTTATAAACAATCGAATTTATTATCACAATCGGTCCAATCCTGTATTGACCAGACATACCCTTATATCGAGATAATTGTAATTGATGATGGTTCACCTGATAATGTCAATGAAGTGCTTGAGCCGTTTGAAAAAAAGATAATATTTGTTAAGCAGCAAAATATGGGGCTTTCCGCTGCCAGAAATACCGGTCTTAAATTTGCAACAGGTAAGTATATTAAATTTCTCGATGCGGATGACTGGCTGTTGCCTAATTGTATTGAAGAACAATACAATGTTTTGAAAGAAATGTCCCAGCATATTGCTGTTGGCGGATATAGACTTTATTTTGATGGGCAAAACCGTGAAGATGAAGATATTTATCCGGAATTTGGTCGTCTTAGACATGCACTCTGTTATGTGAATACCGGGCCTCCGCATACTTTCCTTTTTCCTACTGAGGCTGTTCGCGAAGCTGGTGGATTTGCAACTGAAACGTATGTTAAAGGAGGTCATGAAGATTATGATCTTTTGTGCCGATTGGCTTGTATGGGGTTTGAAGCCGTTGTTCTTCATTCCATAGTTTGTGTTTATCGCCAAACTCCTAAGAGTATGTCCCAGATACCGGATAATATGCGTCGGACACGAAGGGCTGTTTGGATACGATATGTAAAAAAAATACTTACAATGCCTCCTCAGGCCGATACACTTTTGCATCTAATTGGTGGTTATTGTATGCGGTTAAAGAGTGTTGATCTGCGATATGAAATAGAGGAAATTTTACATGAAATTCTTAAAAAGCTTATTGTGATAGAAGCCAACCTATCCTTGGCCACTAGAGTTTTGTTATGCAATCAGTTAAGCAGATTGCTTCTCTATCATCCGTTACCTCTATCTTCTTTTGAATATCAGCAACGTAATGAAAGCCGCCAACTCATTGGAGAGCTGGTGGAAGCTATATTGAACAAGATTACCATAGAGAGAGTAATCGGTATTAACACTGTAAATGCTTTATTAAATCTTGCAGGAGCATTTTTTCAGGTCGGGCTAAAGATATATGGCCGTATAGTTGTGCGAAAGGTAATTCTGATTGCACCAAGAAAAAATAAGATTTTTTCAGAATTGAATTTGCTTGATTTTTTGTCCGTAACTTTACCTGGTAAACCGGCCATTTGTATCTGGCGCTGTATCAGATGTATATTTGAAGTCTTTAGAACTCCGGGAGGATCAAAGTAAAGCAGGTATTTTATGCGGATTCGTTCAACCAACCAAATATTAAACATAATTATATCACTAAAAAATTCAATTGATATGGTTTCTTTCGATGTTTTTGATACGCTTATTAGGAGACGAGTAGCTCCGCCGGAAATATCAAAAGTGCCGGCTGCAAAAACCTTGGTAACTGAATTATCTAAACAGGGGATATCAATATCTTTAAAAGAAGTAATTAAACGGCGTTTTGAAATTGAAAAACGGATCGGACGAAATTCAAAAGCTGCCGGAAACGATTGGGAACATCCGATTGATAAGGTTTTTGAGGAATGGATAGAATCGTTTACGGAAAATAACAATAATAAACATTTATTTGATCAGTTGATAAAAGCAGAAATTGATGCTGAAAAGTCCGCCACTTTTCCAGTTGTCGGGATGAAGGAAGTTCTTATAACACTCAAAAAAATGAATAAGAGAGTGGTCTTAATCTCAGATATGTATCTTCGGCAAGAGGATGTATTGTCTATTATTAATAATAATGGCTTCAGAAATCTATTTAACGGTTGTTACGTTTCTTCTCATTACAGTCTCAGAAAAAAAACTGGACGGTTATTCAAACTGATGCTTGCAAAAGAAAAAATATTGCCCCACCGTTGGATGCATTTTGGCGATAACTTCAGAGATGATTATTTACAACCTAAAAGTTTAAAAGGACGTTCATTTCATTTCATGCCTGATGATCATTTCCATGCAATAAAACGGAATGTTCGTATAAAACGTATAGCTCAAAATAAAAGTTCATGGGCTGGAGCAGCTCTCATAGAAATGTTCAACAATGTTTACCTTCACAAATTGCAGCCTGAACGTTTTATGGATTTGAGATATGATATGGGGTTTTGGCTTTTAGGTCCAGTTTTGGCAAACTTTATTCACCGTGTAATTGAACGGGTGGTAAAAGAAGAAATTCAGTTAGTTCTCTTTCCTGCCAGGGAAGGTTTTGTCCTCAATTATATTTTCAATGCATTCAAGAAACATCTTATCTCTAACCCAATAAAAAGTGAATATTGCTTTTTGTCCAGAAAAACCGTTTTTCCTGCTTCAGCGATGACAATTGGTATAAGAGAGGTTATTAAAGGATTTAGTTTTACAAGTAAACCATCTGTTAAAACAATGTTGGTCCGCCTTGGTCTGGAACCACAACAATTTGATCAACTGGCCAGGGAGTGTGGCTTGGAATCTATAGACGCTATTATAAATAATCCTATCAGAAACAATAATCTTTTGAGTTTTATTCGCCATCCACAGGTCTGCTATATGGTAGAACAAAACTGCAGGAAACATCAAGTTCTACTGTATGATTATCTTGCTCAAATCGGTTTTTGGAGAACACAACGAGTTGCGTTGGTAGATGTGGGTTGGCAAGGAACTGTACAAGATGCCTTGACATGTGCCTTCAGAGAACGAAAAGAATGGCCACAATTATACGGTTTTTATATGGGATTTATCGGAAATCTCCCGTATATTTCAACGCCTAAATCAACTTATGAAGGCATATTATATCATCATGAGAGGGAATCTGTGGGGCAAAGTGCTTTTCATAGATTTTTCCAGTTATTCGAACTATGCACTCGCTCTCCAAGTGCAACAACAATTGGACTGCATAGGGATACAAAAAATGGAACAATTGTACCTCTTTTCAAGAGTGAAGATGAACCAGCCAGACTTAATGAACTTGAAGACCGTAATCTCATAACATCGCTGCAAGCCGGGATTTTCGACTTTATCGATGCTTATTCTAATATTATTCCATTTATGGAAGAATCTGCTGAAGTATATTCACAGTATTTTCTTAATCGGATAAATACATTTTTTCGGTTTCCTAGGTATTATGAAAGTAGGATTTTTAATAAATTTTCAAATGTGGAGGATTTTGGTAGTGATTATATGCTGAAGTTTCCTGAAAATGGTTTTAAAACTGTTTCTTCTATTAATTTCTGGCGGAGGTTTAATAATGATGTTTTATGGAAAGAAGGGTATCTGGCTTCGCTCGGTTATCCTGGGCTGCTTTTTTTGTTTAATCTTTATAAGGTTATTTCTAAGAGGTCTTTTTAATGCAGGCAAACGACTTAATTAAACATCGCATTGAGCAAATTCGACAACGAATAGAAACTTACGATTTTTCACAAACCGATGCTTGCGTTTGTAATGAGATTAATATGCGTATATGTACGGCTGATAGTATATTGGAAGAAAAAATGGAAAATGGCAATTCTAATGACAGCCCACTGTCATTAGAATTGATAATGTTTAATCTTGACCGGTGCGAAGAACTACTACTATATTCATTCTCAATTAATCATTATGGTGGGGAAAAATTGACATGTAAGGATTGGCTATATCCGACATTATGGGAATCTGTTATTGAATATTTTTTTTCCAGAATAGTTAATATCCGGGGCCATCTTTTGGGCTATAAAACGGGATCAGATACGTTTGGCATACGAAATGTGTTGTACGTCAAAAGCCCGTTCTGGTTAGAGCCAATAATGCGCCAGTTTTTACCGAAGGATGATATTAAAAAGAAATAGTGCATGCCGGACAATAAATCTATTTATGATTATCGGGAAGGGTGTGTATCTGTCATTATCCCAACATATAATTACCAGAATTTTATTGCAACCGCTATTGACAGTGTGCTGGAACAGTGTGGCATTGACAAAGAAATCATAGTTGTTGATGACGGATCATCTGATAGAACATATAACATTCTGGAAAGATATAAAAAAAATATTAAATACATTTATAAGGAAAACGCTGGTCTTTCTGCCGCAAGAAACACCGGTATCAAAAACAGCTCAGGTGAATTTATATTGTTCCTAGATGCTGATGATGTTCTTGGTCCGGACGTAATAAGTTCACAACTAAAATATTTAGAAAACAATTCAAACGCGGATGTGGTTGTATGCCAAAGTTATTACTTTCAGGAAACGACACCAGAAGGTAGGCCAAAACCAACAATACCTTGGATTCTTTTTAAAAAGAGTTTAGCGGTTCACCTATGTTATTTTAATATTGCTCCACCTCATGCGTTTCTTTTTAGAAGAGAAGCTATAATACAAACAGGTTGGTTTGATACTCATCTGAAAGCTTGTGAAGATTATGATTTTTGGTTGAGAGCTGCTATGAAAGGCTTTATTCCCCAATATAATCATAGCGGATTAGTTTATTATCGTCGTCATCATAAAAGTATGTCTGCCGATTTGAGACGCCAGTATCTTCATGATGCTATCCTCCATAAAAGATTGTCTGTTCTCCTTGATCAAAATCCACATTATCCGGAAAACCAAAGACTTGAAGCACTTTTGGCGTTTTCTGCAGGTGTATTACAAACCATTGTGCGATTGGATGATTTCCAACTTGATGGTGGTTATAAACTATTAGAATATGTATTTCAAAGACTTAATGAGGCAAAGAGAATTGCCAAATCAAACAAGTCAAGCTGGAATATTCTTTTAACATTGTTTTGTTTAAGAATAATGTGTTTCCAGACTAGTTCATGTTTTGTAAAATCCAATAGAAATGCTAAAATTAAAAAATATATTCAGGAGATTACAGCATCATTAAATATCAACATATCAAGGCCATATTTACTGGCTGAGATAATAATATCTGCTTTGGTAGGTTCAAATCAATTTGTTTGGGAAAGGCAGGAATTAAGAAGATTACTATTAAAATATCTCAAAGTAATTATAAGATCTATTATTAATATTGGATAAAGCCATAAAATTTTTCTGCATACAACAATTTATAAGTGAGGAGGATATATACTGACAAATATTGCAGCAGTTATTGTAACATGGAATAATAAAAAAGCTGTTTTAAGTTTGCTCGAAACTCTTGCAAAAATATCTTACCCACATTTTACGGTTTTCTTAGTGGATAATGCATCGACTGATGGTACATCAGAGGCTGTGATGTCATTATATCCCGATGTTAATTTATTAAGGAACAATGAGAATCTTGGTGGTGCTGGAGGCTTTAACACGGGTATTGAGCAAATTATTGCACAAGAGAAATTTGAATTTGTATGGTTGCTTGATAATGATGTTGAAGTAGATCCTATGAGTTTAACTTATTTATTGGAAACATTGTCTAATAATCCGAATGCAGCAGTATGCGGAAGTCGAATTGCAAGAGCTGGAACAAATGTAATTCAGGAATGTGGAGGTTATATTGATTGGCATAGGTGCGATACGCGCCTAAATCGTAGAGATGAAATAGACGATCCAATATTGGATCTAATTGAACAAGTTGATTTTTGTCCGGCATGTTCAATGCTGGTAAGAATTGAAGATATTAAAAAATTTGGATCATTTGATAGCGAAATGTTTGTCTTCTGGGATGATATTGAATTTTGTACAAGATTAAAAAATCAAGGCCGCACTATCCTTTGTGATTTAAGATCAAGAGTTGTTCATAGCTTTCATGGTGATAAACCTGAGGAACCGTGGCGTATTTATTATTACATAAGAAATGCTCTTTATTTTATTTATTATCACTACCCGAATAAAAATAAGAATAAAGGGGTTAGTAAATATTTATATATAGCATACCAAAAGTTGATGCTTTACAAATTGCTTGGGGCTAACGAATTGGCAGCAGCAGTACATATTGGTATACACGATTTTTTTAAAGGAATAAGAGGCCGTCAAGATATAGAAACTATGTTGAGAAAAAATTCGAAAATTGATGAAGGAAGAAATGAAGATCTAAATGGAATAGACATGATAATCCAAATAGGACACAAATCTTCTGAAACAATAGAAAGTAAAATAAAAGCTTGTAAGATATTTATTTGGAAAAAGACATTGAGTTTACCGGCAAAAATTAAAATTATTATTAAAATAATAACAAAAAAATCTATAATCATATCAAATCGTGTTCATATAATTATGCTTTTTAGTAAAATAAATTGTCTTGTAAAAACCAATGGGTATGTTTTGAGCAATAACAGAAAACGAAATGCACTATTATATATTATTAATTTGATAAGATTAAGATATAAATATTGTTGTGGTAGATATCCTAATGTTACTATATCCCAAAAGAAACTATGATAGAAGATTTTAAATATTGTATTGTAGGAGCCGGTTTCTTTGGTTCTGTTTTAGCTGAACGGATTGCTTCACAAAGAAAAGAAAAAGTATTAATAATTGATAAAAGGGGCCATATTGGGGGAAATTGTTATTCAGAGTTTGATAAAGAAACCGGTATTGAAGCCCATAAATATGGTTCTCATATTTTTCATACTGGTAATATAAAAGTATGGGATTATATCTCTAAATTCATGCCTCTTAATTACTATAGGCATCATGTGCTTACGACATATCAAAATCATGTTTATCAAATGCCTATCAATTTATCTACAATAAACCGATTTTATAACTTAAACTTAAAACCGTATGAAGTAAAATCCTTTATAGAAAATGAAATCAGAAAAGAAAGTATAAAAGATCCGCAGAATCTTGAAGAAAAAGCAATTTCTCTTATAGGTAAACCATTGTATGAAGCATTTATAAAAGGATATACCCTGAAACAATGGGAGACTGATCCCAAAAAATTGCCGGCAGATATCATTACAAGAATTCCTGTTAGATATAACTATAACTCGGAGTATTTTGATGATCCTATTCAAGGTTTACCTATCGAAGGATATGAAAGTATATTTAAAAAATTATTATGCAATGAAAAAATTGAAGTAAAATTAAACACGGACTTTTTTGATATCAAAGATAAAATTCCTAAAAGCAGTTGCATTATATTTACGGGGCCAATAGATAAATTTTTTAATTATAAATATGGTAAATTAGGATGGAGAACTCTTGACTTTGAAAGAGAAGTTGCTGAGGTTAAAGATTTCCAGGGAACATCGGTTATGAATTACGCTGATGAAACAATACCGTACACCCGTATTCATGAATTTAAACATTTACATCCTGAAAGAACTTATACTTCTGGCAAGACTATAATTGATAAAGAGTATTCAAGATTTTCGAAAGAAAATGATGAGCCGTATTATCCAATTAATACCAGGAAAGATAAGGAAAGACTTGAAAAATATCAAACTGAAAAAATAGAGAATGTGTTTTTCGGAGGCCGTTTAGGAAGTTATAAATACTATGATATGGATGATGTTATCGAGTCGACATTAATATTTTTTGAAAAAACAATAAGTAAACTGTAATTATATAATTATTATTTTATGAATTTAGAGGAAAAAAAAGATACCGTACAAAGTATTAAAAAAGACATTCATGTTGCTATAGTTGTTACTTTTAACCGGAAATACCTTCTATTAGAGTGTATGAAAGCTCTTCTTAAACAAACCCTACCATGTGATATTATTATTGTAGACAATTTATCTACTGATGGAACATCAAGTTATCTTCATGAAAAAAATATTTTACCCAACAAGAAAATTTATTATTTAAGCTTAAAAGAGAACTTGGGTGGATCCGGTGGATTCTATGAGGGCATTAAATATGCAATGGAGCATCATTGGGAATGTTTCTGGTTAATGGATGATGATGCTAAACCCGATAAAGATGCGTTAGATAATTTATTAAAAAATACTGATAAAAAAAAAGCGTTATTTGCTTCAGCAGCTGTAGGGAATATAGATGGAAAAAAGAAACTTTGTTGGTTGATAGAAGCTGAGAATAAAAGTAAATATATTGAGTGGCATGATGATTTAAATGAAGTTGAAAAAGTGAAATATACTCCGTTTCTTGGGTTTTTGATCCATAGATCAGCAGTAAATGAAATTGGTTTGCCGGTATCGGATTATTTTATATATTGGGATGATAAAGAGTATTGTGAAAGAGCAAAAGCTTTTGGATATGGATTATATGTTGTTAAAAACAGTTTAATTTATCACCCAGTGACCAGTAATGAATTTATTAGAATATTAAAATGGGGTATTCCTTATAAAAGTTTACCTCCATGGAAAGTTTATTATGATGTAAGAAATAAAATTATCACTTCCCGAAAGTATTATGGGGCTTCTTTCTGGACACATACAATTCCGGGGATAGTATTTCGGATGTTTATAAGTATATTTAAAGAAAAAGAAGTCCTGGAAATAATGAAAGCCTATTCAATGGCTTTGATTGACGGGTTTAAAAATAAAAGAATAAATAGATATTTGCAGTAAAGCAAAATACCCCTTCGAGGCTTGATGCTATTATACACAAGCCTCAAATTTACTTATTATATGAAGATATGTGTTATCACAGCTACCCTCAATCATGGGGGTGCCTCAATAGCAGCCCTGGATATTGCAAAAGGAATGTCTGAGAAGGGACATGAGGTTGTTTTTATTACTTCCGGGGATGCTTATTCCGTATTTAAAAAGGATTTGTATACAGTTAGAGTTTTGAAAAGAATATGGAAAAATCCGGCATTTCATTATTTCAATCCACAGTTAATTTGGGAGCTATTTAGATTACTAAAGAATATCAAACCGGATATCATCCATATTCACAATATAAATCTTCAGACATTTTCACTTGGCTCACTTCTGTTTTCAAGAAAATATCCCATGGTTTGGACACTGCATGATTTGTGGCCAGTTTGTCTAACGGGATGGCCTGATCCGCCTGATTGTCCCGGCTTGTTGAGGCAGTGCAAAAACTGTTCTCGATGGCCAAGCTTTATAGTATTTCTTAATAGAACAATAAAACGATATGCTTTTAAAATAGCAAAGGTAAAATTTGCTTCTCCCAGTAAATGGATGGCGGAAAGATTAGAATCATCTGGAATTATTTTCAGCCCGATTCAAATTATTCATAACGGAATTGATCCTTCAAGCTTTAATTTGCATGAAGAAAAACAGAATATTAGTGAAATTCAGTTGCCGAAAGAAAAAACAATTTTGCTATTTATTGGAGGTAAGCGGTTAGCCGGAGAATTGCCTGCTGTAAGAAAAGGGTGGGAATATCTGTTGCCTGCTCTTCAGATATTGAGTTTGAAAAGAAAGGATATTCATCTATTGTATATAGGAGACAAGGTATCTTTCCCTAAAAACTTTCCTTTCACATATACCCTTGTTGATGGGGTAACCAGAGAAGATATGAAAAAATATTACAAACTATCGGATGTTTTTGTGCTACCGACACTTGGGGATAATAGTCCTCTTACAATTCTGGAGGCTATGAATTGTAGAGTTCCTGTTATTGCCTCAGCAGTTGGCGGTATTCCTGAAATTGTTATTCAAGGGAAAACTGGCGTTCTTTGCAAGCCGCGTGATGCAGAGTCTTTAGCAAATTCTATTGAATTATTGATTTCTAACCAGAATCTTAGGGAAGAAGTGGTAGAACAGGCATATGAATTAATCCAAAGTGATTTTTCATTTGTGCAAATGATTGATAAATATGAGAGTTTATATAATAATACTATTAACAAATATAAAGAAACATAACTGAGAAAATGTTTTATTTCTCCCCCAACACATAAAACAAATGACTCATAGGCAGCTTGAAAACTCCTTTCCTAAAAGCCATATTCCATTTGCCTAATGCCTTCATCATACAGGCATTCTTATATACCTTTCCGGATTCATTACATTGAAATTTCATGTATTATTAATCCTTCTTTCTTAGCCGCCTTATTTAGAGTTTTGTCAAAACATGAGAAAAATATTTCTATGCCGTTGCTTTGATCTTTCAACATCAGTGAAGATGCCAGATGAACAGCGTCATATCCTTTCAATTCATGCCTGAAAATTAATTCTCTGGTATTTGAGATCAATATTTCGTTTGGTTTAATCCAACGAAAGTCATGCCAAATCCGCAAAAACTCTCCTTGAACAATCTCTATGTCGTATTTTGAACATCGTTTTTCTTTCCATGCACGTCTGAAGGCAGAAAATACTTCCGGATATGAAATTAATGAGGTAAAAGCCATATCCGTTTCATCTTTAAGCGAGCGTGAAATTTCGGCATATGGTTCGTCAAAAAACCATTTTACTATGCTGCTGCTGTCAAAATAGGAAATCATTTACGATCCTGTGTAATTAAGTCGGAAACAGGCATATCAGGAATTTTGTTCTTAACACTCTTTATGAAGCCAATATTGCCATTGCCGCCCCCTAACACACCTTTATTTTTTAGGTTATTTAGTAACATTTGTTCACTGGGGGTTACCAGCGGCTTAAGCTCTGCAACAGCTTTTCCGTGTCGCATGATTTTTATTATCTCCCCATTTTCCACTTTCTTAAGGATGATGCTGAGACTGTCTCTAAGTTCTTTAACGCCTACATTTTCCATGGTTGAATACTCCTGATTATGTACATGTTTGATTTTGATAATAGCCATTATTTTAAATTGTGTCAAATAGTATAAAATTATCTTTTGTTGACAGTAATAAATATTGCAATTAATAATAAGATTAACAGCATTTATGGAGAATGACAGCATGATTACTGATAGTGTGACAGTTTCAAACAGAGGGTATATTATTCTGCCAGCACACATTCGAAAAGAGATGAATATAAAATCAGGCACAAAAATCCTGTTAAGCAGGGAAGATAATAAAATTATTCTTCAGCCTGTTTCTTCTTTCACGGAAAAACTGTCAGGATTAACAAAAGGCAGTTTTGGGGAAAATGCGGATCATGTAAAAGAATACATAGATAAAGAAAGAAAAGACAGGTCAGTGTGATAAAATCCACCTTTCTAGAAAAGTCTGTATCAGGCAAATGCGTATTGGTGGATACAAATATCATCATATATTTGAAATAGTTATTGCATCAGGAATTATAAATAGCGTTGATCTTATAATATCCAATGATATTCATTTTAAAAAGGCCTTAACAGAAGACTTTGTTTTAACTTTTGATGAATAACTTTTGGGTATAATCACTTTTCCCCCAGCACATAAAACAAATGACTCATAGGCAGTTTGAAAACTCCTTTCCTGAAAGTCATATCCCATTTACCTAAGGCCTTCATCCAGCCAGGATAAATTCCTGTTCGTACATATTCAACAAAAGGTACTTCCCATTCCGGTTTTTCTTTTGGCGGTTCTTCGTTTTTACTTCCGAATCTTTTGTGAAGTCTTATATCTCTTGGGCCGCTTGGGTCAGGCCAGCCTGGGGTATCGATAGCGCCGTATTCAATTACATTTATTCCGGTTTCTTTAAAAAGCTTTTTAACTTTTGTAATATGATTGTACTTTACTTGTCCGTGTGTCCACGGGAACCCAAATGCTTTGTGAATTAGCCTGTGCCAGGGGTATCCTGGCTGAAAATTATTGCAAGTGACAAGAAGAATATATTTTTTTGAAATCCGTTTCATTTCAACAAGATATTTTGGAGGATTATCAAGTTCCGTCCATGTGACAAAATTCCAGGCAAGATCAAACTGATTGTCTTTAAAGCCTGAATTATAAACATCTATGTTTGAAACCATTTCAACTTTATTTTTAATTCCTATTTTTTCCCATCCATAAAGCATATCAGATTCGGGGTTCACGAGCGTCACCTTGCAACCAGCAAGTCCAAAGCCTATTGAATACAAAGATCCTGCTGCTTTTGCACCATGACTCGGCATTTCAACTACGGTTTTTAAGTTAAATTGCTTTGCAAAGATTTTGTGCAGATTCAGCAGTACATATCTGTCGTAGGTTACCCCGAATACTTCTATTTCCTTTCCCACTTTATATCCACCCCTTTTTTTTATACCAATCCACAGTATCTTTAATTCCATCATAAGGTTTTATTTTAGGATTAAACCCCAGCTCTTTTTGTGCCTTTTCAATTGAAAAAACTCTGTCCGCTAAAGTAGACTCTATATTTTTTCTGGAAACCGGAGGTGTTTTTCCAAAAATTGAAAATGTCTTTTCAGCAAGCGACGCTCCGGCCAATGCCAACCACTCAGGAATGTACAATACTGTTTTATGAATACCTAATGCTTCTTGAATAATTTTGCGTATGTTGTCAAACTCTTCGGATCGCGTGTTTGTTATCAGATAGATTTCTCCAGGTGTGCCTTTTTCTACTGCTGCCAGAATTCCTTCTACAGCATCTTCAACATGTATAAGCGGAGTCAGCTTGGCTTTTTTACCCACCTTTGGAAACAAGCCTTTTTTTGCCATACGGGTAAGTTTTAACATGTCTCTTTTATCGCCTGGGCCGTATACCATAGAAAATCTTATTATTACAGCAGGCAGCTTTTCTTGCTTAACCATCTGCTGAACTTCTTTTTCAGCTTTAAGTTTGCTTCTGCCATAAGGATGATGAGGGTAGCATTCGCTTTTTTCTGTTGCAGGAATATCCTGGCAGATTCCCATAGCGGCAACTGAGCTGCAATGCACGATCTTGCTGATACCTGCCGACAGAGCTGCTTTCATTATGTTTGAAGTTCCCCGTACATTTACTTCATCGAACATGGATTCACTTACAGTAAAATTGTTCATATGCCCGAGTGTTGCCATATGAATGAGGCAATCTATATTTTCAGCAATATAACATAGAGTCGCAGGGTCAGTAATGTCACCAGTAACATACTCAATATCGAACTCTTTCAGAGCATCAGTATTACTTCCTTTTCGAATCAGACATCTGCAAGTATGGCCAAGAGAAGTCACTTTTCGAATAAGATAAGGTCCGATAAAACCGGTTGCACCGGTTACCAAGTATCGCATGTCATTCCTTTTTAAAGGGTATCATTTTATCATCTCATGCAGCACCTTAAGCATGGTAGGGCCATGCATAAGCATATTTGAATATGTTTGATTCGCGAGAGGACAACTGCATGTTTTGTTGTATATGTCTTTCCGGACAGTATCCGCCTGACTACTGTTCCAAAGGTCATTAAAGCTATAATTATAATCGCGCAAATTTCCCATAGATTTCTGATTCGCAAGGGTACAACAGGCCCAGATATCGCCGTATGGGGATAAATGGGCATTGGAAATGCCTGCGTAACAGGTAATGACCTGACGCTTTTCTTTAAGGATTTGAATAGCAAGAGAATAATACACCAGACGAAAAGCATTTGTAATGCGAAGAAAGAACAAACGGTTTTTCATATTTGCTCTGATATGAGACACGAAATGCTCTATAGCCTTTTCGTAATCTTCAACCTTCGGTGTTATAGAGTTTTGTGTATTAAACATTTCAAAGCGTTGTTCTGCAATTTCATTTCTATAGCTGTCAACACCAAGCGATGTTACAAAAGCAGAGATTTCTTCTATGTCATTCACGTTCCATTTTGATATGACAGTGCCAAGTTCTGCATGAAAGTTAGGAAAATCAGGCTGCATGGATTTAAGCTTATTAAACAATTCCATTACTTTATCAAAATTACCTTTTACCCCCCTGATTTTGTCATGCTTCTCGCCTATATGATCCAGACTGGGTTTAACAGTCAGATGGGTGTTTGGAAACTCTGATTTTAGAAAATCTATAATTTGACGTGTTTTATTATAAGCAAGTTCAACATCTATAGCATTTGTTGGGATATGAATAATGCCGGGAGATAAGTATTTGCAGGCAAGCTTTATAATATCAGTAATATCAGGTCGTAAAAAGGGTTCTCCTCCGCTGATGTTAAATATATAGATATGCCCCATCGAACGAAAAATTTTTTCAATTTCATCAATTGTTAATTCTTCTTTTAGTTTTTCTGGATCTTTTTCATATACAGCCCAGATATTGCAGGTGCGGCAACGGGACTGGCACATATTAGTGACGGAAAATGTAAGATTTAAGGGCAAACCGCAAGATATGATTTTCCTTCTTGCCAGGTGATATCGCATAATCTTTGGAAGTACTTCTTTAAGATAGCTCACTTTTATGCCCCATCAAAGCTTTTTTAAAAACCCAACAATTGATTATAAATGGAATAAGTTTTTTTTGCTATTTCCGGCCATGCAAGTTGTTCAATAATAGTATCTGATGCATTCGCCATTGTTTTTAGTTTTTCAGGATCATTTATGCATCCGATTATTGCAGATGCAAGGGAAGATTCATCGTTTGGCTTTACAATGAAACGCCTATCACAAACAAGATCCGGCAATCCACCTACATCTGTTACAATTAATGGTTTGCGGAAAGAAACCGCTGTAGCCCCCACACCGCTTTGGCTGTCAAAATGGTGGTATGGCAGAATTACTATATCTGATGCAGTAAAAAATCTATATACTTCACCTGAAGGTATATAATCAAGATAAGTTGAAATATACTCTTCTATATTAAGCTTCTCTATCAATTTTTGATAAGGCTCCCACTTCTCCCATAGTTTTCCTGCTATCAAAAGACGGGAATCGGGTACTTTTGCTAAAACCTGGGCGAATGCTTTAAGAGCCGTATCGACTCCTTTATACGGACGAATTGCGCCAAAAAGAAGAATGATTTTATTTTTTATATCAAATCCCAATTCTTTTCGAATTTCTTCTCTGTCTATATTATACTTAACATGGAAATCTAAAGACCCATGAGGTATAAGACTCAGTTTATCAGGAGAAATTCCATATTCGGTAATCATCTGCTCTTTATTTTTTGCGGTATGAACAATCAGATGGTCTGCAAGCTTAAACAGTAAACCTGAAAACTTTTTATATGTATATGATTTTTCATGGTCTACAACATTATGAACAGTGATTACTATGGGACGGCATCGTATTTTAAAGAAACTAAGTATTATTAAATAGACAGGGAAAAGCGGCAGGCTCCACCACTGTGCATGCAATAAATCACCATTGCCAAACATCCCTTCTTTTAACCAGGTTAATGGATTATACCAGGTTAGCCTGCGTTTTATTTTAAGATTCGGATGGTGCGGAACAGGGAATGTGTTGTCTTCTTTTAGATCACCCCCAGGGTACATGAAAGCCGGATATAGTTTTTTAAATGAGATAAATTCTATATCAGTCAGATCTGCGACAGACAAGGCAAGCTCCAGACAATAACTGCTGAGTCCGCGAAGCGGGGGAAAGGAACCCAGCATTGCAATTTTTAAGTTGTCCTGATTTTTCTGATTTATCATCAGGTTTCTGCCATAATTTTTATTTAAGCATTGTCAAAAATAATCCGGCGGCTATTGCTGTGCCTATTACCCCGGCAACATTAGGCCCCATGGCATGCATCAATAGAAAATTTTGCTTATTGGCTTTTTGCCCCTCTATTTGCGATACCCTGGCTGCCATAGGAACAGCTGAAACACCTGCAGAACCTATAAGGGGGTTAATTTTATCTTTTAAAAACAGATTCATAACTTTAGCCATTATTATTCCGCTTGCAGTGCCGAAAGCAAAAGCAGCAAGTCCTAGAAAGAAGATGAAAATAGGTTGGGGTTTAAGAAATGCTTCAGCATTCATTGTGGCACCAATTGCTAAGCCAAGGAATATAGTGACAATATTTAAAAGCTCATTTTGTGCTGCATGGCTTAATCTTTCAACAACTCCGCTTTCTTTGAAAAGATTTCCAAGAAACATCATACCTATTAAGGGGGCTGCAGGAGGGACAAGCATACAGATAAGAATTGTCCCAATTAAAGGGAAAATTATTTTTTCTGTTTTTGAAACAGGCCGCATTTGTTTCATTTTGATTTTTCGTTCTGCCTTGGTGGTGAGCAGTCTCATAATAGGAGGCTGAATCAGAGGCACCATTGCCATGTAGGAATACGCAGCCAAAGCATTTGCGCCCAACAATTGCGGAGCCAGTTTTGAAGTAAGATATATGCATGTGGGTCCGTCAGCGCCGCCTATAATGCCTATAGATGCGGCTTCCTGCAGGTTGAATCCGAAAATTATTGCTCCGAAAAAAGCTATGTATACTCCAAATTGTGCGGCAGCTCCCAGAAGCAAAGTTTTAGGGTTTGCTATCAAAGGCCCAAAATCAGTAAGTGCGCCTACACCCATAAAAATCAGACATGGGATAATCTCAGTAGCTATACCGAAGTCATAAAACCATTTAACAAGATCTCTTTGCAGACCTTCAGCTCCTTCAGTCATTCCCATTATTGGTGCTAAAGGAAGATTAACAAGAAGTATTCCAAAACCGATAGGCAACAAAAGAAGCGGTTCAAATTCTTTTTTTATGGCAAGATAAATAAAGGTAAAGGCAATAATCCACATTATTACGTGGCCGATTTGCAAATGAAGAAAACCTGTATTAAAGATAATCTGATTCAATAAAGGAAAATTTTCAGCCATTTTTTTCACTGCCTTTCAGTCTCAGGATTGCAGCACTCATTAGTTTGATACAAAACATTAATGTTATTAAACTGGTACATACTGTGCCAAAGCCATATATAAAAATCCTGATTGCGGTTACCCAAATATTTTCAGCCATAAAATACCTCCTTAAAAAATAATGCTGAAACCTGTTGCAGATGCAAAATATATAAATTACAAAAATCAGCTAAATGTAGCTGATTTTTGTAATTTATTAAAACAGTAAATTATAATACCTTTATAAAATACACTTTATTTCTTGTTTATTCCAAGACCATTAATACCTGTTCTACTTCAACGCTATCCTTTTTTTTAACTTTGATCTCCTTTACCGTTCCGTTTGACGGGGCATATATAGGGTTTTCCATTTTCATTGCTTCAAGAATAAAAAGCTCATCATCTTCAGCTACCTTGTCGCCTTCTTTAACCTTAATCTCCAGAATAACTCCCTGCATCGGAGACCGCACTTCCTGACTCATTTTTTTTACCTCCAGCTTTTTTTGATCATTTGAATAACAAAATGATACTGTTGTTCATATTATATATATAAAAGAGTAAAAAAAATCGGCTTTCCAACCGGGCCGATTACTCCGGTAATTCTTAAGTATTTATAAAAAGTTAAAATAATTATATATCAAGCATTGCCCTCAGGAATTTGAATAATGTTACCATGTATCCCATCAATATAAGGTACAAACCTAATTTTAAGGTTTAGAAAAACAAAGCAAAAAACAAGCCCATGATTCTGTAAAAAACTTTTATAATTATAAAAATTCGCGGCTATTTTGAAATATAAATAAATTTATCAGCTATATATCATAAATTGATAAGAAAACAAGCAAACAATCAGCCTTATACTCTATGATATTTAACTTATTGTTAAAAAAATATTCGTTTGCGTATGAATAACAATAATACTGCTTTTTAGATAGCTTCATATCATTTAAAGGGGAATTGAAAGTCTGAAAATATTTTCCGGTTTATGTTAAATTTTTTTCTCCATTTAAATCTATTGTTGGTTTAATACCGTATTTTTTCATCCTTTTCCAAATTGTGACCCGGCTGATGCCTAAGACCCTGGCAGCTTCGGACTGATTCCCGTTGGCTTCTTGAAGAATCTTTATGAGCTTTTCACGTTCCACAGAATCGTTCTGGGAGCAGATTGCTGATTTTGAACTCGCTCCTTTGGCCTTTAAAATTTTTAGTGGTAAATGTTGTTTTCCAATTGCTCCGCCGGAGCAAAGCACAAATGCATATTCGATAGCGTTTCTAAGCTCTCTGACATTTCCCGGCCAGGAATAGGAGGAGAAGATTTCCATTACTTCAGGTGTGACACCCAGAATTTTTTTGCCGCTCCGGATTGAATTTTGCTTAATAAAACTCTGAACTATAAATGGAATATCTTCCATCCTTTCCGAAAGAGTCGGGCAATGGAGCGGAAAAACATTTATACGAAAAAATAAATCTTCCCGGAAAAGTCCCTTATCAATTAATTGTTCAAGGTTTTTGTTTGTTGCAGTAATTATACGCACATTAACAGGAATAGGGTTATGGTCGCCGACCCGTTCAATTTCTTTTTCCTCTAAGACACGAAGAAGCTTTACCTGAATCGAAAGGGGTATGTCACCGATTTCATCCAGAAATATGGTGCCTTCATGGGCAGCCTCGAAACGTCCGATTCTCGTTTTATCGGCTCCGGTATAAGCCCCTTTGATATGACCGAAGAGTTCGCTTTCCAGAAGGTTTTCATTCAAAGCAGCACAGTTTACTTTTACAAAAGGTTTATCACAACGAGCACTGGCCTGATGAATTGCCCTGGCCACCATTTCTTTGCCCGTACCACTTTGACCCTGAATCATGACCGGAGCGTCCGACTGGGCAACATTATCAATCAGTTCAAACATGTTCTGCATAATTACAGATTTGCCCAGTATCCCGTAATAACCATCATCCAAGTGATATGTTTTTCTTAAAGATACAATTTCTTGTTGTTGGCGCACCAATTGTGAAACATCGGTCAGGGTTTCTACGGCGCCAATTATCTCTCCGTCTTTATCATGCAGAACGGTCGCGCTTTTGATAATGTGTACAGTGCGGCGATCTTTATGAGTCATCAAACATTTCTTGTTTTTACTTTTGCCCTTTACAAAAAGTTTGCACCATACTTCCCCGGGACCCCCTCCTTTAATTTTGCATCCCGTGCAGTTTAAAATACGGCAAGACTTACCGATAAGTTCTTTGGATGAATATCCTGTCAAACGCTCAGCCGCAGGATTTGCGGACATAATATTACCTTCCGGATCGATCACCAAAACTCCGTCCTGTATGGTTTCTATAATCGTTTCCCAGTGCTTTCCGATATCCATAACGATTTTCTCCCCAATCTGAAGTTTTTATAAAGAATGAATACATTACAACATAAGGATCAATATATTATCAGCAGAGATGGTGGTATGCAGATCTTTATTCTAAGTTAATCTTATATGGTTTTACTTCAAAATTAAGAAACAACAATTACATAATATTTGCAGTTCTTTTTTTTATGTGTTAAAATTTTTCAGTTTTCAAATGGTTCTTTTTACTTAATCCCTAATTTTTTGGGCCTTTCCTTAAGGAAGAACCTATAACCACTTTCCAAATATTGTACCCTGGACCGGTTGAACCTCTTGAGGGTGCACTAACAGAGCTATTGGTCTGATGCATGAAATTAAACGGATAAAAAATTATCGTTTAATTGTAAACCTGTAAAGTTAACACCTGTTAACATAACAATAAAACCGAATAATGCAAGAAAAAAACAAGATGGTAAATTGCATTATTATTTCAATTAATTAACTATTTGCTTATCTTTTTCTTTTCATTTGGTACAATCATTGCTCTGGTGATCTGTTACTGCTGGTTCCGGGTGTTGATAATATTTCGGGTTCATATTGGATGCACTAACCATGCACCTGCCTCAAAAGTATCGGGTACAGTTATACATTTAAAAAGGAGGGAAAATTGAAACAGAAAAAAAAATTAAGGGTAAAAATTTTTGCTGAAATCTTTGGTCTGTTCTTTCTGTTGTCTCTGTTTTCAGTATCTGATGTTTTTGCTGAAAACGAAATTCAGACTCTTAAAGAGCAACTTCAGACCATGTCTCAACAAATGGAGGAACTCCAGAAAAGAATTGAAGCCATGGAGACAACAGAGTCTGAAAAAAAGGACCAGATCAAAGAGATGGATAGTCGGCTCAACAAGGCTGAACTTCATACGGCCACCGACAAAATCTCATTTGGCATTGATTTAAGAACCAGGGCTGAAAGCATTCACTACCAGGATCTCAGAGTGGCGCCAAGCTCTCTGGTAAACGGTTTTTTTGTTAACGCTCCAACAGGCTTTAATGGTGCAACACTTGCACAGGCTCAAGCGGGTATTGCTGGTATGATAGCAGGCGGTATGGTTCCGCCTGTTGAGCAATACGATATTAACAATGACATCATTTACACCAACAGGATACGTTTGGAAATGAAAGCCAAAGTTAATGACAACCTTGCTTTTGCCGGTCGTTTAGCAACATACAAGGTATATGGTGACAGCACCGGTGTCAAATTCAACCATGGAAGCCTTGGAGACGCTACATTTGACGGCAATACATCAAGCCTGCCCCACGGAGACACTATTCGTCTTGAACGGGCATATTTTAATTATAAAAACTATATGGGATCAGTGCCGTTTAACCTGTCTTTGGGTCGTCGACCCTCCACAGAAGGTCCACCGCTTGAATACCGTAACAACGGCCTTGAGGGCGGATCACCCGTAGCTACGCTTATTAACTGGCAATTTGATGGTGCTTCTTTAAGCTTTGGTTTAGAGGATGCCACAAACATTCCCGGTTTTGAATTAAAATTCTGCTATGGTTTGGGTTTTGAAAGCGAATATGGCAACAGCGCTTCATTGAGCAGTACTGCGGATGTAGATGATGTCCACATGGCTGGTTTTATTGCAACGCTTTTTAATAACGATACAACCAGTGCAGTATTGAATTATGCCTATGCATGGGATGTTACCGACGGTTTTACGGGTCTGACGGTTATGCCGTTTATCGCCTATAAAGACGATCTTAACAATGACGGTGTTAATGAGTATTATTTTCAAAAAAATTATGGGGGATTTATCAGCAGGCTTGAGCCAACTAGTAATATCGGTGACTGGCAAGCTGCTTCATTACTTGTAAGATCAAATCTTACTGAGAAATTTGATAAAGATATCGATTTCTTTATATCCGGTTCATGGAGTCATACGGACCCATCACAGATCTCGGAAAATCCATTTTATGAGATTATGGGTCAGGGTCTTTTGAGTTCCAACGGAGACTTGAAAAGCCGGGATGGATACATGATCTATGTGGGGGCCATTTTCCCCATGCCGCTGGATGCCAAGGTTGGCCTGGAATATAACTATGGATCAAAATACTGGTTTAATTTTACCGGTGCCGAAGATTCACTTATCGGGAGCAAACTTGCTACCCGTGGACAGGTATATGAAATCTATTATAACCAGCCTATAGTCGGCCGAAATTTTTTCATACAACTTGGCGGTCAGTACTATGATTATGACTATACCGGAAGTGGAAATCCATTGGGTGAGCCGGTTAGAATCAATAAATTAACTTCTTTTGATGCCTTATTCCCGGTTGTCGACAAGGTATGGAATGCTTATCTGTCGGCTACATTACGTTGGTAGTATAAAGGGGACAGATTTATTGAATATGAAAACGGAAATACGAAATTACTACATTGCTGTTTTTGAACAGGAATGGCCCTCATGGTTGGCTGGTATATTAGTTGCCATCATTGCGCTTATGATGTTCCTTTGGCAGAGTCCCTGGGGAATTGCAGCAGGTTTAAATAACTGGGGTGACTGGTTTTACTATCTTGTGGGAGCATACAAAGAACGTCCTGTGGCATCCTGGCTTCATCCGGTTTCACTGTCCGATGCCGGTATCGTAACCGGAGCCTTTGTTTCAGCACTTATGGCACGTCAATTTAAAATCCATCCGGCGCCCAAACTTGAATATGCAAAAGGTCTTGTGGGCGGAATACTTATGGGCGCCGGGGCTTCAATGGCCAAGGGTTGTAATGTGGGCGGCTTCTTTTCTGCCGTTGTCATGATGTCGGCAGGCGGATTTGCAATGATGATCGGCTTAGGTGCAGGTGCATGGGTGGGCCTTCGTTATTTGCTCTGGGAAATGGAGAATATTCCGAGCCAGACGGTTTATGCAAAACCAAAAGATGCAACAAAACCCAAGACCTTTGATTGGCTAAAAATCCAACCGTATGTAGGGGTGGTGGTGGCCATCGGTATAATCGTTGTTTTTTATACCTATGCATTTTTAAACAAGACACAGTTGGGTGGATGGCTTTTTTTCGGCTTTTTAATCGGTATGGTTATGCATCGTTCGCGATTTTGTTTTGTGCGCCCCTTTCGTGATCCATTCATGACCGGTGAGGCGAAAATGGTAAAAGTGGTGGTGATTAGTATTATCATTTATTTTACGGGAACAGCTGTAATAAAATGGGCGTATCTCCAGGAGCCGTCTATGGGTGTTTACCATCCTTTTGTTTTAGGCAGCTTGATGGGCGGTTTTATTTTCGGTATCGGGATGATTCTGGCCGGAGGGTGTGCCAGTGGTACTTTATGGCGTGTGGGTGAAGGGCAAACCAAGCTTATGGTGACTCTGGTGACATTTGTGCTGACCAATTCACTAGTGTCTAAAGTTTTGCTTAACAGCAACCTGTATGAAAAACTCGGCCAGGACATGTTTATACCGGATATACTTACATGGCAAATTACTATACCTTTTATGTTGGTGTTTTTTCTGGTCTGGGTTCTGGTTGCCATGTGGAATGAAGAAACGGAAAAATTTGTTATATTTTGATAACAGGAAAGAGGAGTTATATTTATGGATCTTGAAAATATTCAACCAAACAATGTCTTAGACACCCGTGGCCTTACTTGCCCCATGCCGCTTTTAAAGACAAAAAAAGCCTTAAAAGAAATGGCATCCGGTGAAATTCTGGAAATATTAGGAACTGATCCGGGATCAAAAAAGGACATACCTGATTTTGGAAATAAAGGGGGAAATCAGTTTATCGGCATGCTGGATTCTTCAGAAGGCCACACAAGATATTTTATTAAAAAGGGGTAAAAGTCAATCATGAAAAAAGTTGCAGTTATCATCAAAGATACAGATCAACAGTATGAGGGGCTTAGAACCAGCCTGGGTCTTTTGCTTGAGGACACAAACGTTCAGATGTTTGTTCTTCACCATGAAATTTCCAACATGGATGAGGCGTATAGTGACAATATGGAATTTTTAGATGAAATGGAAGGTGAAAGGTTTTCAAATAATTCGGCCAATGTGGAAAAATACGGCTTTAAATATATTACCCTGGCGGATGTTGGTGTAAAAATCAATGAAGCTGACCTTGTAATACCATTTTAAAGGATAATAAAATGAAAGTACTTAATATCCTAAGATCAGAACCGGATGAAACCGTTGAAAAACTTGGCGAAGCTGTTTCCAAAGAGAATCAGTCATCTGTTATAATGCTATATGAAGGCAATGTTGACTGGGAAGGGCTTGTGGATGATATTTTTTTACACGATAAGGTCATTTGCTGGTGGTAGCAAGTAAATGACATCAATATCAATTTTAGGAAGGAGTAAAGGCTATGGCTGATACGCTGGGTATTCTTGTAAATACTGATAAGCATCTTGATTATGTTGTCAACCTGACACGGGCCGCCCATTTGAAAGGAAAAGATGTTCATATATTTTTTACAGGAAAGGGTGTGCTTCTGACGCTTAAACCTGATTTTAAGAAACTGGTGGGAAAAGCAAAACTGGCAATATGTGATGTCAGTTTCAGAGCTAATGGGTTGCACGGGCGTGAAGATGAGGTTCCTGGCGTTGGTTTCAAAGACTTTGCCACCCAGGCAAAAAATGCTGAAATGGTGGCTAACATGGATCGATATGTGGTTTTTTAATTAAAATCCTAAGCAATATAATTTTTAATAAATATAAGGAGGTAACATGTTAAAAAAAGTAGTATTAACTTTAATGGTAATTGGTTTTGTATTTACTTCTATCGGTATTGGTTTTGCCGGTGAAGACGGCAATTCGCGAAAAGGTAAATACACGTATCGTAATGTTTATAAAGCGTGCAGCAAGCGTGGTGAAATTGATTCTCCCAAACCGCTATTGAGTCCTGATTCAAAAACACAGGCCCAATGGAAGCGGACTTTCGAAAAAAAAGATTTTGATCAGTTTAAATGCAGTGAAGAATGGAGCAAATTGTCAGAAAAAGATTTGAACGACATTTATTCGTATTTATATGAACATGCGGCAGATTCTCCATCCCCGGCAAAATGCAAGTAGATTTATTTGATATGAATGTCGAAAGGCGCAAAGACATATTTTCTACTTCTTTATTTGTGTCTCTTGTGCCTTGGCAGCAATAAAAAAATGGATATACTATGATGAGGTTTAAATTAACACATAAAAGTTATGTATTATTCTTCCTGTGGATATGTTTCCTGTTTTTTGCGTCTACACTTTTATTTGCAAATCAGGATCAGGATGCACCCGGTTTGGAACTTGCCCGGCAGGTAGTTAAAGAAGCAAAGAATACTACCACAGCTGATCATTCACAGTTTAAAGCATTGAATCAAAATTTTACATCAGGACCCGAAATCAGTAAAGCCTGTCTTTCATGCCATACAGAAGCGGCCAACCAGTTGAAAAAAACGCTTCACTGGACGTGGCTTGATCCCAATTCACCAAAGGATAATAAAATGGGCAAGGCCGGATATTCGGTAAACAATTTTTGTATTTCAGCCAATGCAATGAATGATCATCACTGCAACGAATGTCACATTGGATGGAATGAGGAAGGCAAGAAAACAGAAATCGATTGTCTGAAATGTCATGGCCGGAAAAAAATCAACTGGGAAGAGGTTTTTGGAGATTATAAGTATTTTGCTGAGTCAAAAGATCCGGAAGAAAAAGCTCTTGCCAAAGACGCTCAGGCTGAAATCCACGAAGTTGTCCAGAGTATCGGACGCCCAACGCGCAAAAACTGCGGTACCTGTCATTTTTCCGGTGGAGGTGGAGATGGTGTTAAGCATGGTGATCTGGATCCTTCTTTAATTAATCCCAACAAAGAACTCGATGTTCATATGGGATATGATGGCCAGGATTTTGAGTGCACCAGATGCCATACAACCATTGCGCACCATGTTGCAGGAAGGATTTACGGAACACCGGCTTCTGAAACGCGTCACAGCCTTCTTGAGCACGATCTTGAACCCAAAATTATGTGTGAATCCTGTCACAGTGACAAGCCTCATGCGTTAAGCAGTAAAATGAATGACCATACGGACAAGGTTGCATGTCAGGCCTGTCATGTTCCTGTTATTGCGAAAGTTTTACCTGTTCAAAGATGGTGGGACTGGTCCAAGGCAGGAAAGAAAAAAGACGGAAAGCCTTATGATGTATACGGTCCTTTCGGAAAGCCCGTATATCAAACGACCAAAGGAGATACAAAATGGGAAAAAAATGTGATCCCAAAATATCTGTGGTTCAACGGTTCCATCAAAGGGGTCACAGCCAAAGATATGATTGATCCGAGCAAGATAGTCAAACTGGCCTGGCCGAATGGAAATCGTAATGATAAAAACGCACGTATTTTCCCCTTTAATATTCATTCGGGCAAACAGCCCTATGACACGGTAAACAAAACAATGACAACGCCGCTTTTATCAGGAGAACATGGATACTGGACCACTTTTGACTGGCAGGATTCCATTCAGCGGGGCGCAAAATATCTGGATCTGCCATTTAGCGGCAAAATTGACTTTGTAGAAACTGCCTATGTTTTTCCAAGCACCCATATGGTTTCTCCCAGGGAAGAAGCGCTGAAATGCAGTCAGTGTCACACACGGCCTGACAGCCGTCTGGCCAATCTGGCTGGGTTTTATATGCCGGGACGCGACAAAGTCAATATTATCGACTTTGCCGGATGGGCCATTGTTCTATGTTCATTTGGTGGTATTGTTCTCCACGCTCTGGGCAGGATCTTTACCAATGGTCGTAAGAAGGAGGAGTAATTGATGCATTCAATAAAACTTATAACCACCTATCTGTACACCCGCTACGAGCGTTTCTGGCACTGGCTGCAAATGCTTCTGATCTTTTTGCTGCTTATAACAGGTTTTGAAATCCACGGTGTTTACTCGCTAATTGGTTTTGAACGGGCTGTTGAGGTGCATAATTTCCTTGGCATTACCTGGCTGATTGCTTTTGCGTTTTTCGTGTTCTGGATATTTACGACCGGTGAATGGAAACAGTATATTCCAACTACAAAAAAGCTGTTGGAGGTCGTACATTACTATGGTTTTGGTATTTTTAAAGGCGAATCGCACCCGGTGCCGAAACGAAAAGGCGCCAAACACAATCCATTACAACGACTGACCTATCTCTTTCTGGCAGCAATGCTTTTGCCCATCCAGATGTTCACGGGAATTTTCTACTGGACATATAATTCCTGGGAGAGTTGGGGACTTGATTTTCTTTCTTTAAACGTTGTGGCGCTGATTCATTTGGCCGGAGCATTCTCCATCCTCGCGTTTATCGTTGTGCATGTTTATATGACTACAACCGGCCACTCAATTTTTGCACATATAAAGGCCATGATTACCGGGTGGGAAGAAATCGAAGAAGGCGAAGAAGTAGAAGATTGGGAAAAAGCATCTCGCGGATTATGTTCTGAAAGCGCATCTGCTGAAGAAGTATAAAACAAAAAAAGACGGGAATTTGAATTCGTATCGATTTCCGTCTTTTCCCATTTTGGTTTTTCAATACATCCTTATGGGATTGAACGCATTTCCGAAAACATAAGTTATTTATAAACCGTAACTATTACTAATATATACGTATCACATGATAAAATCCAATAAAAAAGCCCGCTCAATTAATGAACGGGCTATAATTTTTGGCTCCCCAGCACGGACTCGAACCGCGGACAAAGTGGTTAACAGCCACTTTTAAGCTATTTACCTTAATTTACCTTCCTTTTTATTTATGTCATTAAATACCTTGAAATAATAGATTATTATTGAGTATTATTTTTATTGACTTACTTTTTATTACCTGTATATTTAATTTATGTGTGGGGAATAGTGTGGGGAATAAAAAGCAGTGGTTATAATTATTGTGTAGTGTGGGGAACAAAAAGAGGTTTAAAATGCCAAAATCATTTTTACGAATCAAGACAAAATATCCTGGAGTATATTATATTGAAAGCAAGGGAATAGTTACAGGCCGGCCGGAAAGGATTTATTATATCCGTTATCGGAAAGCAGGGAAAGCAATTGATGAAAAAGTGGGGCGTCAATTCCAAGATGATATGACTCCTGCAAAGGCAGCGCGTATCCGGGCACAAAAAATTGAAGGGAATCAAACTTCAAATACAGAAAAAAGAGAAGTTGAAAAGGCAAGGAAGGAAGCTGTAAATACCCGATGGACTATTGCGAAACTTTGGGATTCATACTGTGAAAATAATCCATACAATAAAATTATAAATGCGGAGAAAAGAAAATTCGATGTTCACATAAGGCAGGTGCTTGGCGATAAAGAACCGGGTCAACTTCTTCCGCTTGATGTTGATCGGCTCCGTTTGGGGTTATTAAAAAAGGGACATAAGACAACAGCAGCAAGGGTGCTTGAAATCCTTCGCCGGACTCTCAATTATGGCGTGAAAAAGGGCAAGACTTCTCCTATTACTTTTAAAATTGAAATCCCAAGATTGAACAACCAAACAACAGAAGATCTAACAGAATATCAGATTAAATCTTTACTGGCTGTTTTAGAGAGAGATGAAGATCAGACAACGGCAAGTATTATGAAACTTGCACTTTATACAGGCATGAGACGGGGCGAAATATT
This sequence comes from Pseudomonadota bacterium, assembly GCA_043825875.1. GTDB lineage: Bacteria > Desulfobacterota > Desulfobacteria > Desulfobacterales > RPRI01 > RPRI01. The sequence continues at coordinate 179,631 of JBDRRF010000076.1, read as the reverse complement.
CCGGTTAAAATGGCAGGACATTGACTTTGAGCGGGGTTTTATTACAATCCGTAACCCAAAGGGCGGGCAAGATCAGAGTATCCCTTTAAACGGCTCTGCGTTAGCTGTATTAGAAAAAATAGAAAAAGCAGGAAGTAATGGATGGATTTTCCCAGGGCAAAGGGAAGGATCTCATTTAACTACTTTGAATAGAAAAAGCGTTGACCGTATCCGAAACAAGGCTGGACTTCCTGTTGGATTTAGGCCGATGCATGGGCTCCGTCATGTTTATGCGTCTGTGTTGGCAAGCTCTGGGCAAGTTGACTTATACACCTTGCAAAGGCTTCTGACTCATAAGAGCCCGCTAATGACTCAAAGGTATGCACACTTGCGAGATGACGCATTGAAAAGAGCCTCAGCGCTTGCAGGGGATATAATAAACAAGCCAGCGAACAAAACATCAAAGGTTAAAGCAGCAAACGAAGTTTGAGGGATAGGCCGACGGGCCGATAAGAAGCGGCAAATGTAAACGATAAAAAATAAATCTTGATTTGATACTAAAAAAAGGTATATTATTATCATGATTAAATGGCAGGTGGTAATTCCCAGGCGGATAAACAAGATGATTGACCGGTTGCCTGTCAGGGCGAAGAAATCTCTTTTTGCCCTGTTGAGAGAGATTGAACTCAAAGGGCCGATAAGGGGCAACTGGCCAAATTATGGCAAACTGAAAGATCAGAGGCACCATTGCCATTTAAAAAAGGGTCAGCCGACCTATGTTGCGGTTTGGCAGATTATTGATAATGAAATACAATTGATCGAGGTTGTTTATGCTGGAACACACGAAAAAGCGCCGTACTAAAAGCATTGTATTAACGTTCTCCGGGCCGGTGTCGGAGAAAGATAAGGCCGTCAAGTTGATGAAGTCTATCGGCTATAAGGATGCATCGGATACTATTCCCTGGAGAGATGCCTTTCCTGAATTTAAAGACAATTCTCCCGGTGTCGCCCTATCAGGCGCAAGGCATAAAGAGGGTTTGACGCAAGGGCAACTTTCCGAATTGACCGGAATCCCTCAGCGTCACATTTCTGAAATGGAAAACGGGAAAAGGGTTATAGGCCGGAAAAATGCCCGGTTATTTGGCGATGCACTCAAGATTGATTACCGGGTGCTTATGTGATTACAAATACTTTTGAGGGATAGGCCGACGGGCCGATAAGCTGGAAATGTCCTGCCAGCTTCCCTCAATAAATTTCAGGACGCATTGCAAATGGACAAGCAATGAATAAACTTGAAAACAATCCTTATAAAACAGAATTTTATAATGAACGATGCCCGATATTTGGAGATATTCAGCGGTTGGAATCTTTGGAAATTGAAAGTAAATACTTCCAAGAATGCCTTTTAATTATAAGAGAATGCCGCACAAATTTTATTGTTTGTTTTCACCTTGAAGATAACGTGCCATGCTTAGGGAATTCTCTTTGGCCTTCCTCAAAGGTTATTGAAAGCCTTATCGGTTTTCCTGCAAAATTTCTTGAAGATTTACGCGCTATTTACAAACGGGGAGCAGATTCTATTTACACGGATAGTTTAAATGCTTCAGCAGCACTTTTTAAAAGATATCGTAACAACTATTCAGGGATGAAAGGCGAATGTGGCATTCCAGAAGAGGTAATATGGCGAGAGGCACTTTGCACTAATGGAGTAAGTCCAGGCGCGAGGGAAAAAATCGATTCGGAGGCACTGTTTAATCTGTTTGCTATTGAAATGGCAATATTCTCTGTAAAAAGTTTTTTAGTGGAAGGTATGAGATTTGAAGAAGATAGTTCTTCTATGAAGTATCTTGAAGATGCCCGAACGTACTCAAAACGAGCAGCAACAATTAATAGAGCAAAAATGGACGCATTTTTAATACATCGGTTTATGAGTGAAAGTGATGAATTACGGCCAGCAGCCGAAAAGAAATACCTGGAAAGCAAAAAGAAAAGCATTGCAAAAATAAAGCAAAAAGAAAAAGAACGAGAAATAAGAATTAATCCCAGAGATCAAATTCTTTTTAAAATTATAGAATACTTTCTTGCAAATGAAGCAATTACAAATAATAAAGGTGAAATAAAATTAAAAGAGAGAAGTAAACCTTATAAGATTAAAAGCAATAGCGGTTTTGCAATAGATCTTTATGCTTTTTTACAAAAGATCAAAAGAAACCCCTTTTTGCTTAAAAGCATAACAAGAGATACCGTTCATATTGAAAAGTTCAACTTATACCTCAGCGAAAACACTCTCCGGTTAATATATATACCATTATACCTGAAAAGGGTTTAAACTTTAATAACTGTAAAACCCTCTTATTTATCAAAAGAAAAGCTGATATTCTAAAGTTTAAAATATCAGCTAACTTCCTATAATCATTTTAAATAATTGACTTAGAAAAAAATAGTAGTACTCTATAGCTACAGGATAAATAATCTTGTGGCTTTTTTGTTTTTTAAAAGAAGTACATTGAAAAAAGGAGAGTAAATATGAGCTTAGGAATTATCAACGAAAAAGAAGCAGCAAAAATTATCGGTAAAAGCGTATTCACTTTACGAAATGATCGTTTTATGAGCCGTGGACTTCCATTTATTAAAATCGGGCGTTCTGTCAGATACCGGCTTAAAGATATTGAGTCTTTTATAGACTCACACCGGATTGATCCTGAAAAGTCGTTGAGTGCATAAGCATGAAGCCACCAGAGGTTCTAAGAAGCGGGTTTTCAGCTTCCGGCATGTGTCAGCCTGATACTATGTCCCAGGGTTGCTCAAACCGTTCACTTGACGCATTTAATAACCAAAACAAAAACCAGTTGCAGATTTTGAATTTCGGAAGAGATAGGCGGCGCGCGCCGATAGGCAAGGAACCTCACACCTCGTTTCTCTTCCGATTACTTCTTGTGGGGCGGTTGCGCTGTGAGGGCGATAATAATGTATCATTTTTCGGCTGATATTGATTGGACGCTGTTTTTTCGTTTCGATAAAAGATGGAACGAGAATATGAACTGGTCAAATATATCAACAGCAGCAAAGGCGGTTCTTCCTGTAATTGCTTGTCATTGTGATGAACACGGTAAAGCATTTCCGGGTCAAGAAACAATTGCTGCACTATCGCGCTTAGATATTAAAACCGTACGGCAAGGTATTAAAGACCTTGACGGTTTTCCTGGGTTTACATGGGAGTATTTTCTGACCCGGCACGGAAAACGGGGTAAGTACTATAAATTGAAATTTCCTCAAAAGGGTGAAAATGGCCGGTCGTTCTTCTTTTATAATGGGATTATTAGAAGCGGCACATGGTCAGAACTCAAACCAACAGCAAAAGCACTTTATCCAGTAATGAGATATTTCTCATATTATGATGCCGAAGAAGATGAGAACGTTGAATATGATAACCTTGAGTTCAAAGAGCGTTTTGCAAAACGACGCTGGGAGTTGTGTAGTGCTGAAATTGGGCGGTTAGCTGAATTTGCCGGAATCAACAGGCGAAGTGTGGGGGATGCTATAAAAAGCCTTCAAAAGAACTTTTTAATTGAACCATATGATACCTATGAAGGCGAAAGAGTTTGGCGGGTTTTTCTTATTCCAAAAAAGCATTGGAAGCCGGGTTATTTAAACCAAAAGTTAAGAGATCGGGTGGCGGTATGATGCTTTTTTATGGGAAAAAATTCCCTGTAATAAATAAGATCAAAAAAGAGCATGGGAAAAAATTCCCCGTAATGACGGGAAAATTTTCCCTGAACATGGGAGATTTTTTCCAAAACATGGGAAAAAATTCCCCCCTAAGAAGGTATTATAAGTATGTTTTTAAGAAGGTCTTAAGAAGGGTGCGAATCTTCCAGATTCACACTTGTGTGTTTTTTTAAAAACAAAAAAGATAAAAGTAAAAATGTCGAATACTATTTTTTATACTTCTGAACAATTAACACAAGAAGCAGTTCTTGATCTTGAAAATTATAACAAGCGGATTGCAGATGCCAGAGCAAAGCTTTCTGAATTGCCGAGCGGATATCTTGATTATAAAGAATTTAAGAAAAGAGAAAAGCTAAAGCATGATTACCAAGAAGAAATAAATCACGTTAATTTTTTAATAAGTTTAGCAAATACAGCTTTAAACAGTTTGCCCGTGTGAATCCGGCAACCGTGAGGCCCGGCAACCGAAACCCTTTCCGGTCGGCACATTCACACGGCAAAATTTTAATAACCATTACACAAAATAGGAGAATTGGACCATGGAGAAAGAGAACAGCTGTCTGGACCAATGTATTGAAGCAGTAAAAACTGAACTTGAACAAAAACAGGTGCTTATCAAAAACAAAGAGCAGATTATGGAGCGGAAGAAGAAAGTTGAGGACACTATTCTTGGATATGAGAAGCAGGCAGAAGACTTGAAAAAACAAATAAAAGATCTTCTTGTCGATGGCAATGATGCCAAGGTTCCCGAAATCCAGAAAAAGCTGACCGGTATCCTTGAATTACTTCCGCAGTATGAAGACATTCCCGAAGAAATTGACTCACAGATAAAACCAATCGAACAGCAGATTTTTGAAATCAATCAGCAAATCTTAAAAAAGTTGACTGACCGGCTTCTTCCTCATGGCGATTTGCTCGTGGATGAAATAAACGAGTTCATTAAAGAGCGTCAAACAGCTTTTAAAACCATGGCAAAAATTATTCAGGATGAATGCTTGCCCGATAGTACCAACGCACTTTCCGGGCTTGATGCAAACATGCGATTTAAAATGAATGACGTCTTTAGAAAATTCGAACATTCACATTTTATTTAATAAAGGGGGTTATGATGGATAATAATTTGAGTCCTGCAGAAAACACAATGGAAGCATTAAGCTTTTATCGGCATATTCTGGAAAATGGGGAACCGAGCGAGATTAAAGGGTCAGAATTACTGCTAAAAATAAGTGCAGATCGTGAGTTTTTCCGCGATAAAGAGCTTCAGAAACAATTCCCAAACGGTGAGAGTTATTTTAACCATTTAATAAGCACAGATGCAGCCGTTGAGCCTGAAGAAGTAAAGGATACAGGCAAGCAAGGTGTCCCGGGTGGAATCCCTTTGACTTTTGAGGCGGCTGTTTCAAGGTATCAGTGGGAACACCAAGAACAATCAAAGGGCGTAGCAACGCTTAGATGTCAAGAGCTATATCCGAAACTTTGGACGGATCATATCTGTCTCAAACAAAAAGAGGAAGGCAAAGCTTCAGTCCAGACAGAAACCAAACTATCTTTTATGGACGTTGTTAATCAGTATGCTTCAGAACATAACTTGTCAATGGCACAGGCTGTTCGTGCCGTGTCAGAAGAAAACCCGGATCTGCATGAATCATACGTTAACAACCTGATAGATGAAGCCAAGGCGCCAAAGAGTGAACCTATGGCAAAGGTAGAACATACGACAGAGCCATTTATGGAAGCGGTTAATCAGTATTCTTCGGAACATAACATGTCAATGGCACAGGCTGTTCGTGCCGTTATACATGATCAACCGGAATTGCATGACCAATACCTTGAAACTTTAAGCGCAAGTTAACCGGAAAAGGTGCGGGTCCTCCTAAAAGTTTTTTTCCATTAGGGGTAATTCGCACCCTGCCCTTTTTTTAGACACAAAGTTACAAAATCGGGTTGTAATTTTAAAGAAAAAACAACAGCAGTTTTTAAAAGTTATGCCATGCCACGAAAAAAAGATAGAATCTTTATAACCAACAGCCAATTTGCCAGGCTGATAGGAGTATCACGGCAAAGGATCTCCGCCGCGATTAAATCCGGCAAGTTAAGCCACTCTATTGTTAATATAAAAAATGTAAAGAAAATTGATCTTGAAGTTGCTTTGCAGGAGTGGGGCCGCAAAAGCTTTCTGTTAAACCGGAAACAGCCAAAACAAAATAATTCGTGTATAGATTTTGTTTATGATTATCCTGAACTATCTGTAAATATAAACAAATTTGGCTTTGATGATGATCCGGATGATGACGTTGATGATGATCCAGATGATGATCTGGGTTTTTTTAAATTTGGGGATTAATGATTATGTCATGGTATTAGGTACTTATGAAAAATCATCACATGTAGAAAAATAGACGGGTGCGAATTACCCCTAATATCGAAAGACCTCTGGAAGGACCCAAGCTGTTTTTGGGGTAAAGCGTAGCAATCCGGGTTCAAAACTGAAAAACGGCCGTAAACGAGGCATGCTAAACCATGTCTTTTTCATAAAGTACGCTGTAAACGACTCTAATTAAGCCGATATTATAAGCAATTTCAATTAGTTAATAGGTTATGCTATTTGGTGGGTTTTTGAGACTGTAATTCATACTTTTTTAGAATATCCCGGATAGCTTCTTCGAGAAGATCATTAACACCTTTGTCATGGTCAATTGCAAGCTTCTTAATATCTTTAAGTAGCAATATGTTTAAACTTGTTGTGAAGGGTTTTCGTTCTTTCATAACTTTTTTTATATGGATTTAAAACTTAAAAGTCAATAAATAATGCTTGACAATGCTTATACACGTATATAAGTATATAAAAACCCCAAAGCCAGAGACATGAAAACAAATATTAAAAATAAGCCTGAAGGTACTTGCAATAGTGATATTGTGAGCGGTTCTCTGGACCGGGGACGCCTTCAGGCTTTTTTATTTTAAGGGGGGGGTAAGATATGAAACAATATCAAAGTATGGATTTAAATGAGCTTGAAGCTGAGCTTAAACATAAATTACATTACTACCGAACGAACGTTATCAATAAATATATCAATATAAAAAAGAAGCTTAAAAACCATGTTAGCAAGTACGGGAAACCATTAAAAGAATCGACGTTAAAAACCTATCGTAATTATGTAAAAAATATCCGAACCGAGCGGGATAGATACTCAAACATGTTTTTTAAAGATATAATTGCAGCCATAAAGATGCGTCGAAATGGCCCGCTTTTTTCAGCGGAAGTTTTAAATAAATATAAATTTCTTAATGGCATTATAAATAGAATGAACGATTTAGCAGAAAAAGACATTTCACCCGTTGCAGCTTGCCAAATTTTACTAAAAGACTTTGATAGTTTGTTGATTGAAATTGAGGATTTGAAAATAAAAGAACCGGTATTAAATTTAGATGATTTTCGAATGCGGCGGAAGAATACACCAAAAGCATTATAAAATAAGCGTAAAGATCCGGAAAGGCTTTTGAAAGAATTTAAGGGGGCGGGTGATTTCATCCGCCTTTTTTTATTTTCAAGTTAAAATGTGGGGAATAACGTGGGGAATAAAAAAAGGCTTAGATTTAAAACTTATCTAAGCCCTTGATTTGTTTGGCTCCCCAGCACGGACTCGAACCGCGGACAAAGTGGTTAACAGCCACTTGCTCTACCTGCTGAGCTACTGGGGATCAGTCTTTTAAAGAATTGTTTATCTAATAAAGAATGGCTATAAAGTCAAGCAAAATTTCCCGAAATCAGCAATCTTTATAGTCTTTAATTTCAGTTTTGTTTTGGATGGTTATATTAGACAGTTTATTATTCCACCGGGAATTGCTGTGCACAAATAGAGGCTATCTTTCGCTTCTATCTCTATCCATTTCCCTTTTTTCATCGCGTTTTTTGATAGCTTCCCGCTTATCGTATTGTCTTTTGCCTTTGGCGAGTGCGATTGAAATTTTTACTTTTCCGTTTTTGAAATATAACCTTAAAGGAATCAGGGAGTGTCCTTTTTCGTTTACCTTGTTTGTAAGCTTGTTTATCTCCTGCCTGTTTAATAGAAGTTTTCTTATTCTCAACGGATCATGATTTGCATAATAAGCGAATGGGCAGGGGCCTATATGCATTTGATGAACAAAAATCTCTCCGTTTTTAATTTTTGCGTATGAATCCTTGAGGTTTGCCCGGCCAAGCCTTAGAGATTTAACTTCGGTTCCAAGAAGAACCATGCCTGCTTCATATTCATCTTCAATGAAATAGTCATGCCGTGCTTTTCTGTTTTCTGAGATATTTTTATTGCGGGTATTTTCCAATGATTTCTTCCAAATGCTTAAATTCCGGTTTTACAGCTCCTGCTTTATGATTTGTCACAATCCGTATATTTCCAAATAATTTAAATTGTGCCGATTTTATCCTATTTTGAAATAATGTTTCCGAAAGAGGCTTCAACAAGTTTTGCTACGTCATTTGTGGTGGTCTTATTAAGAATTTCTTTCATAAATATTTTTGTATCCTCGATCTTTAGTGATCGTATCATATTTTTTACTGCCGGAATTGACTGGGGATTCATACTCAGTCCGTCTATTCCCAACCCGAGCAGAACCGGCACATTCAAAGGATCACCTGCCATTTCCCCGCATACAAAAACCTTTATGCCTTTTGCTTTGCAAACATCAGTTACGTGCTTGATCATGCGTAAAATAGCAGGGTGAAAGGGTTGATAAAGGTGGGCGACTCCCATATTAACCCTGTCTATCGCAAGAGTATATTGGATAAGGTCATTTGTACCAATACTGAAAAAATCAGCTTCATCGGCCATAGCATCGGCCATTATAACTGTGGATGGTACTTCAATCATTATTCCGAACGGGATGTTTTTATTATAAGCCTTTCCTTCTTTTTCAAGCAGATCAGCAGCTTCATTAAGGTATTTTTTTGTTTCGCGTATTTCATCAATGCCTGATATCATTGGAAACAGGATTCTCACATTTCCAAAAGCAGCGGCTCTTAATATTGCTTTTAATTGTGTTATAAAAATTTCAGGCCGTTCCAGACAGTATCTTATAGCACGAAGTCCAAGAGCAGGGTTTGGTTCGTCAAAACCATTGGAAGATACAAGCGCTTTATCCCCGTTTATGTCAAGCGTACGGATTGTCACCGGTTTCGGAGCTATCGACTCAACAACATTTTTGTACTTATCAAAAAGCTCTTCCTCGCTTGGAAAATCGCTTCGTGTAAGATATTGAAATTCGGTTCTGTAAAGCCCTATGCCATCACCACCATGGTTCAGCACTGAAGGAACTTCTTCAGGAAGCTCTATGTTCCCCATAACCGGCAGAGAAAACCCATCGATAGTCTCTGCCTTAAAATGGCTTTCAAACGATAAATGTACTTTATGCTCTTCTTCTCTGGTTTCAATCTCTTTATATTTCTTAAGTGTTTGTTCCGAGGGATTTACAATTACAACCCCTGTTGATCCGTCTATTATTAACGTATCATCATTATGTATTATTTTTGTAGCACTACCCAAGCCGAGAACAGCAGGTATTTCAAGTGTACGGGCTATGATTCCTGTGTGAGAAGTCTTACCGCCACGGTCGGTAATAAAACCCATAATTTTATCCAACTGGATCTGGCTTGTATCGGCAGGTGAAAGATCTTTTGCAACCAGAATGACGCGCTTGTCTATTTTGCCGATATTTACTTCTTCAGATCCCATCAGTTTTTTCACAATACGATCTGAAACATAAGAAATATCATTAGACCGTTCCTTAAGATAAGGATCATTTATGCTCTGGAACATCACCATGATGCCTGCTACAACCTTTTTAAGCGCCCATTCAGCATTAACTCTTTCGTTTTTTATAGTTTCTATGGTTTTATCATAGAGTTTCCTGTCTTTAAGAAGAGCAACATGGGTTTCAATGATACCGGTATGGTTGCGCACTTCCTTAGGTATATTTTCGATTATTTGTTTTAAGTCATTAACAGCCTGTTTTACCGCTGTTTTAAAGCGCTTTAGTTCATGATCCAGGTTTTTCTTGTCGATAAAATATTTTTCAACTACATCCACACCTTCTTTATCAACAAGATATGCTTTGCCAATACAGATTCCGGGTGAAGCTTCAATTCCGTTTAATCTTATTTCTTCTATATTTTCTTTTTCAGACATATTGAGTTTATTCTCCAAACCCATTTTCAACCAGGATTATTATATGATTTAAAATATCAATATCAGTCTCGTTTTCCGCCTCAAATGTTATCCGGGTACCCTTGGCATAACCAAGTGTAAGGATATCTATTATGCTTGAAGCGTCTATTTTTTCACTTTCGTTTATAATCCAGATTTTTTTATTAGCGTTTGCGGCAAGGTGTGCAATTTTAGCTGCCGCCCTTGCATGTAGTCCAAGTTCGTTTACTATAGTTGTTTTTTGTAGAAGATCGTTGGAATTTTTATTCATTAAGTTATTAGTTAAATGATAAGAAAGGTGGTTTTAAACAAAAAAATAATAGCTTTAATATTGTTAAATTTGCAAGCCATAATTTCTTCAATCTAATCATATGTAACGTATTTGTCAATGTTCAATTGACATAACAATAAATAATTAGTATAAAAATATACTGTTTAACTTTAATTTCTTTGAGTTTCGGTTTAATATAATTTATACTAAAATATTATTTCGAAAAGAGTATATTTGATTGCTTTTATTTTATTAAAGACGATATTTTAGGGGTGAAAATGGAAAAACAGTATTTAATAGATGAATTGTCTATATCGGAGTCATGGCGGCTTTTTAGAATTATGGGCGAGTTTGTTGAAGGGATAGAGGCCCTTCATGAATTAGGACCGGCTGTAAGTATTTTCGGATCGGCAAGAATCAAGCCGGATGATCCTGTATATAAGAAAACTGAATTGATAGCGTCCCTTTTTGTGAAAAACGATTTTTCTGTAATTACGGGTGGTGGTGGTGGTGTCATGGAAGCTGCCAATAAAGGAGCTGCCGAAGCAGGTGGAAAATCCGTAGGCCTTAATATAATCCTGCCTTTTGAACAAGAGCCTAATCCATATTCTAATATAAAACTTGAATTTAAATATTTTTTTATCCGAAAAGTAATGTTTGTAAAATATGCTTATGCATATATTATCATGCCTGGTGGGTTTGGTACGATAGATGAACTTTTTGAAGCTGTTACGCTTATTCAAACTCACCGCATAAGGCCGCTGCCGGTTATTCTTGTCGGATCAGACTATTGGGGTGGGCTCAAAAAATGGATTAAATCCAGGATGCTGGAATCGAATAAGATTTCAGAAGACGATATTGATATACTCCAGGTTATGGATGATCCGGAAGAAGTGGTTGATGCGGTAAAAAAACTTGTTATTATATAAATGCAGTTTACGGTTATAGGTTCACAGTTCCATGGTTCATGGTTCAAGGTGCGATGAAAATCGAATGTTTTTAAGATATTGAGGCTTACCGACTGGCATTTGGATTGACTAAAAAAGTGTATCCTATGACAAAGAAACCGGGATTTGCGTATGAAGGGCTCAAGGTAATAAACTGTGAACCTAACAACCTAAGTAGTTACCATAAATTCGATTTTTGCAATTTTAAAATAAAAATGGGGCGCCAGGAAAATCCTGGGGCCCCATTTATTATGGTATTATGATATATTCCTAATAGTTTCTAGAAAAGTCCGCTTACTTTTCCTGTACTTGTATCAACATCGATTCTTCTGAATGCCGGGTTGGAACTTGTTCCGGGCATGAGACTAATGGTTCCTGCACATGGGCACAGGAATTTGGCGCCTGAATAAATCAGAATGTCTCTTATCGGAAGTGTCCAGTTTTTTGGAACACCCTTTAGAGTCGGTTCATGAGTAAGGCTTAAATGAGTCTTAACCATCATTGTTGAGAAGTCAGCGTATTTGGGATCATTTTCAAGCATTTTGGCTTTTGTTTCTGCTTCAGGACTCCATGATACGCCATCTGCTCCGTATACTTCTTTTGCTATAAGAGCAACTCTGTCACGAAGCTTCATCTCAAGCGGATAAAGGAATTTAAAATCGTTTTCTTCGTTACATGCATCAATTACGGCATCTGCCAGTTCAAGAGCACCTTCTCCGCCCTTTTCCCAGTGGCTTGATTCGGCACAGCGTGCTCCGGCTGCCTCAGCCGCTCTTTTAACAACAGCAACTTCAGCATCAGTATCGGTATAGAATCTGTTAACACAAACAACCGGGTTTATGCCGGCTTTGCGGATTACGCCTATCATGTGAACCATGTTCTCTACACCATTTTCAACCAGTGCGAGGTTTTCCTTGGTGTATGCTTCATCAAGTGCTTTTCCTGCTACAACTCTGGGTCCGCCGCCGTGCATCTTAAGAGCGCGTATTGTGGAGGTGAGAACTGAAACATGGGGTTTGAGACCGCTGTTGCGGCACTTTACGTTCCAGAATTTCTCAAATCCGATATCTGCTGCAAAACCGCTCTCTGTAACATGGTAATCATGCAATTTAAGACCAATGCGGTCTGCGATGATAGATGATTGGCCTACAGCAATGTTTGCAAACGGTCCGGCATGAATCATACAGGGCTGATATTCGGCTGTACTTAAAAGAGTGGGATTAATAGTGTTTCTCATAAAAGCGGTCATGGCACCGCCAACTTCAAGGTCTCCGGTTGTAACCGGTTTGCCGCTCTTATCAAACGCAACAGTTATTTCATCAAGACGTTTTCTTAAGTCGGCAAGATCCTTGACTATGGAAAGAATAGCCATACATTCCGAACCAACGGCAATTCCAAACTTGGATTGCATTGTGAAACCGTCTGTTCTTCCGCCAAGGCCGATAATGATATTTCTAAGTGCCTGTGCGCAGAAATCAATTATCCATCCCATTTCAACACGTGTGGGATCAACATCAAGCCGGCGCATCTTGGTCAATCTTGCCAATTGTTCATCATTATAATTTCTTTCATGCTGCATACGTGCTGTTAATGCAACCATAGCAAGGTTGTGAGCGTTCATGATGTCATTGATGTCACCTGTAAGGCCCAATGAAAACTCTGTCATGGGAATAATAAGTGCATTTCCACCGCCTGCGGCAGTTCCCTTAACATTCATTGTTGGTCCGCCTGATGGTTGCCTCAAAGCTCCGCCTACATTTTTTCCACGCAAACCAAGGCCTTCCATAAGGCCGACCGAGGTTGTGCTTTTACCTTCACCAAGCGGTGTAGGGGTGATAGCTGTAACCTCAATATACTTGCCATCATCTTCCTTCTCAAGGCGGTTCATTATTTTAAGAAAATCAAGCTTTGCGAGCCTGCCCATAGGAAGAATTTCATCGGGCATAAGGCCAAGTTTATCTCTCCATTGTTCCGGTGACGGCATGTTTGCTTCCGCTGCTTCGGAAATCTGCCAGTCAGCCATTTTTACTGCATCATAAGCCATCTTTCAAATTCTCCTTAATTGTTAATAGTTTAATTTTTCTGGAACAGATTAAGCCTGTTCCTGTTAAGATATAAATGGTTCCTTCTTCATAACAGGCTGGAATTATATATCCTTAGCCTGTTTTTAAGCTTTCAATAAATCAAACAAGGATTAAAATAACTATTAAATATAGATAGTTGTATAATATCCCATATTGTTTTGTAATTTAAACAATTTTCCAATTAGCATGGACTATTTATGTTGGCAAGAATTATGTGTTTTAAAAAAGAAAAAATTAAAAATATTTTATAAATAATGAACTTTGCATTTCAATAATTTTGGAACAGGTTGACTTAAAATAGGGTTTTGATATATGGTTTAAAAGTTTCAATATAATTCATTACTAATAATTCAACAGGAAAAATATATGCATCAGGTAATTTTTTACCCTCATAATATTACTATATCAGCAGAAAAAGGCTATAACCTCTTGAGACTTGCGATGGAAGCAGGTGTACATGTTAATGCTTCATGTGGTGGTGAAGGGGTTTGCGGCAAATGCCTTGTTATAATTGAGGAAGGGGAAGTAGAAGGAGGAATTACAGAAAAACTTAGTGATGATGATATAAATAAAGGTTACCGCCAGGCCTGCCTTTCAAAAATCAAAAGCGATCTGAAAGTAAGAATTCCGGTTGAATCCTCTATTGACGCAAGCGTACTTAACATGCAGCCCACTCCCAGGCGAACAGCACGTATCAAGGATATGAATTTTGATGAACTTAAGGAAAAGGGATTATTTATTCCACCGGTTGAAAAAAGATATCTTGAACTCCCGGAGCCAACCGCACAGGATAATCTTCCTGATGTTTCACGGTTGGTAAGCTATCTAAAAGCAAATTATGACGAACATCGTCTTGTAGTCGATTTGCCGGTAATAAGAAAAATATCCGATATTTTAAGAAAAGGCGATTTTAAAATAACAGCCACTCTGGCACGTCCTGTTCATGAAGGAAGAAAGACCCATATTATTAATATAAAGGAAGGTGACACCACTAAACAAAATTATGCCATTGCAATGGATATAGGGACTACTACTGTATATGGGCAGTTAATTGATATAGTTAGTGGCGAGGTGCTTGCGCAACATGGAGATTTCAATGCTCAGATAAGCTATGGGGAAGATGTAATAAGCAGAATTGTGTATTCTGAAAAACCTGGCGGGCTGGAAAAGCTGCATGCTGTAATTATCAAAACAATAAATATAATTATTAAAAAAATAATTAAACGGTCCGGAATAGATCCTGATGAAATATCAGCTATAACCATTGCTGGAAATACGACAATGACCCAGCTTTTGCTTAAAGTTAATACAAGGTATATTCGCAGGTCGCCATATGTTCCTGCGGCCACGCTTTATCCGCCTATAAAAGCCGCTTTTCTTGGAATCGAACTTGGAGATCATGTCAATGCTCTCGTTTATCCACAGATTTCAAGTTATGTGGGTGGAGATATTGTGGCAGGAGTTATGGGCTCCGGAATGTATCGTTCGGATGAGCTGACGCTTTACATGGATATAGGAACAAATGCAGAGATAGTGATAGGTAATAAAGATTGGTTTGCATGTGCCGCCTGTTCGGCTGGTCCGGCATTTGAGGGTGGCGGCGTCAAGTTCGGAATGCGTGCCACAAAAGGGGCTATCGAGGATTTTTCAATAGATCCTGTTACGTTTGAGCCTATGAATATTACTATCGGCAATATAAGCCCCAAAGGGATATGCGGCTCCGGTCTTATAATAATGGTAGCATCTTTGTTTGAAGCAGGAGTTATAAATAATCTTGGAAAATTTAACAGGGATCTTAACATCCCACGAATTCGTGATACAGAAGGGGTTTATGAATATGTGGTCGTATGGGCTAATGAGACACAGATTGACAGGGATATAGTTATCACTGAACCGGATATTGACAATCTAATTCGTGCAAAAGGTGCCATATATAGCGGTTGCTTGACGCTTCTTGAAGAAGTCGGCCTTACAGTAAATGACCTTCAACGTGTTATTCTGGCCGGAGGATTCGGAAGTTACGTTGATCTTGAAAAATCCATAACTATAGGCTTGTTACCTGAAATAGACCTTGAAAAGATTACATTTATTGGAAATGGTTCATTGCTTGGAGCAAAAATGAGCTGCCTTACAAACCGCGTGAGAAAAGATGTTGTTGAAGTAACTAAGAAGATGACAAATTTTGAACTTTCTGAAACGGCTTCTTATATGGATAATTATATTGCAGCTCTCTTTCTGCCACATACTGATATGAATAAATTTCCCAAAGTTAAAGCGCGTTTTGATGAAAAACACAAAAATGCCGGATAGCGTTTTCTCAAGGCTTCAATTTAAAAACATTTAATGATTGTTAATTATTGACAAACTTAAAATCTCAATATATGGCAATCATATAGAATTTTATATTTAATAATACTTCATGAAATTGATGGCTATCTAACCGGTTAAGAATGGTTAAGTAGTTATGATAAATGGATTTTGATATGCATTGTCCACTTGTTATGTGAAAGCTAAAATTTAATAGGCGAGCTTTAAAGATGGTTTAATACCGTTCTTTTTTTATGCTCACAGCAATAAATCTACCGGCGTAGATAAATTTATAATAAATTGGAAATATATTGAAAGGGGGGTTGATTTAATTTTTTAAGGCAGAGGTTGTTTTTTTTCACCCATAATTTTTGTTAATCCCATAATGTTTATTAACATGTAATACAGTGGGTTAACTTTTTTGTTAAAAGGAGGTTGCTTTGGGTTTTGAAATATATAAGGAATCTTATTCCGGCAGTATAAAGGGCATTACATTAGGAAAAGGCGAGAATGCCGTTACTGTTGGTGGTGAGGCATGCTATCCTTTCTATCTTTTTGAAGGAAGTATGCCAAATAAACCCAGGATTGCAATGGAAATCTGGGACACTGAACCGGAAGACTGGCCGGAATCAGTGCTTTGCTATTTTAAAGATGTGGTTTCCGACCCTGTAGCCTGGGCCAAAAAATGTGTTGATGCATATGGCGCTGAAATGATTGTTCTTCAATTAAAAAGCGCTGATCCTAATGGTAAAGATGCGTCACCTGAAGATATTGCCGCAACAGTAAAAAAAGTTAGTGCGGCGATTAATGTCCCTCTGATTATTTGGGGATGTGCCAACGCCCAGAAAGATGAGGCGGTATTAAAGAAAATTGCTGAAGAATGTCAGGGTGAAAACCTAACGATGGGGCCCGTCGAAGATAAGAACCACAAAGGAATAGGCGCAAGTGCCATGGGATATGGCCATACAATTATATCATCATCGCCTATCGATGTTAACCTTGCAAAACAGATAAACATCCTTCTTGAAAATTTGGGTGTATCATCTGACAAAATTATTGTTGATCCCACAACTGGCGGTCTTGGATATGGAATGGAATATTCTTATTCCGTTATGGAACGTTTGAGAATGGCTGCACTTGCTCAAGGTGATGATAAGTTGCAGTACCCTATAATTAATAACCTTGGAAACGAGGTTTGGAAATGCAAAGAAGCAAAGCAGACGGAAAAAGAAGCTCCCGTTCTTGGTGATCCCGAAAAACGTGGGATTCTTATGGAAGCTGTCGGTGCGGTTAGTTATCTTCTGGCAGGTTCGAATATAATGATTATGAGGCATCCTGAAGCTATTCGCATGGTAAAGTCTTTTATAGACTGTCTTGCAGATGGAGGTTCACTACAGACAGTTGATCCGATTAAGAAAAAACTGGACGATGTAGCTATTGATTTTAAAACTTTATCGCCTGAACCGGATCTCACAATACCAGAAGAAAAAGCTAAAAAAGCTGAGCCGGCAAAGAAAGCTGAAGCCAAAAAAACGGAAGCGCCAAAGGCTGAACCTAAAGCTGCTCCTAAAGCCGAGCCGAAAGCAGCAGCACCTGCTGCTCCTAAAGAAGAAGTAAAGGCAAAAGCGGAAGTAGATCCGGCTGTAAAAGCAAATGCGGAAGCAGAGGCAAAAGCAAAAGCGGAAGTAGATGCTAAAGCCAAAGCAGAAGCAGATGCAAAAGCAAAGGCAGATGCAGAGGCAAAAGCAAAAGCAGATGCAGAGGCAAAAGTAAAGGCAGAAGCCGATGCAAAGGCCAAAGCGGAAGCAGAAGCAAGATCAAAAGCAGAAGCCGAAGAGCAAGCGATAAGGGATAAAAGAGCACAGGAACGCGAAAATCGCCTTGCTGCTAAAACAGATGCTCCTGAGAAATCGGTTGCAATGACGGCTGCCGCCGAGCAGAAGTCGGAAACCGATAAAATACTTGAAAAATTGAACAGAATGCACAAAAGAATTTAATTTGTGTGATCATTTATGGTTTTTATCACCTTTTTGGTGATGATGCCTGAATAATAAAAAATATGAGGAGGAACCTCTAATGGCAGAAGAAACAAAAGATAAGGTCGTAAAGGCACCCAAGGAGAAAAAACTGGCCGATCCGATTGCGGCATCCATGGACCTTGCGACTCAAACTATGATTAAACGTGCCCAGGAACTGGGTGTTGAAACAGTTTTTGACAGAGCTGAAAATATGAAGCCGTGTAATATCGGTATTCAGGGCACCTGCTGTAAAAACTGCGCCATGGGTCCTTGCCGCCTGCCTCTTGGCAAATCCGGAATTGAAGGCGAAGATGATAGAAAAGGCCTTTGCGGTGCAACTGCAAATACGATTGCTGCAAGAAATTTTGCAAGAATGGTAGCTGCCGGTGCTTCTGCACACTCTGATCATGGACGTGGAGTTGCTGAAGTATTTCTTTCTGTTGCCCGTAAAGAGACTGCAGATTATAAAATCAAAGATCCTGGTAAGCTTATAGCTATTGCTCCCCATTACGGAGTTGAAACAAAAGTTACGGTTGACGGAAAAGAGGTTGACCGCAATATTGATGAGATAGCCCTTGAAGTTGCTGAAAAAGCTCTTAATGAATGGGGTAAACCGGAAGGCGAGCTTCTTAATTTAAAAAGAGCCCCCGAGCCTTTATATGAAAGATGGAAAAAACTTGGAGTTCTTCCTAGAAACATCGACAGGGAAACTGTTGAAATCATGCACAGAACCCATATGGGAGTTGATCAGGATTACAAGAACATTGTAAAGCAATGCACCAGAGCTTCATTGGCTGATGGATGGGGTGGTTCAATGATCGCAACCGATCTTCAGGATGTTATGTTCGGTACGCCTTCTCCGCTCCAATCAGAG
This sequence comes from Pseudomonadota bacterium, assembly GCA_043825875.1. Taxonomy (GTDB): domain Bacteria; phylum Desulfobacterota; class Desulfobacteria; order Desulfobacterales; family RPRI01; genus RPRI01. The sequence continues at coordinate 161,222 of JBDRRF010000076.1, read as the reverse complement.
GCTAACCTTGGTATAATGAAGCAGGATCATGTCAATATTATAATTCACGGACATGAGCCGATTCTCTCAGAGATGATAGTCGCCGCTTCACAGTCAAAAGAAATGATCGATCATGCAAAATCTGTTGGCGCAAAAGGAATTCAGCTTGGCGGAATCTGCTGTACGGGAAATGAAATGCTTCAGCGTCATGGCGTGCCGCCGGCAGGAACATTTTTGCAGCAGGAACTTGCCATTATAACCGGTGCGTGTGAGGCCATGGTTGTTGATGTTCAGTGTATTTTCCAGAATCTTGCCAATGTTGCAAAGTGTTTTCATACCAAAGTTATCACAACACATCCGATTGCAAAGATGGAGCAGGATAATGTAATTCATGTCGAGTTTGATGAACATCATGCAATGGAAGATGCAAAGCGCATTGTGAAAATGTCTATAGATAACTTCAAAAACAGAAGAGCTGAAGTTATGATCCCAAGCCAGAAAGCTACCCAGATTGCCGGCTTTAGTGTTGAATCAATTAAGTATCAACTTGGTGGTACGTTCCGCGGGGATTATTATACCTTAAATGACAATATAATTAACGGACGTATCCGCGGCGTTGCAGGTGTTGTAGGTTGTAACAACGCCAGAACCCGCCATAACGAAGCTCATATTGCTATAGTTAAAGAACTTATCAAAAATGATGTAATTGTTCTTACAACAGGTTGTAACGGAATAGCATGCGCAATGGAAGGTCTTTTAACTCCTGAAACCGCTGCGGTTTATTGCGGACCCGGACTTGCCGAAGTTTGTGAAACAGTTGGTATTCCACCTGTTTTGCATATGGGTTCATGTGTTGACAACAGCCGTCTGCTGTTGGCCGCCACCGAAGTGGTTAAGGCGGGCGGTCTCGGGAAAGACATCTGTGATTTGCCCTTGGCCGGAAGCGCTCCCGAATGGATGAGTGAAAAAGCCATCAGTATAGGGCACTATTTTGTAACTTCAGGCGTCTATACGGTGTTTGGCTTACATCTGCCTATGAGCGGCGCGCCGGTTTTCCAGGACTATATGTACAAGGATCTTGAGAAGATTTACGGCGGAATGTGGGATTGCGAAGCTGATCCTATCAAACATGCCCACAAGATGATTGCCCATATAGATAAAAAGCGCAAGGCTCTCGGTATAGACAAAGCTAGAGACAGAGTGCTCATGGATATGGCTGACCGTATGAAACTGGAAGCAATGTAATTGCGGCATGTTTGCATATTTAATACTGAGGTTAGAATAATCCTCAACGAAGGAGGAACATATGTCAAGATTAGTAGCATTTGCCGCCATTCAGGGCGGATATAATATAGTATCAAAGGTTGAAGGTATATACAAAAAGGCCCTTGCAACCTATAGTGCCGACACAAAAGTCGGGTTTCCCAATACGGCTTATTACCTTCCGGTAATATATTCTCTTCTGGGCATGAAAGTCGAAACCCTTGAAGACATGAAAAAACCCCTGGAATTTGCAAGAGGTCTTTTGCCTCCCCATGTAAAAGGAAGCCATCATCTTCCTTATCTTGGACCTCTTCTTGATGCAGGTATGGCAGCCCTTTTTGCTTTTGAAATTGAAGAAGCAATAAGATATTTAAATACTCCCGATTTTTATCTTCATTCCGAAGATATTGATCAGGAAGCAGGAAAAATATGGCTGGGAGCAGCGGACGACACTGTTTTCAGAAAAAGAGGCGTTGAGTTTGTTGATGGCTCTGCTCCCGGATTTGCAGCTATTGTCGGTGCTGCACCTGATCCGGAAACTGCGAAATTAATTGTTGAAGAATACCAGAAAAGAAGTCTTTATATCTTCCTGGCCGCAAACCAGAACGGAACAACAGTTGCTGAACAGCTTATTGAAGCTGGAGTACAGATAGGCTGGAATACGAGAATAGTGCCTTTCGGTCCTGATATCTCTTCAGCTATTTTTGCACTTGGTTTTGCAAACAGGGCTGCTATGGCATTTGGTGGAATCAAGCCGGGTGATTACAAGCGCATGCTTCTTTATAATAAGGACCGTGTTTTTGCTTTCGTTAACGCTCTTGGCGATGTTAACGCCGAATGGGCAGCAGCAGCAGCAGGTTGTGTTAACTGGGGCTTTCCGACTCTTGCAGATACGGATATTCCTGAGATTCTTCCAACCGGTATATGTACATATGAGCATGTTGTGGCTAATGTACCTCACGATGAAATGGTGCAGAGATCAGTTGAAATCAGAGGCCTCAAGGTAACTGTTTCAAAGATAGATATTCCATGCTCTTTTGGTCCTGCTTATGAAGGCGAGCGTGTAAGAGGCGCCGATCTTTACTGCCAGATGGGTGGTGGCAAGAGCACGGCAATTGAGCTTGTCAAAATGGCAGAGATGAATGAAATTGAAGACGGCAAGGTCGAAGTTATCGGACCTGACATCAAAGACGTAAAGCCGGGTGCATCATTTGATCTCGGAATCTATGTTCAGATTGCCGGCCGTGAATTCCAGGCCGATTTTGAGCCGATTTTAGAACGTCAGATTCATCACCTTGTAAACTACATACAGAGCATAATGCATATCGGACAAAGAGATATTGCATGGGTTCGTGTAAGCAAGGCAGCGGTAGACAAGGGCTTTTCTCTTAAAGACATCGGTGTTGTGCTTCATGCCAAGTTCCACCAGGATTTCCAGAAAATAGTGGACAAGGTTCAGGTAACGCTTTACACAAAGAAAGAAGATGTTGCAAAACTAGCAAAACGTGCGAGAGCTGAATACAGGACCAGAGATGAGCGCGTTGAAAAGATGACCGATGAATCGGTTGAAACATATTATTCATGTACTCTTTGCCAGTCTTTTGCTCCAAACCATGTTTGTACGGTAAGCCCCGAAAGAACAGGCCTTTGTGGAGCATATAACTGGATGGACTGCAAGGCTTCTTTTGAAATTAATCCGACCGGCCCAAATCAGCCGATTGAAAAGGGCGAATGTCTTGATCCGGTTCTTGGACAATGGAAGGGTGTTAATGACTTTGTATTCAAGGCCTCAAGAGGCGCTGTTACACACTATAATTTCTACTCGATGATTAAAGATCCGATGACAACATGCGGTTGCTGCGAAGCTATTGCAGCCACATTACCTACATGCAACGGAGTTATGACTGTTCACCGTGACTACTCGGGTGAAACACCATGTGGTATGAAGTTCACTACACTGGCAGGTGTCATGGGTGGAGGAGCATCATCTCCCGGATTTGTGGGACATTCAAAATTTAATATCACTCAGGGAAAATTTCTCATAGGTGATGGTGGGCTATTAAGAATGGTTTGGATGCCAAAGAGTCTGAAAGAAGAGATCAAAGACAGAATAATAAAAAGAGGGGAAGCGCTTGGATATCCCAATCTGTATGATATGATCGCTGATGAGACAGTTGGAATCACCGAAGAAGAAATTATGCCTTTTCTTCAGAAAGTTGGACACCCGGCTCTTACCATGCCTTCGCTGTTAGGATAATTGAAAAAGTCGGCAAATAAGAATTTTTTGTATTTTAATTAAATAAGGAGATAAAAATGGCATTAACTGGTATTCAGATATTCAAACTCCTGCCAAAAACCAACTGTAAGGAGTGTGGCGTTCCCACATGCCTTGCATTTGCCATGAACTTGGCATCCGGCAAGGCTGAGCTTGATAGCTGTCCATATGTTTCTGACGAAGCTAAAGAACAACTCTCAGCGGCTTCAGCGCCTCCTATACGGCCTGTTGTTGTTGGTAAAGGCGTCCGTTCGATTACGACCGGTGGTGAGACTGTACAATACCGCCATGAAAAAACATTTTTCAACCCGACAGCATTTGCTGCTCTTGTTAATTCTGATATTAAGGATGCAGAGCTTAAAGATAAGCTTAAAGTCTGGAATGCTTTTCAGTATGAAAGGGTTGGATTGAATTTAAGACCTGAAATTATTGCTCTTAAGGATGCAAAAGGGGATGGAAAAGAATTCGCAAAGAAGGCAAAATTAATTGCCGAAACTTCCGAATTCAATCTCATTCTTATGAGTGAAAACGCAGATGTAATTAAAGCCGGAGTAGAAGCATGTAAATTTAAGAAACCTTTAATATATGCTGCAACAGAAGGCAATGTTGATGCAATGGGTGAGATAGCAAAAGCAAATGATCTGCCTCTTGCAGTTAAGGCAAATTCCGTTGAAGGCTTGATTCCTCTGACTGATAAGCTGACCGGAATGGGTTTAAAAGACCTTATAGTTGATCCGGGCTCAAGAGAAATTAAGCAGTCGTTAGAAGATTTGGTTGCTATAAGACGTGCAGCTCTTAAATCAGGAAACAGATCTCTTGGTTTTTCGACAATAACATTTCCATGTGAGATGGCTTCAAACCTTGATATGGAAACTCTTATTGCTGCAACGCATGTAGCCAAATATGGCGGTATTGTAGTGATGTCTGATTTCAAGAGCGAGAGCGTATTTCCTCTTCTTCTTGAAAGACTCAATATATTCACTGACCCACAAAGACCGATGACTGTAACAGAGGGAATTTATCCGATCGGGAATCCTGATGAAAATTCACCCGTGCTTATTACAACAAATTTTGCTCTTACTTATTTTATCGTTTCAGGTGAAATTGAAAGCAGTAAGGTTCCTGCATGGTTGTTGATAAAAGATTCAGAAGGCCTTTCGGTTATGACTGCATGGGCTGCCGGAAAATTTTCGGGCGATGATGTCGGAGTATTCGTTAAAAAGAGTGGTATTACTGACAAGGTAAAGCATCAGCAGATTATTATTCCTGGCTATGCTGCAGCAATTGCAGGTGATATGGAAGAAGAGCTTCCCGGATGGAAAATTATGGTTGGTCCGCGTGAAGCAGCACATATTCCGGCATTTTTGAAGGCAATGTAATAATAAGAAGGTGGCGGTTTTCTTTTGCAAACAGGAGAACCGCTGCCATTAACAACCGTTAGCAAATAAACGGGGAGGTCGTATGTTACTTATTGGTGAAAGCTTAAATGTTATTTCAAAAAAGATCGGGAAGGCCTTCAAAGAACGCGATCCGAAACCGATCCAGGAAGAGGCTCTTTTTCAAAAAGAAAAGGGTATGGATTATATCGATATAAATCTTGGGCCGGCAAAAAAAGACGGTCATGAACTTATGCCATGGGTTGTTGAAGTGGTTCAGGAAGTAGTAAGTGATGTTCCTCTGGTCTTAGATACATCAAACATAGGCGCAATTGAAGCGGCTTTAAAAGTTTGTAAACTTCCGCCTCTTATCAATTCCATCATGTGCCGTCCTGAGAGATATGAGAAAATGATTCCTCTTGCAGCAGAGTATAATGCGGATTTTATAGCGCTCATGTGGGGACCTGACGGTCTTCCTCGTGATGAGAATGAACGCGCCGCACTTTGTGTAGAACTTTTATATGCTGCAAATGAAGCAGGTATTCCGAATGAAAAAATCTGGGTAGATGGCATAGTAACACCTGTTAATATCCAGCAGCCTCAGCTTATCAGCCTTATGGAGTTTCAGGCAATGATCGAAGATATAGCTCCAGGTGCAAAGAGCACATGTGGTTTGTCAAATATTTCAAATGGACCGCCGGTTCATCTGCGTCCTATTCTGAATCAGACATACATGGTTATGCTTGGAAGAAAAGGTATGTATTCGGTTATTTCGGATCCTCTTGACTTGCAACTGACTGAAATTGCAAAAGGCAAACGTCAGGATATTATTGACCTGATCTATGCAACCATGGATGGCAATGAGCCGGATATGGCAAGTCTTTCAAAAGAAATGCAGGATTATGTCAAGACTACTAATGTAATTCTTGGCAAGACTCTGTACTCGGATTCATGGCTTGAGGTATAATTTTTTAGATAAATAAATAATAAAAGCCTCGCCTGATAAGGTGAGGCTTTTATTTGTTTTACCGCCGGCACCAGGAGTTAAAAAATGGCGCGTGTTGATGATTATATTAACGCAAAAAAAATCGCAGTTCAGGATCTTTCAAACGATACCTTATCTGATATAGCAAATAGATCAGGATATGAACTTGTTGATAATAATAGATTAAGGGTTCCTTTTTTAAACAGACTCTATATTGTCAGCTGGCCAGATTTTGAATTTAAGGATGAATCTCCTGAACCAAAAGAAGTGCCAATTCAGGAACAGGTTATTATACTGCATTATCTTTTAGCAAAAGCAATAATAACCGGTTATTCAAACTGGATTTCATTTCGGGAAATTCCCGGAGCATCTTTTTATTATTCCGCTTTTGTTAACAGGGCCATAAATCCTTTAAAAGATATTTTCGGCAATAATATCAGTTTATTTGCTAACGCTGCAAAATATTTAGAAGGAAAAGCCTTTGATGCAGGTGATGCCGCTTTCGAGTTTATACTATTTCCGCATGTTTCATTGCAGCTTATTATCTGGTATGGCGATGAAGAATTTCCATCTGAAGCAAATATATTATTCAATGACAATATAGGCGATATTCTTTCACCGGAAGATGTAGCCTGGCTTTCAGGAGCACTGGTTTACAGGCTTGTTGCTTTATCGCGGTAGGAATAGTTATTGCTCAATACTTCCTTGTTTATAAAATATAGACTTCTATATATTTATATCATATTATGTTTCTCATCGCTTCGATGTAAAATACTCCATTCTTGCCGGGATTTTATTATGGATAAGAACAAAAATCCTTTGAAAGCAAAAGCTGTACTGGAGTTCGCGTTTGATGAACTGCCGGATACATTATATGGGTTGAAAAAAGGCAAAAGGGTAACACCCCGGCTGCTTGCTTGTCTGCCCAAAAACTATACACAGGATGCACTATTTCCCGTTTTGGTATATATTGCAGGCGGAGATGGCGGAATTATAAACAGAGAGAATTTAAATTACGTCCGTAAACTGACGGCTGATAAAGATTTTATAGCAGTAGCATTGCCGCTTTTTAAAAAAGCCCTTGATCCTGAAGAAATGTTTAAAGGTGTATTGATAGGAGCATATGATGATCTGCTGATAATTTCCAAGTGTTACCGGAAGATGTTAAAGACCTTATTTGATGCTGTTTTTAATATTGATGCAAAACGAAGTTTGTTTGGCGGATTTTCAAATGGTGCACACACAACAGCAATGCTGGTTTCGGCTGTAGATCCTTTTATTATGAAACATTTTTCAGGCTTCTATCTTTTAGACGGAGGTTGTTACATTACAAGCGGTCATAAAATAGTTGTTCGAAAAAAGCGCTTTATCCAATTTGTTGGCGGAAGCCGCAGATACAAATGGCGGCGCCATTTGCTTGATTTTGTGGATGCAAATCACGCAATGGGCTGGCAACCTGATGTAACTATAGTAAAAATGCCAGGTGTAGAACACGCTTTTCCCGATGAGTATATCCCACAATTAAGAAAATGGTTTAACGAATAAAACGAAAATAGACAAAAGGCAACATGTTTACCGCTTTTATAAAGCTTGCAATGCTATTGTGGTTTTATTAAAAGACTTAATTAAATATATAATATTTATAAGACAATTGTTTTGGAGAAAAAAATGAGCACAGAAGTATCTGATTTTTGGCAAAATCATTCTGATAAATTCCTGAAAATGGCTTTTATGAATGATAAAAATGAAATCATTAAAACCCCGGATGGTTATGGCAAAAAAGAGGGCGATTGCGGAGATACCATTGAGCTTTTTATAATAACCCGTGGCGATATTATTGAAACAGCTTCATATCATATCAACGGATGTATTAACACTGTTGCATGTACAAATACGCTTATTGATATGGTAGAGGGGAAAACACTGGAAAAGGCTTGGGATGTTACTCCTGAAGCTGTGGCCGAATATCTTGAAACTCTGCCCGAAAATCATTTTCATTGTGCAGAGCTTGCTGTGGGAGCGCTGTATTTAGCGCTTGCAAATGCTGAAGCACTTCGTCGTGATCCATGGAAGAAAGCATATAACTCACATTATTAAACCGGTATCATGTAGATTTTACAAATCATAAACTTGTGTACTTATGAAAATTAAAATGAATCTATCCGGGCATTGCATAGAAACAGAGGCTAAGCGCCTATATAATAATAGCATTACCGAATTTTTCGAAAATTCTGAATCGACAGATTCTGAGTTGGAAGAAAAAATCGAAGGACTTAAGAGTTTCCTAGAATATACGGATTTTGCTCATTTAAGAGGCAGGCATCCGGTTCTTGCAGGAACAGAAGAAGGGAAAGCGATTCTTAATTTACTTGGCGAAAATCTGTTTGAACTTGAAGTAAACGAAAGCATTTACAGGGCACAGAAAAAAGACCGCTGATATTCTTACGGAGCTTTATGAAACTTGCAGTTGTTTCGGATATTCATGGCAACGCAGAAGCATTTGAAGCAGTTCTGGCCGATATCGATATTTCGGGTGCAGATAAAATAGTTTGTCTTGGTGATGTCATAGGTTACGGGCCTGAACCGAATGAAACCATCAAAATGATTTGTGATCGTAAAATACCGACTGTCCTGGGAAACCATGAACTATGTATTATCAATCGGGAGTATCTATCAAGATTTAATCCTTCTGCATACCGTTCTATGCTAATCACAATAGGTATGCTAAAAGAAGAATCTTTACGTTTTGTTAAAAGCCTTAAGAAAAGCATACTAACTTACAGTTCTCGTTTTGTTCACGGTTTTCCTCCTGAATCGCCGACAAAATATATGTTTGAATTTGACAAAAAAGGGATATTTGATGCTTTAGGAAAATACGAGGAGAGGGTATGTTTTATAGGTCATACGCATAGCTTAAGATTAATTGAAATTGATGGAAGTACTATAGCACATAACGTTCTGGATAAAGGCGTAACGCAGCTTTGCGCCGATAAGCGCTATATAATAAACGCCGGAAGCGTGGGGCAGCCAAGAGACGGTGACAAGCATGCCAAATATATTATATGGGATACATTAAATGATTCAATTGAAGTAAAATATATCTCTTACGATATTAATTCTGTAGTAAATAAAATTATAAAAGCAGGGCTTCCTGAGAGAAATGCCAGGCGGCTTTTGTGAATAAGGAGAAATTTAAAGAAGATGAGTAATGATCCTAACAAAATAATATATTCCATGATTGGGGTAAGTAAATTTTATGACAAGAAACCTATTATTAAAGATATCAATCTTTCTTATTTTTATGGTGCAAAGATTGGAGTTCTTGGCTTAAACGGTTCGGGCAAAAGCTCATTACTTAAGATTCTTGCCGGGGTTGACAATGAATTTGTTGGAAAGACAATTCTTTCTCCCGGACACACTATAGGTTTGCTGGAGCAAGAGCCGATACTTAATGAAAACAAGACTGTGAAGGGAATAGTTGAAGAAGGAGTGCAGGATATAGTTGATGTTGTTAATGAATATAACAGCATAAATGAAAAATTTGCAGAGCCTATGTCAGATGATGAAATGAATAAGCTTATCGAGCGCCAGGGCGTAGTGCAGGAAAAACTTGATGTGCTTGATGCCTGGGATCTTGATGCACGCCTTGAAATGGCTATGGATGCCCTTAGATGCCCTTCCGGAGAAACAGCTGTAAAGGTGTTGTCAGGTGGCGAGAAAAGACGTGTTGCTCTTTGCAGATTACTACTTCAAAAACCGGATATTCTGCTTCTTGATGAGCCTACAAACCATCTTGATGCAGAATCTGTTGCATGGCTTGAACATCATCTGAAAAATTATGCGGGAACAATTATTGCCGTAACTCATGACAGGTATTTTCTTGATAATGTTGCCGGATGGATACTTGAGCTGGATAAAGGCCACGGAATTCCCTGGAAAGGAAACTATTCGTCATGGCTTGAGCAAAAGCAGGCAAGACTATCACAGGAAGAAAAGACAACAAGCGAGCGCCGTAAGACATTGCAAAGAGAGCTTGAATGGATCAGGTTATCTCCTAAAGGACGTCATGCCAAATCCAAGGCGCGTATTAATTCTTACGAAGCTCTTCTTGGCCAGGAAGTTGAAAAAAGAGCGAAAGATCTTGAAATATACATTCCACCCGGACCCCGTCTCGGGAATATAGTAATAGAGGCAAAAGATGTATCTAAGGGCTTTAATAATAATCTTCTTATTGAAAACATGACTTTTTCTCTTCCTCCAGGCGGTATAATCGGAGTTGTTGGCCCTAACGGCGCCGGAAAAACTACGTTGTTTAGAATGATAGTAGGGCAAGACAAGCCTGGTTCGGGAGAAATTAAAATCGGAGAAACCGTAAAAACGGCATATGTTGATCAAAGCAGGGATGTTCTTGACCCGTCAAAAAGTATATGGGAAGTAATTTCTGAAGGGCTTGATATCGTTATGTTAGGAAACAAGGAAGTAAACTCGCGCGCCTATGTGTCTAAGTTTAATTTTTCAGGAACCGATCAGCAGAAAAAAGTCGGATTGCTTTCAGGCGGAGAAAGAAACAGGGTGCATCTTGCACGTATGTTAAAAGAAGGTGCTAATGTACTTCTTCTTGATGAACCTACAAATGACCTTGATGTAAACACCATGCGGGCTTTGGAAGAAGCGCTTGAGAACTTCGGAGGTTGTGCGGTTGTGATAAGTCATGACAGGTGGTTTCTTGACAGGATAGCAACCCATATACTAGCTTTTGAAGGAAACAGCAAAGTAGTATGGTTTGAAGGAAACTACTCCGAATATGAAGCGGATATGAAAGCTCGTTTAGGGGCTGCGGCAAACCAGCCTCACCGAATTAAATACCGGCAGCTAACAAGGATATGATGAGAAAAACTAAATAGAGTGTCCAAGGATCAGGGGGCAGGTATCAGAAACCGGGGGTCATAAGCGCTAAAAAGTAATTAAAATATCGAATATCGAATAAAAAATAATGAATATCGAAGGAAGATACAAGATATGATATCGAGGATCGGTAGATTGTTTCTACAGTAACAGCAGATGTGTAGGGCGGGGTTTTACACCCCGCCGCCTTTTTCTTTGCATACCCCTTCCATAGAGGTTTTACTGAGGCCCTCTGCTTTTCGGGTTGAGTTTTACTCGCTATCTTTGTTCTTTCTGCTTTTTTTCTTATACACTTCAAGCCATTCTTCGCAAAAATCGTTATAGCGGTTTTGTTTTATGGCGTTTCTTATGTCTTTCATTAAATCCTGATAAAAGGTCAGGTTGTGAATGGTAAGAAGTGTTTCAGCAAGAGGATCGCGGGAAAACAGCAGATAACGCAAAACCATTCGTGGATATGTTTTGCATGTGTAGCACTGACATTTTGTATCAAGGGGAAACTTGTCTTTACGGTAGGTTTTATCAAGAATTCTGATTTTACCCATCCGTGTAAAAAGGGTTCCTTGCCTGGCGTACCTTGTAGGAATTACACAGTCGAACATATCCATTCCGCCTTTTACCGCTGCAAGCAAATCTTCAGGAAGTCCAACCCCCATTAAATACTTGGGTTTATGTTCCGGCAATAAAGGCGCTGTGATTTCAACCACTTTTTTCATAAGCTCGAAACCCTCGCCTACGCTGACTCCGCCTATCGCATAACCGTCAAAAGGAATTGAGGTGATTCCGGCAGCACTTTTTTGCCGAAGTTCAGGAAAAATACCGCCCTGAACGATTCCGAACATAAACTGGTATTCTTTTAATCCAACTTTTCGGCAGCGTTTTGCCCATTCGGTAGTCCGCTCAACCGATTGTCGTATATATTCTCTTGAAGCCGTATGTTCAACACATTCATCAAAAGCCATTACGATATCTGCTCCAAGATCACGCTGAATCTCCATTGAGCGCTCAGGAGAAAAGAAAATGCGTTCTCCGCCTTCCTCATAGGAAAAAGAAACGCCGTCATCGCTTATTTCTTTTCCGGGAAGAGAAAAAACCTGAAAACCGCCTGAGTCGGTAAGTATGGTTTTATCCCAGCCCATAAAACGGTGAAGACCTCCCAATCGTTTAACCGTAGCAAGTCTTTCACCGATGGAAAGATGATAAGTGTTTGCAAGCACAACTTCGGAATTCGTTTCGGCAACATCTCTTGGAGTAATAGATCGTACAAATCCGGCGGTACCCACAGGCATAAAGGCAGGAGTATGTACTATGCCGTGAGCTGTATTAAATTCGCCCAGTCTTGCACCGCATTGATCAATGGCAATAAGTTTAAATCCGATATCTTTTGATTTCATTTATATTTCCGTAGTTTTTGATGGTCTTGAATAAAGCAACTATTATATTTCATAAATCCAACTCTCTTATATTTCAATATTCCTATTCTTGCAAGTATCTCAACTTTTACGAATTTATATTACCGCTTATTTTATTATAAAAAAGCTACCAATATTATTAATAAAGCACATTTATATTTGATAATTGATCCAATATGGTATTATATAAATTTATCTGATTTCAAAAACTGGGGAAGCCGGATTTGGTTGTTTTCAAGCAGAGTTAAGAGGAGGTATCAGTTGAATACCGCAGCACAGGCAAAGAAGCATTTAGCCTATAGAATTCGGATTAAATCTGATAAATGTCAAAGTTGCAAAAAGTGCATTGTAGTTTGCTCAAAGCAATACATCATCTTTGATGAGAAATTGAAAAAAACAAGACTAAAGCGTGGTTCCATATGTGTTGGATGTAATAAATGCACAAAGGTTTGTGCATATAGAGCTATTGTACTTGATCCTGTAATCTCCGATGAATAGCATATACCCATGCGTTAGTATCAATTATTTTAAAAAGAGGAATTATTTGTTGAAAAAGATTCTTCCATAAGTAATGTAGCATAGGCAAATGTAAAGAGCACCTTTGGTATCGATATAAAATTTTAATAAGAATATATTTGGGTAAAAGTAATGAAAAATAACAAAAAAATGATTGGCCGTTATTCTTTTAAAGAGTATGTGGCTGCTGCCAAAGATTTTCATGGATACCCAGCTCCGGGAATCCTTGTCGGAGGAATAATGGTCGATTATGCTATGCAGCATATGCCTGAAGGAGTACTTTTTGAGGCTCTTTGTGAGACATTAAGCTGTCTGCCTGACGCTATTCAGATCCTTACACCGTGTACCACAGGAAACGGCAGGGTTACAGTAAACAATTTAGGCCTGTTTGCCTTAAGTCTTTATGATAAATTTACCGGAGAAGGAGTTCGTGTTTTTTTAGATCCGAAAAAGCTGGAACAGTATCCGGAGATTAAAAGCTGGCTTTTTAAGCTCAAAACAAAAAAAGAACAGAATAAAGATTTGCTTTTAGAACAAATCGAGGAAGCAGGCGCTGATATCTGTGGAATACAAAGTATAACTATTGATAGTAAATATTTGGGCAAGCACAGCAAAGGTGCAATAATTGTATGTACTAACTGCAAAGAAGCCTATCCTCAAAAAGATGGATCAGAATGTTTAAGTTGTCAGGGCAAATCCAGGTATATCCATCAGAAAATTTTAAACCATGGGCTTTAGAAAATAAAAAGGAAGGTAAGGAAATGAAAGAAAATATTACCTGCGTTGCAACATTTACTGCTAAAGAAGGTTGTACAGAAAAATTAAAAAATGCATTAAGTGCCCTGATTGAACCGACCAGAAATGAAGACGGCTGCATAAGTTATGTTCTTTACGAAGGGCTTGAAAATCCAAACTTGTTTACAATGATAGAAAAATTTGCTGATAGAAAATCTTTTGACTTTCACAGCCAGCAACCTTATTTGCTGAGTTTTAAGGAAACAGCAGGTGAGTTTATTGATTCAGTGTCGGTAAATCTCTTTACAGAGGTTACATGAATTAAAATGAAAATCGCAATAATGGGAATCGGTGGTGTGGGCGGATATTTTGGCGGGAAACTGGCAAGATATTCTGAAAACAGAAACGATATAAAAACAGTATTTATAGCCCGCGGAAAACATCTGGAAGAAATAATTAAAAACGGCTTAAAAGTAATTGCAGATGAGGGTGCTTTTGTTGCAAGACCTTACAAAGCAAGCAGTGATCCGGAAAGTTGCGGTTTGTTTGATTTAATAATTTTTTGTGTGAAAAGCTATGATCTTGAAGAAAGTGCAAAATTATTTAAAAATTGTGTGAATAAAAACACGGTGGCAATTACTTTATTAAATGGAGTGGATAATGCAGAACGTTTAAAGGCTGTGCTTCCTGATATTCGGATATTAGACGGTTGCGTATATATCGGTGCATCAATTGAAAATGCCGGTGTTGTTCGTCAATCGGGCGGATCATGTAAATTCTATTTTGGAAGTGAAAGTACAAGTAAAGAATATTTAAAAATTGAACAACTGCTAAAAGATGCAGGCATAAAGGCCGAATACCGCAAAGACATAAAAAATGTTATATGGGAAAAATATATGTTTGTTTCTCCTCTTGCAAGCGCAACTTCTTATTGCAAAAAAACATTCGGCGAAATTATGGAGAATACCGAAAGTAAAAGCCTCTTGTTGGGTTTATTAAAAGAAGTCGAAAGCATTTCAAAATATCAGAATATAATTCTTCCTGATGATATTTGTAAAAAGTCTGTTGATAAGGTATCCTTGTTTCCATATGAAACCAAATCTTCACTGCAAATGGATTTTGAAAGAAAGAAAAAAACGGAGCTTGATATATTCACAGGATACATAATAAATTGTGCCAAAGAGTATGGACTTAGCGTTCCATGCCATGAGGTAGTGTATCAACTTCTATCAAATAAATGATATATTATTTGCCCATAGAACCAATTTTAAATAAGGAGCGACACAAATGCATATTTATGTGGAATTATGGAAGCCAAAACCGGCATGGATCGGACTTTCGGATAACGAGCGCAAATCTTTCATAGACAGCCTTTTTCCTGTAATTGGAATGTTGACTGAATCCGGTGTAAAATTACTGAGTTTTGCCATAAACGACGAAGACACGGAATATAAAGCCGATTTCAAATATATTGCCGTATGGCAAATGCCAGATAAGGAAAAAGCAGTGTTTTTCGAACAGGAAGTAATCAAGACCGGATTCCATGATTACTTCGAGCAGGTAAATGCCCGTGGTGAATCAGTGCCTCCGGATGTTCTGCTGGGGGATATGGCAATTGTTTTGTAATAGGAAATAGTGTTATAAATGGGTTTATACAGGGAGTATGAAACTGATTGAAAGTCCTTGTTAAGCTCCTTTGATAATTTGGATGCTTGTTTTTTGAAATTCGGTATTACCATTACTAATTGTACTTAAAATGTTTTTTCCGATAGCATAAGCTTCTTTGAGATATTTGGGCTTTTGTAAAATGTTCTTTTTGGTCATAATATCACCGAAAAAGAACATATCTATTTTATTTATGCCAAGACAGTTGAGCAGTCGTGTATAGAAACTGACCAGTATTTCAGACTCATAAAACACATTTTGCTGGTTCATGGGGGTTACAATGATGGCCTTCTTACCGGAAATCCGGGGCTTTGTCTTCGGATGGTAATAAAAGAATAGCCGGTCTAAAAACGTTTTCATTAAACCTGTAACTCCTCACCAATACAAGGGTGAAGCAAATATCAATAATTGAGCACTCAGCATAGAAGTGCGAATTCCTGTCATATCGTCTTCAATAGAGCAAGTGGATTTGGACATACAATTATAACAACCTGTGCAGTTACCGATAGATAGTTCTCTGAGAGTCATAAGATCAATTTCAACGTCTGATTCAGCAGCACCTTCAATAATCCAGTTTACAAGGGAATCTGTGTTTCCTTTGATTCGTAAGGCCCCGTTGATAATGATTGCTTTGTTCTTCATTATTGTTTTTCTCCGAAAGGATAAAGCCTGACAATATATTGAACAATATTCTTATAATATTGGATAATTCCGATGTTGCCTTATTGGTAGTTTATTGCCATTTTTGTGATAAAAATCTATTCGTTTCATTAAAAATATCGATTTTATCTTGTTATAAGCTTTTTAATTGTATTTCCCAGTTTCCTGATCCCAATCCGAATAGTTGCTTCATCGACACATGAGAAATTAAGCCGCAGAGTGCGTGTCTTTGTTTTATTCACATAAAAAGGATCGCCTGGCACAAATATGACATTGTCTTTTACCGCAACATCAAATAATTCAAGCGATGTTGTTCCTTGTGGTAGTTCGGCCCATACAAACATTCCGCCTTCCGGTCTGGTAAACGTTACGTCGGCCGGAAAAAATTCCTGTATGCTGTTTAACATAGACGCGCATTGCTTCCCATAGGCGTATCTGATTTTATCTATATGTTTATCAAAATCATTGTCCTTCAGATAATGATATATAATACTTTGTAGAAAATGGCTTGTATGAAGATCTGATGCCTGTTTTGCGATAATAAGTTTGTCCATTATGTGTTTTGGAGCTACAATCCATCCTAACCGGAATCCGGGAACGACCGTTTTTGAAAATGATCCCAACAGCACTGTATTGTCAGGCAGTAATTCTTTAAAGTACTGCTTGTTTTCTCCGGTGAATCTCAGCTCGCCATAGGCATCATCTTCAATTAAAATTGTACTGCTTTCCTGTAGTATTTCCGAAACCTCAACTCTGTTTTTTTGTGAATAGCAAATGCCTGATGGATTCTGAAAGTTGGGTACTGTGTACATCAATTTCGGTTTTTCAGAAGCGATAATTGCCTGTAGCCGCTTAGTATCCATTCCTTCATCGGAAACCGGAACCGGCAAAAACTTCGGTCTATATATCGAGAATGCCTGAATGGCACCCAGATACCCTGGTTCCTCTATTATTATGCCATCACCATCATTGAGAAAAATCTTACCTAAAAGATCCAAACCCTGCTGAGATCCGCTTGTGATCAGTATGTTTTCAATTGATACGTTAAGGTTTCTTTTTTGGTAATAGCGATCTGCTATGTATTCTCTTAATTGCTGATAACCTTCCGAATTGCTGTACTGGAAAATATCTCTTCCATGTATGCCAAATACTTTGTTTGTAGCTTCTCTTATCTCATAAACAGGAAAAAGTTCTCTGTTTGGAAGACCGCCTGCAAAAGAAATTACCAATGGATCGAGAGCAACCTTGAGTATTTCGCGGATAAATGAACGCGGGACATCAGTAATTCGATCAGAAAAGATGCTATCCATAAAAAGCTCCTTTGAGCCAGTTTCAAAACGCCCCATTTTGGCTGATCTCTGCGTTGGGCTCAAATTTCAATCCTCGAAATACTCAATGTATTCCTGTGGTTTAAATTTTCTCCCGCCTTGAGCTTGACCAAACTGAAACGTTTTGAAAGTGGCTCCTTTGTATGATATATTTTCTCCGGTTTTATATATAGTTTTGCATTGAAATTATATATATATTTATTCTAATATCAACCTTTCAATAATTCATACAGGACTTATTAAATAAGGAGATTTTACCAACAAATCGGTTTGAGTGTTATAATATGGCGAAAACAAAGGAAGAAAAACGAAAAGCAAGGGAAAAGGCTAAAAAGCTAAACAAGCGTAAAGCGCAGCATGCGGAAAATAAAAGCCTGAAATCGGAATTCTATTATGATGAAGCCATGTGGCAGATTGAGTCCGAAAATTATGAAAAGGCTTTAATATATCTGCAAAAAGCAATTAAGCTAAACCCGGCTGATGAGGATTGTTTAAATGAAATTATCTATATCGGGCGTGAAATGGGAAGAAATGATGTTTTGCTGATCGGATTGGATAAATTGTACCGCATGAACAAACTGGAGAATGAATTCCTGCCGCTTTATGCCGATACCCTTGTTAAAGAAAAACGGTTTGAGGATGCCATAAATATTCTGGAAGTACTTCTTGTCCGTTTGCCGGAAATGAATATTCAGAAAAAAAATAAGATTAAATCCCGAATAGCCGATTCCAGGCAATACTGCCTGTTCATGCTTGAACATAAAAACAAGTCTAAACAGATTCAAATCGAAAAGAAGCCAATAATAAAGCGGGAAAAACCCGAACCGGCTGCTGACTCCAACAGGAACCCTCCGGCAAAACCTGCAAAACCCCAAAAACAGGACTTGCCGGATATTCCGGCGACATTTTCGATTGACACTTTATCTTTCACAAAAAGTCTTGCAGAAAACCGGACTACGGCTGCTGTTGATCTTTACAATTTGATCCTGGAAGCACACCGGCTCCATTTTATGGATTCTTTTGAAAATTTAATCTGCCTTTCTTCCTTAAAAAATATAAAATCATTTTGGTATCAGGAGGAAACAGCCAGAAAAGTTTTAAAGACCTTCAGAGGACGTGCGCTTTTGTCTGATGAGGTAGGTCTTGGTAAAACAATAGAAGCCGGAATTGTGCTTAAGGAGTATATGCAGCGGGGAATGGTAAAAAACGCATTGATCCTGACCCCTACACCTCTTGTCAGCCAGTGGCGGGAAGAACTGAAAGTGAAATTCGGGATAGATGTTACGTCTACTGATGACCCCGAATTTAAGAACAGTGATGATTTTTGGGATAGGCCGTTTATTCTGGCGTCCATCAACCATACCAAATCACCAAAAAATTTCAAACATGTGACGGAAAAAGAATATGATATTGTAATTGTTGATGAAGCGCATCACTTAAAGAACCGCAGCACGCTTAACTGGAAACTGGTCAATGCCCTTAAAAAAAGGTTCTTGCTGCTTTTAACAGCGACTCCGGTTGAAAATAACCTTATGGAGTTATACAACCTGATTACTTTGTTAAAACCCGGCCAGTTAAAGACACAAACGGAATTTCGAAAAGAATTCATGACAAAAGGTGATCCGGCCAGCCCTCAAAACAAAAGGCAGTTAAGAGAACTTCTCGGTCAGGTGATGATCCGCAATACCAGGGCTTTGGCTAAGATTGATATTCCACCCAGATTTGCACAAACAATTCGTGTTGAACCGGGGCAAAGTGAAAACGAGTTGTATGAACGCGTAGTTTGTCTGGTTGATGCCATCAACCGGACAAAAGGTGCCGGAGCCAGGCTTTTACTGAAAAATCTGCTTGCTGAAGCAGGATCATCGCCGCGGGCACTGGAAATCACTCTGAACCGGATTCTTGCCAAAAAAGACCTGCCGGATGAGAATCAGGATGAAATAAGAAGAATAGTCAATCTGTGCCGCACAATTATGGGAGAAACGGGAAAAAACAAAACACTTCTTAAGCTGATACAGAAACAAAAAGGTAAAATCATAGTTTTTGTAAAATATATTGGTTCACTTGAGCAGATTTCCGAATTTTTAACCTGGTACGATATTCCGCATGTCCTTTTTCACGGCAGTATGGACAATGTTACAAAAGATGAACAAATCCGTATTTTTCGTGAACAAAAGGATGTTCTGATTACTACCGAGATTGGCGGAGAAGGCCGAAATCTCCAATTTTGTTGTCAGATGGTTAATTACGATTTGCCGTGGAATCCTATGAAAATCGAGCAACGTATAGGAAGAATTCACAGAATAGGTCAGGACAAACAGGTGATGATTTATAATCTGTGTAATGCCGGGAGTATTGAGGATCATATACTTGAGATCCTTGACCGTAAAATTAATATGTTCGAAATGGTTATTGGTGAAATTGATATGATAATCGGCCGTATCCACGGAGAATCCGAATTCGAGGATATTGTATATAATATCTGGGTTAATGCACCATCTCAGGCTGAACGGGAAAAAGAATTTGCCGGTCTTGGTTCGCATTTGAAGCGTTTAAAAACACAACATGAAAAAACCAGAGAACTAGACAAGAATCTTTTTGGAGAAAATTATGAACTCTAACTCTGACCAAACGCTCACAGATTTTGCAAATAAATTTTTTCGGATTTATGGTGTAGCAACGGAAAGTCATGCAAATCAGATGGAAGTACTTATTCCTGAAGCATTGGCGGAGCAACTAAATACTCCCGATCATTTTAAAGTTCAAACCGGAGAAGATGCCCAGGGAGAATTTTCCGTTGCATACGGCTCAGCGTTTCTTGATAAAATATTAAACCATGTTTGTGATACCATACCGGTGGTGGAATGCTCACTGCATTTTAATTACATAAAAAGCCAGGGATTTGACAAGTTGATAACGGATATATTTTCGTTTAACGGCGCTTCAGGTACGGTTGAAAACCATGCTGAAACATTAACCCGTTATATTGTGCTTCCATGTCGGTATATAGCTCAAAGCGATGAACAGAAAGAAGGCATGGTGTCTTTGTGCTTTAATCTTGAAACCGGAGCTTGTGTTGCAGGAATAGAAGACGCTCTTTATTATACCGAAAAAAAATATGAATCAGGGGACAGGAAAAGTGTTATTGAAAAAACCGTAATTGAAAGGTTGATTCAGGCGGTCGAAAATAATGTTCCTATTGTTCTTGCCGATGAAATTAAAATATTTCAGAGCAACATGAACAGACGGTTTAAACGGGATGTTGATAATTTAGATGAATACTATACCGGGCTAAAGCAGGAAATGGAAAACAGCTTGAAAAGGCCGGGTATTTCAGATCAGTTAAAATCGGATCGACGGGAAAAGATACTATTAATTCCTCTTGAGCTTGAGAAAAAAAAAGATGACCTTTTTAAAAAATACAGCATCAAGATACGGCTTGTATTATGCGGAGCCATGATCATTAATTCTCCATCCATTAAGATTAGCTACAATGCAGCCATCGGCCGGAAAATAAAAAAACTTGCCATGATCTATAACCCTTCAACCAAATCGATTGATCCGTTAGTTTGTGAAGGATGCGGGACAAGCACATATAATGTCGGGTTTTGCGATTCGCTGCACTTGTTGTGCCCGCAATGCCTACTTGGATGCCGGATTTGCAGTAAATAAGAAGTAGTACATGGGCTAATCAAGATTGGATTCAACTCCTTCAGGATAAAGGTGAGGGAAATAATACCCCACTATGGATGCTGGAAAACCGAGCATTACAGGCCCTTTTTCCGAATTGGAAACTAAATATCCTTTTACCAGTAAACTACTGACGACCCTACGTGCTGAACGTTCAGGCATTCCGATGATATTCGGGATTTCTCCGCGAGGGATTTCACCGCGTAAAAATACATCTCTTAGTAAATGCCCCGATTCAGGTTTCAGTTCACCAAAAGAAACTTGACGATCAACCGCTGCTTGTATTCGTTTCTGCATTCCATCTAATTCCAAAAGGGCCGACATAAAGTCAATTTGGTCAATAGCAATTTTAAGAAAGAATTTACAAAACTCCAACAGTCCGGCTTGTGTCAAATTTCCTCGGCCATCCAGGTCTCCTCTGCGAGGTTGGTCTGCTCCTGCTAAGGAAGCAAGGTAATCTTCCCGATTTCTTGCAAAACCCCGGGATACAGTCCACAAGCCGTGGCCATCTATTTTTGCCTTTTTCAGGTAGGCATGAGTCATAAGGCGTGTAACTCTCCCATTGCCATCTATAAAAGGATGAATCCATGACAGGCGGTGATGAGATGCCGCCGCCGCAATAACCTGACTTAAACCATTCAGTTTTTGAGGGTTATAGACTTCTTCGAATCTTTTCATAAAAGCGCTTATATATTCTGATTTAGGTGGCAAATGCCTCCCAACCTCAACATCTAATTCCCTTGTTTTGCCAGGGATCACCTTTTCAGCTTTTCCATCCGCACGTTGTACGACAAGGTACTCTTCAGGCATACGCTTATAAAATTCTTGGTGTATCAGGCACAAAAAACTCTTGCTCGTAATGACTGTTTCCGGAGCATTTTCGATGTGGGTCTCGATATATTTCTGAACTTCTATATGTGCTTTACTTTCCAATTGCCTTGCTCTTTTTGCAGGATCACTGGAAAAGTCTTCTCGCATAGCTCGATCAATGTCTACAGGATGAGTGTTGTGCCCTTCTATTAAATTGGAATAGTAGCTGTTCATTTTTCTTACTAATTCCACTACTCCTCTTCGGGTAACCGGATGAACAGCGGTACTAATGCAGGCTGATTTACGAATCACCTCAATCGCCAAATCGTCGAGTTCTCCCGTAGGATCAATAGGCATCATTGGTTCCATTTCCGAAACTTTTGTATAAAAACCATCTTCCATGTTTACCCTCCAGGCATATACCGGTAATTTGGCCGATATTAAATCCTTATGCTTTAACTGATTGTGAGTACTCTTTTAAATATGAATTATTGGTTATATTGAAAGTTTGGCCGGTATATTGGCCGATCTAGTAAAATAAAATAATAAGTCAAAACGAATTATTGCAGTTAAATAAACAGAAAAACATCCAGGATTTTGGCCGATATATTGGCCGATATTTTTGTACCGCATTTCACCAAATAAATAAACATATTTGTTACTTTTTAATTTTACTGGCCGATGTTTTATGTTGCAGGCATGATAACATAAATCATTGCAGAGAAGATATTTAATCGGAAACCGTGTTGCATCGGGAAAGCAGAGAGTCTGAATAAATCCGGATCGGCGTTTATATCTGTAATTTCGGTTTGAATATAGCGGAAATGGGGGATTGTGAAGATGTGGCGGCTTCACCTACAAAACGTTAATATAAATAATTTCGAAAGGTAACGAATGCTGTTTGAAACATACAATAAAAAAGGCAGGACCATTTCTGGCCCTGCCTTTCTGTGGAACTAAATAGAATTATATTTTTGTTACTTCTTAATCTTTCTCCTGACCCCTGCCAAACCAACTATCCCAAGGCCTAAGAGCAGCATGGTGGCGGGTTCGGGGACGGTGGTTTCTTTAAGCAGAATTGATGTCTCAATGCTAAAATTTGATTGGGTTGTATGACGTTCAGCAAAAAACAGATCAAAATCATAATCATTACCTAATATTAGCCCTAATGTGTTCAAAGCCACACTTCCACTTACTGCACCATGGATTCCACCCAAGTCAACAGCAAGCTCATCATTAATAAAAACCCATAAATCATCATCTCCTGTGAAAGAGAAAATTTCGCCCCCCTGGTAGGTAAAGCTGGAATGAAGTTCGTATGTAAAATGGTAGTTGTGAGATCTTCCTTCATTTCCAAGCAACTGGTTATCGATAGGGAAGAATGAATTATTGCTGTATGAATAAACATCGCCGGAGCCGCCATTGTCAAGGGTTATGGTAAGACTGTCGGCCATGTTAACCCCTGCAACATCATTGTACCATTGGTTAAATAGAGATAAATCACCGGGCATTGAGCTTGTAGTCTTTGTAGTACGCACAGGATTTTTATCAGCTCCTAAGGTGTTTTCAACCAAACCCGTAACAAGATTATCAATACTTGATTCAAAGTGTTGATGACTGGAATTGAAATCACGTATTGTTCCTGTTAAATTAATTGTATCTGCCTGTGCTATCCCCACTATACAAAACATTAATAATACGGATGCCAATCCTATAAAATATTTCTTCAATTTTTTATCCTCCTTTTTAATAGTTTTTATATGTTTGTTGATAATATAGCAAATATTATACCATGCCTCGAACAAGGGCTTACTTATATATTATGTAATTACAACCACTTCATATTTATTAATAATCATAAATGGCAATGTCTGATTTGCACAGATGAAAGAAATAATAATTTAATGTTGAGGTTAAATTTGTAAAGAAATCCGACAGTTTTCAAACACCAAAATGGGTAATAGTTATCTATAATATAAGAATAACATGCAGTTATGGTGATATTCGTATAAATAATTATGTAAAGAATCCCTACGCTTGATATGAGGAAAATTGCTCTTTCACGGCTTTTATATAAGAAATACAATTATATATG
Source organism: Pseudomonadota bacterium (assembly GCA_043825875.1). GTDB lineage: Bacteria > Desulfobacterota > Desulfobacteria > Desulfobacterales > RPRI01 > RPRI01. The sequence continues at coordinate 137,531 of JBDRRF010000076.1, read as the reverse complement.
ATGGTATTTTAAAAAAACTGATTTTGTAAACTATTCCGACACTTTTCCCTATTTTTATTGATTTCTGGTTGAAATGGTGGATCAAGCTCAACGTTGTCGGATGCTTTCTTTCAGGAAGCTATTCAATAAAAAGAACCGCATTTATATTTTTCATAACTGCCTAACCATCGGAACCTCCCCCCCACCAACAAGACTTGATAATAGTGAAGAAGAGATAAATCCATTTATAAAACGTGGGGCGGGATGTAAAACCCCGCCTCGCATCTCATCTGCCGTAACTCTTCTGTATTTCATCAAACGTAGGGTGGCATTTTATATGTCGCCACTAATGCTTATGGGATTACCCATGATGCATTTATGCGATTATCTTCCCAATGAAATTTCGCCCGGATGTGCCCCGTCATTTTCAGCAGCAACCAGTCCATTTCATTGAACCGGCAGACAATGGCGGCAAAATTTTTATAGGCTTCCGGATGATCAAGCAGTTTAAGTGCTTGATCACGGGCAAAATCCGGCAGGCCGGAAGTAGGTTTATTGGTGGGCGAACCAGGCGGCATTTCTGTGCAGTAGTTGATTCTATTGGTTTGGCTTACTTTCTTCCATTGAGATTCAGACGTATTATCGTCAATATGGACCGTAGCTGTTCCTGATAGACGCAACTGTAGCCACTTTTTAGGATGATAGAATAACCAGCTCACATTAGGATTATTTCGGATCTGAGAAACTTTGGGAGATCTGGCATCGCAGTAAGATATCAATGTCCGGTCTTCTTCCAAAAAACCTCTCAGAATGATGGTTCGCACTTCCGGTTTGTTATTGGTAATAGTAGTAAAGGCCGGTCTGTAAAAGGGATGTCTGAAATTTCGAACACCTTTGTGAAGTTCTTTCCAGCTTGATTTGAGAACATCATCTAATGTTGATATATCTTTCTTTTTTTTAAATATCATGCAATTTTCCAGTTTTACGGCCAAACGGGCAAACCTTGATACAGATGCCGCAGATAGGTGCGCCGATATCAGGTAGTTTTGCATATTCTTCCATAAGTTTTTCAACACATCTGGAAAAATGTAAGGCTTCTTCCCTGTCTTTGTAATGGTCTGCTGTATTTACTCCTCTGATCGCCTGGACAGGGCAGGAATTGCGGCATAACATACAGCTTCCGCACCGGTTCTCCATAGGAGTATCGGCTGTTAGCGGTGCTTGTGTGAGAATGGTTACAAGACGAACCCTGGAACCGAATTGAGGCGTTATAAGAAGTAGATTTTTTCCTTGCCAGCCAAGACCTGCCATTCTTGCCACAGCTTTGTGGCTGATTGCAGCATACCAGTTTTTACGATCAAGAATCTGGGATGCCGGTACAGGAAGGCTGAGGTATCCGTCTTTTTGAAGCAGTACTGAGGTGCGATATGCAAGTTCATCTAAAATACTATTAGCGGTTTTATATATTGCGCTATAAACCGGTGTAGGTTTATCTGTAATTGTCTCAAATACAGCTACCGGCAACTGAATAGCAATTGAAACAGCATGTGTGAAACCATCCAGTAAATCAGGTGGATTAACTTTAAGTTCTCTCAAGGGTTCGGCATCCGCCACTCCGACCAAATCGGCACCCCAGTCGAGTATTTTGGATTTAATCCGTTTTGTATATTCGTTTGGATTCATATGTTTTCTTTATCTATGCCTGTTGAGGTATATAGCAAAACCGTCAGTCTGCCGCATCGATTTTTTGATACATTACAAGTTAAAGATTATCGGCAGTCTTCACGATTTGGGCTGATTTTAAAGGATGATCCAAACCCAAAGTAAGCTGGAATGTCTTTTAGCGCGGTAACCGGTTCAAGTAATGATACCTCAATTCGATACTTTCCTCTCGGAAGAGTTATTGAACCTGCGCTTCGACTTACTGACCTCTCTGGGCCTGGTGAAAACGACGATATGCCCTGCGTTTTGCATTCCCACGAGCGAATTTCTCTTTCCTTTGCTTGCCCTAATAATTTTGATTCAATTTTTACAACTCGAATTCTAAGAGGCACAGTTATTCCTGGATTAATCAATTCTTTAGTATCTGCCTGGTATGATCCATTACCAATAAGCTGGACTTCTTCCTCCCGGGAAATCTGTGCCGTTGAAAATGTCAGTTCCATTAAAATTACATTGCATGTATGGCGTCTAAATTCCATCTTAAAGATTGGGCCTGGTTGATCTAATGATACAGCAGCTGTTTCACAGTATGCATTTGTGCTGATTGATGAAACGATCAGGAAAGCAAAAATCCACAAAAGTATTGGGCGATAATAGTCTTTCATGATGCTCCTATTGGTATAATCACCAACCCGATTTTTGGGATCGGTGAATTTTCAGGTGCGCACACGGCATGGGCGTATGTTTATAGGATGAATGTCCCCTGTGTGTTAATTCTATTAATCGTTAATATCATAAACATAAATACTATTCGAAGGCAAGGGCAGAATTATGAGGTTCTGTATGAAATCTGGATTAATAGATTATAATATCAATATATTATTCACTTATTCCGATTCCGGTTGTCTTCCAATTATTTCCTTGACACCCAAGGGTGATCTCCTTATATCTTTCACATAATAAAGCTGGTTCTTATCAACCACTGGAGGGATTAAAATGGTTATCGGGGATGTTATCGACAGAAATCTTTGGAGATATCCACAAAAGGCTGCTGTATGTTTTGAAGATAAGAGATTAAGTTTTGAAGAAGTTGCAAAGAGGATATACGGCCTTGCCAATGCTTTACGAAGTTTAGGGCTTAAAAAAGAAGACAGGGTAGCATTTTTGTTTCCTCATAATATGATTGAAGCACAGGAAATAGTACTTGCCGTTACAACAGGAGCAATGATTGTTATTCCCATAAATGCGCACTTTTCTGAAGATGAGATAATCCATTTAATTACAAGTTGTGGCGTTAAAGGGATATTTTTTGAGCAAACATACAGCCGGTTAATGGAATCCATAAAGCCATCTGTAAAAGAAGTTCAAATATTTATTTCAGTAGGGAAAACGAGCAACAATAATACTTACGATTACGAAACATTAATTTCTCAAAGTACTTATGAGCGGCCTGATGTGGTTGTTAAGGAAGAAGATATAGCGGCCTTGATACATACTAGTGGCACAACCGGTATGCCCAAGGAAGTAATATGGACTCATAAAAGCTGGCTGGCAGGTTCAAGAGATGTTGTTATCAAATTTCAACTTACCGAAAAAGACAATCTTTTGATATTTAGTCCTTATTTTCATATCCCGTTTTTCTGGTTTAATATGGCAATAAGTTATATGAGCGGAAGTCTTGTGTTTATAAAAAGACCTGACCCTGATCTTATATTAAATGCTATTGAAAAAGAAAAAATTACTGCTGTTTCACATTTTGTTTTAACTACACTTTTGCGGGTGTTGAACTATCCTGACTTGGATAAATATGATCACTCTTCGGTACGGTGGTATATATATGGCGGTGCGCCAATGCCGTTTTCAATTTTAGAAAGAGCAATTCCAAAATTCGGCAATAAGTTTGTTCATCTTTATGGCTTTACCGAACTTGCAGGTTGTGCCACAGCTTTACCGCCAAAAGATCATGTGCTTAACGGAACCAAAAAACAAATGCGCAGAATGTTGTCCGTCGGAAAGGAAATGCCCAGTTGTGATATAAGAATAATTAATGATGAAGGTAAATTTGTTGAAAGCGGGATAGAAGGTGAATTGGTTTACAGAGGCGACAATCTGATGCAAGGGTACTGGGGAAATCCTGAAGAAACTGCAAAAGTATTAAAGGATGGATGGTTTCATTCAGGGGATATGGCTTACTTGGATGAAGATAATTATATCTATATTACCGGCAGGAAGAAAGATATTATTATAAGCGGAGGAGAAAATATTACGCCAAAGCAGGTAGAAGATATAATCTACAAACATCCTGCCGTTGAAATTGTAGCAGTAATCGGGGTACCGGACCCTGAATGGGGTGAAGCAGTAAAAGCGGTAATCGTTTTAAAAGAAGGCAAAAAAGCTACGGAAGATGAAATCATAAAGCTATGCAAAGATAATCTGGCTCGTTATAAGGCCCCAAAGTCTGTTGATTTTATAGATAGTATGCCTTTAACTCATACCGGAAAAATCCAGAAATGGGAACTAAAAGATCGCTATATAAAAAAGGGTAGTAATGGGTAAAAGCAGAATGTCTGTTTAACAATTCATCCGGTTTCCAAAAAATAGGCAGTCCATTCCTTTTGCTATCCTAAAAATCAATTCTATTTATGATATTTAGTATATTGTGCATTATAGCATAAAACCAATTATGAAATATCACAAAAACATCTTTTTTATCGTGGCCCCTTATATTCGGATATGTATATTTTCCTGATATAATTAATATTAATTATTTGGCATGATCTAAGCAATAAAATCATATAAAAAATAATTGCTTTTAATGCCTCTTTAAGGGATGGTTGAAATCCATCGCCTTTAGGCGAAGAAAAGATTATAATGTCTCACTATGCGATTTTATCAACGTGGAGCACATACAAAAAATTATCTTAAAGTCCACCTGGTCTGGATTCCTATTAAAACCCAACGACTTGCATTCGAGGGTTGTTTAGTTGATGCTTTTACCCACAAGGAAAGAAATATTGAAGAAGTAGATTCGTTTGTTCTGGCAACATGGAATAAGGCTAATATTCAACTTTACCATGCTTTGAGAGGTAACGTTGGGGAACTATATGCAGGAGATTGTCTATCACCACGTGAGGTAATGAAGCAATCTATGAAGGATATTAATGCTGGCAGAAGTCTGTAGCTTACTCACAATTATATTTTAACTACCTTATAAAATCAAATCTTTCACAGAGTTTTATATACAAACACTATAAACAGAAAGGAGTTTTTAAAAATGGCGGAAAAATACGATGTAGTAGTGGTTGGCGCAGGTCATAATGGTTTAATAGCTGCTTCATATCTTGCAAAGGCGGGTGTTAAAGTATGTGTGATTGAAAGCAGAAATAAGGTAGGTGGCGGAGTATTTACCGATGAAATAACAGTGCCAGGATTCAAACATGATGTTTGCTCTACCTGGCATGGCCTGATTTATCCGAATCCTCTGATACAAAATGATGAGCTTGGATTATTATCCAAATTCGGGTTGAAATATATTACACCTGATTCGTTTGCTGGAGTAAACTTTGATGATGGTTCGTATTTTACACAACATCGAAGCCTTGATCAAACCTGTGAAAGCATAGCTCAGTTTTCGCCACGGGATGCTGAAGCCTATCGTAAATTCCATGACTGGTCGTTTCAGTTACTGGATATGTTGCTTATGGGAATGTATAATCCTACACCAAGTTTTGGGCAGACAATGGCCATGATGGATTCAAACCCTGCGGGCCGAATACTTATCAAAGCTTTGTTGTCAAGCGCCTGGGATATAGCCGAAGACTGGTTTGAAAGTGATAAAATGCGCATTATTATGACACGTTTTTCGGCAGAACAAATGATCAATCCTTTTGTAAAAGGCACCGGGCTTCATCTTTTTCTATTCATACCATTGCAGCATAAATACGGTAGTGGGTTTCCTGTTGGCGGCTCCGGTATGTTATCTGTAGCATTGGCAAAGTGTTTTGAATCTATGGGCGGCACGATAAAGCTTTCAAGCACTGTAAAAGAATTTAAGATTTCCGATGGCAAAGCAACAGGTATAGTCCTTGATAGCGGTGAAGAGATTGAGGCATCAAAAGCGGTTTTATCTACTTTAAACATTAAACAAGTATTTCCCGGTATGGTATCGGGAAGTAAGCTGCCTGAAGATTTTGTAGAAAATGTGAGGACATTAAAGCATTCCGGATTTTCCGCTTTAAACCAGCATCTTGCATTAAAAGAAGCTCCGATCTGGAAAAACGGATTTAAATCGCACTGGATGGCATATCACAATTCAGACCCGTATGAATTTCAGCATGCTTTTCAAGCTATTGATAACGGGATTCCAAGAAATGATGTTTTTTCATCCTTTGTTGCAACACAACTTGATCCGACAAGAGCGCCTGAAGGTCAGCATACCATGTACCTGTATTCATTTGCACCTTATGCTTTAAGAGACGGCGGACCTAAAAAATGGGATGAAATAGAAACGGATGTGGCAGATGATATTTTGGGCAAATTGCAGGATCTGGCTACCAACATGGGAAGCGATAATATTTTAGGAAGAGCCATTCATTCTCCTTTATTTTATGAAAGACATAATGCCACAATGATGAATGGCGACATATGCCAGATAGGAACATATAATTTGCAGATGTCCGGAAACCGTCCTTTTTCCGGCTGGCACAATTACCATACACCTGTTGATAAATTATATATGATCGGATCATGTACGCATCCCGGACCTGGCGTATTTGGCGGTGCAAGAGCCGGTATTCAAGTAGTTATGGAAGATTTGGGGATAGATTTTAGCAAATTAATTAGTTGAACTTTTAAAGAACCCATCTAAAGCTATTATGCTTGCATTAAAAAAAGAGGTGGAAATGTAGATGTCTGCTAAAATTTAAACCTTCGGGTCGTATAGCAGGCGAGAACAGCGCTAAAGAGGCATCAGAGAGATAAAGAAATATTAGAATAAACTATAATATTAGGAGATGAAACATGAAAGTCAAAGGAGTTAACAGGGTATACATTGTTGCACGGGATTTTGAAAAAGCAGTAGCACTTTATTCAAAATTGTTGGGTGTTACTTTTCATGATGCTAAAGTAGAAGAGATCTTTGGCGTAAGATGCGCGATCAGCTGGGAAGCCGGAATAGAACTTTTTTCACCATTGCCTGGAACTACCAATCCATTAGCCATGGGAATGGTTCAACATCTTGAAAAGCATGGAGAAGGTTTATACGGAGTGGCTTTTGGAGTAGACAACGCCGATTCAGGACGTGACAAAGCGCAGGAAATGGGCATTGCAGCAAATTTGCTTGAATTCGACAAAGAAACAATAAAGAATCATTTTGAAGACAAGTTTAAGATCTTCAAAGAGTATATACTTGATCCACAGGCTACTTGTGGCGTCAATGTAACGCTGGTAGAGATTGAGCCTAAATAGTGTCCGTCCATAAACGTCATCTTGTGCCCCATATCTGCGTTATCGTGTTCAGATATGGGGCAGGGCAGGGCTGTAGCTGTTCTTTTCGCAAATAAAGGTGCAAAAAATGTTGGTTGCGATATGAAAGTAGAAGGCAATCGGGAAACTGTCGGGATGGTTTGTGAATCCGCCTATTCCTGATTCTTCAAACGATAAAACCGTTCACCCAGTGTCTTTCCATCTTTAATACTATCCAGCCTGTTACCAATGGCATCGTCCAGTTTTGTTAATCTGTCATCAGGATGTGGATGGGTTGTAAACAGCAAGGCCACTCTGCTTTCATCCCTGCCTGTTTGCCCGATTGCTTGCAGAACTTCAGGTAAACCAAAAGGCTCGTAACCGGCCCTGGTGCTTAGTACTACACCCATGCGGTCGGCTTCAAATTCGGCACTCTTGTCAAGGCTGCGGGCGCAAACTTCCGCACCGCTGCCGATCAGTTTTTGGATTACCTGATTATCCCTGCCTAATTGCTTGCCCAGTAAGTCTGAACCAAAATTCAGCAGTTGGGTTTTTTGCAGGATTTTGAGATGGTGACTCCTGATAACGTGGGCTATTTCATGAGAGAGCACTCCTGCCAGTTGTGCTTCGTTTTCCAATTTCCGATAAAGTCCTTTGGTGATGACAACATAGCCGCCGGGCGCGGCAAAGGCATTGATGTCTTCGCTTTCGATTACGCCAAAGTGCCAGGGTAAATCTGCGCGTTCACCCTGATTGGCTACCCAGCGTCCGACTTTATTTACATAATTTTGCAGTTCTGCATCATTTACAAGTGGAGCTGCTCCCAGCAGATTGCCCGTGATTTGGCGGCCTATCTGAATTTCTTCCTGCCTGGAGGGACTTAATAAGTTAAACGCTGGTTTGCTTTCGCTTTTTGCTGTATTTGTGGATGAAGTTTCTTTACTGTCTGTGCCGGTTTCCCAAGAAGTGCTGCTCTTGACTACTTCATTTAATGCAGCTCCAAAATCATTAGCGCATGCTTGCAGTAAAAAGATGGCAAACATAAAAATAAGTATGGAATAAAGTGAGCGCATTATTTATCTCCTTTATTTTGTGATTCCGGCAAGTAGGAAAATATGACGGATTCAAGACCACCGCTTTGAGCGAACTGCCGGCCTTGCTCAGAAGTTTGGGTATAGCTTTCCAGCTTTTTGACTTCGGCTGCATTATATTCAGCGCTTTTAAGTTCTTCCTCATTTAAACCGCGTATACCGGTTGTTGCTACCACCTGTCCTGTGCCTGCACGGCCACTTGCTAATGCCAGAATGCCTGTGGCCTCATTACCGCCTTTGCTGATACCGCGTTTAACCGATAATAAGCGTACCCATCCGCTGTTTTTTGCGGTTTTTATCTTTAGCCACCCACCTTTTTTGCTAAGAATTTCCAGTTTATCGCCACGCGCAAAACTACCTGTTTTTTTAGCATCGGAATAAGGTTCCGCGCGAATGATATCCGCTTTAAGAGCACTTCCCATTTCGCCTGCTAAGGATAATCCCGGCAGTAATAAGGCTGCTAATAATATAGCTTTATATATTTTCATGGTTAACCTTTCCGTTATGTTCTAATTTGAGAATGGCCTGGGCAAACAAGCTGCGCCATTGGTTTGCTAACGGCTTGTCTCCTGTCAATCCTCCTGTATGCATAGAGTAATATACTTGAGTATCGTCGGGTAAGCCAACATTTTTCAATATTGCAGATAATTGTCCGGCCAATTGCTCTGCATCCTGCTTTGCTTTTTGTGCATATTGATCAAGTGCTTCGGAATAAGTCCAGTTTACAACAATCGTGTCGCCAAATAATCCCCAAATACCACTTTGAGAACCCTTCAGGATATCGACATTATTAGGTGTGCGGCAATTAAGTTCAATTTGCCGCTTTAGTTTTTTAAGCATCGCATCGCCTAAAGGATATTCGCTTTCCACCAAAATAGGCATAATAAGTGCCTGCGATTCTCCCTTGCCGGTTTTTACGCCAAATGCCAACCATCGTTGCAGAGCAAGGTCAGTGGCCAGTGCATAAACTTTAGCGATGCTGAAATACGCAATAGCCCAAATGACCGGGCCGCTCAAGGGTATGTAAGTATTTGTGGTGTTGATGCTGATATAAGAAATTACCAGTAAGATAATCTGGCTGCTACTGAAAATCCTGTTTAATTTGTTGCGATCTGCATTCTTATAAAAAGCTGCGGTTGTGAGCCATATAAGTAACAGGCTGATAAATACATAGGATAGAAAACCGCGCCAGACATGAAGATAATCACCATGTTTGACATTATCAATGGCGGTAGCTAAAATTTCCACTCCCGGATAAATTTTAGCCATAGGCGTTGCCTTAAGGTCAAACAGACTGGGTGCGGTAGAGCCGATGATGACGATTTTTCCGGTAAATTCATTTTGCGGACGTTTTTTTACTTTACTGCTCATGTCAAAAAGTACATCGCTGAATGTGACGTATTGGTAGGTAAAGGGTTTGCCGCGCCAATTGATAAGCACACTTTGTGTTTCCGGCATGTTGTAGCCAAGCATATTACCGACTTTCATAGACAGCGATGGCACCTTCCAGCCATAATCATCTCTATAAAGGCGATATTCACGTACTATGCCGTCTTTATCCGGGTATATGTTATTGAACCCTAAACGGCCAGAATTAATTGCTGCCGCAAAATGTGGTAATATCAAGGCAATCGTGGCATCTTTATCCGATTGCCCTTTGATTATTTCAGTTACGCCTGGCAGCATAACAGGTTTTAATGCGCTAAGTTTATCCTGGGTTTCCGACAACCGTATAAAAGGAAAGAAAGTGTTATCCGTGTCAGCTATGGTTTCATTAAAATAAGCATCGCTATCCGGGTTGGTTATATCAGCATCACTAAATAAAATATCAAAAACGATGGCTTTGGGTTTTTGTGCTTCGATATTTTCTAAAAACTCGCCGAACACCTGACGCGGCCATGGATAGCGTCCATATTCCTTTGCCATAGCAGCTAAACTGGCTTCGTTTATATCCACAATCACAATCTCTTTATCCGGCTTAGGCACAATCACACGGCTTCGGACCATGAAATCAAATGTCCTTTGACGCATGTTTTCTCCCACATGTAACACGCCGGCATCAAACAATACAAAAAGCGTAAACAGGGCGGCAAGATAAAGATAGAAGTTATTGCGTAATCTTCTGGCAGTTTGAGCTATCCATTGGCCTATAAGCAGTTTTAGTCGTGTCACGGTAAGCCTCAAAGTTTATTTAATAAGATCGTAGGTTCTGATAGTGTTGCTTTTCTTAAGCGCCACACAATCATCTATTCCCGTTTCAGTAACGAGGGGTGGGTAAAAATATATTTCATAATTATCACACTTCTTAATTTTAATAAAGGTATGGTTTTTTATCTATATTGTTTCGCTTTTTAAGCATTGACTTTCTTATACTTATAGACTATTTATAATCCAGTTTTTACGCAGGCGTTTATTGCCAAAATAATACTGCGGGAAAACTTCCGTTTATTCTTTCCCGATCTTTTGTGCAATTGCCTTGGCGGATGCTTTCGTAAGTTGGAACACCGTTGTTTTCGTTCGACACGGGCATTTGGCCCATACCAAGCTCCTTTGCTATATCTTTTTGAGTGAAGCCTGCTTTTTTCAAGGCGCTTTGTCTGTCTGCCGGACGCATTACTTACTCCTGATTTTAATAATATATTTAAAACCATCATTAACCCGGAAAGGGGGATTAAAATGAAGATTTCTGGTGCCGTGATTAAAGAACAAGCTGTTACATTTGCTATCGTAATAGTTAACAAATCAGCAATGCAAACTATACAAGTTTCAAGAAAGACGCGGGCAGCTTACCAAGGGCTTTTTCCTGGGATTCCGCTCATTTTAGCGTCGAAGAGTTCATGTGGATTGTTTGAGTATCAGGGTAGTAAAGACCTGCTGGGTTTTATGAAGTTAATTGATCCATCCCTGATTCCATGGAAAGAATATACAGTATCTTAGTTTTCATGAGATACCTTTTGTTTGAATTAAGGATTATATCCACCGATTTGTTATCATTTCAAAAAATAAATACGCTAAATGATAGATTATAAAATAATAATTGAAAGAATTAAGGAAATAACAGGGAAGACTCAAAAGGATATTGCGTTATTAATATTTGATATATCAGATAAAAATCTGTCTAATAAAATAAAACGTAACAGCGTGGATTTGGATGCTCTAATTAATTGGGCAGGTAACGTTAATGTGAATCTCAACTGGTTATTTACCGGCAAAGGGGAGATGTTCCTGGAGGAATCAGATATATATAAGGATATCAAAGATGAACTTCCGATTGTATCGGAGTTATTGGAAGATGCCAGGAAGGTTTTGAAAAGCGGGAATAAGGTTGCGTTTGAAACACTTGAGCGAAATATCCTGTATTTTTCAAATGCTGTTGAAACGGAAAAACACTTAGAGAGTACTGAAACACAGCTATCAAATCTTGAACAAAAATTCAGGTATGGGGATTTTATAGATCAGCCCTCCGATATAGTTCGTACAAGAAACGAAGACCAGGACAGAGAAGAAGCTTTAAAAAGGTGTAGTTTTGTTGATTTAGTTCGCATAAGAAAAGATGACCCTCCTGAGAGCAGGGAGGAAATTTTAAAACAGAGGACAAGGTAGTATTTGTGATCTTTGTTTTGAATGCCTGAACTATAAAAACCGGGAGTAGGCTGCGCTCTCTAGTGTAAATTGGTATTCGAGATACCTGGATCGGGCTATTTAAAACATTATTGCCGGCAAAGGATAAAGCACAAAAAGCAGTATTGGCACTTAACTTGCTTTTTCTGTATAACCTGCAAATTCGCATAAAAGGTAGTTTTTTTCTATAGAACTCCTAGTTATGTTTAGGATTGAAATGTATGGATGAAAAAGAAAAGTTTCATACAGGTAAGAAACTAATTGAGTTGACAGAACAGATAATATTTAGGGTCTCACCTTTTGATAATTTTAATTGGCCAAAAGAAGTATCATATGAGGTTTTAGAAAAGTATCACATTTACAAAGATGATATCGACAAAAACATCAAGGATAAACTTGTTCAATATTTTAAACAAAATGTTAAAGAACAATTCTCTGGCCTTATTGGGCTTTCTGAATCGCGATCCTTCTATGATAGATATCCTGACTTAATAGAAGCAAGAGATGAATTCTACAAATGGTATAAAGTACGTGAGGGCACAAATTATATGGCGTATATTACTGGATACTCAGAAGTATATCCGAAATTTGATGTAAATAAATTAATAAAAGAAACAATAAAAGAACGAGATCCTGGATACAAAATCGCCAAGAAAAAACCTATATTTGGAGCAAGATCTTTCTATAGAAAAATATCGAATGATAATAAGTTATTCATTGGATTTGAACGTGGTTCATTACGAACCTTTATGTCGTTCCTCATTGGATTTGAAAAACCATGGATCGGGTTAGATATTGGAAATTTATTTTTAACAGGCCAGTCATCATTCGATTTTATCTACGATAAAGAATATATTGGAATGGTTAAGGGTGAAAAAAGGAGAATAATAGAACGCTTAGAGCCGACGCCAAATAACGTTGTTGAAGTTACAACTAAAGCTCTTGATCTATTAGAGTATTTGCTACCACATATCATCGATAAACTTGAAATTATATGAAGAGACAAATGATGTCAGGTCTACATTTGACCTTTAGTTACTTTTTCTTTTAAAGGGATTATATAAAGACACCGGGCTTGTTCAACCACCGGATAAGATTGTGGACCCGCAAATCAATCCTTATTCCTTATGTGCGCTTGCATTAGTTAATTAAGATTCAGTAATTTAGCGGCAATCTCCTCTGCCTCTTCAATAGATGTTGCTTCGAAAGGCTCTTCAAGGAAATGCTTAACATTTGGAGATGTGGGTGCTTCTTGAATAAAAGTATTACCTTGATACCATTCTTTTACTTGTAATTGACCGTGCTTATGGATATATGCCCAATACTGCCATGTTTGTTTATGCTGTTTTGCTGCTACCGCTGTTTTATTCGATGGATACTGCCCGAGAGCATAATCAATGGTTGTATTGAATTTATCAGCGACAGGACTTTCATGCAATAAATGCAGTGCTTGTAGGGCAATATCGTTCTGAATACTACCCAAAGAACGAATGGCGCATTCGCGTGTTTCTACGGATTCATTACTATTTTGTACAGTTCTTACCAAACTGTTAACCCCCTCTTTTCCGACGGCAGACCCTACCATACCCAAACCCACGGCAGCCATTTTACGGACTGCTCCATTTTCATCACCTAATCCTTTAATCAAATGAGGGATAACATCATTCTTTTTTGATTTGGCCAAGGCCCAGAGAGCATTCGAATAAACCAATGGTGTATCTCTAAGTGCTTCCAACAATACTTTACAACAGTCGTCGATAATTTTTTTATCATAGTTTTCTTCATATTGATCAAATTGACGTTTTCGATCTTCTATTATACTTCCCAGTGAACTGGCAGCATTACTCCTGACTTCTTCATCTCTATCATTTTTTAAAGCTATAACCAATGCGTCTATAACTGACAGGTTTTGTAAATTCCATCCCATTACTTTTGCGGCAACAATACGTAATTGCTTTTCACCGTTATTAAGTACCTCAATCAGTGGCTCAACTTGCCTCATGTGTCCAAGAGCGTAGACAGTGGTCTCTTGTACATTAAAATCAGAATCCACCAATGTTTGTACTAATGCTGTAGAGGCTTCGTCTTTTAAAGGACTTTTATTATATCCCTCAAATATTTGACCGATAGTAAAGGCGGCATCTGATCTGATAAATGCTTCTTTATAGGATAGCGCTTTGAGCAGTCCTTTTATATTGTGGTTTTTTCTAAGCTTTTCAATATTTGGTTTTAAAAAAATCATGATGTATCTCCTCATGAAATAATGCCCGGAATTTGGCTGCTATGTGAGTATATACTAATTTGAGGTTTTTTCTGCGGCGTAGCGTCTCGTTCAACGGTTTAAGCACCGGCCCGGCTTTTGGGGTCCTGTTGATTTTCATGTTGTGGCAGAAAAAATCTGCTTAAAAATCCACCATTGATTTGAACAAGACGATTACATCTATTGGCAACAAACTGATAAAAAATTCTTCGGCGTCTCAACAGCATTTCCGGTTAACCCTTTGTTATGCCGCTTTTTGAATTTCTTTTGATTCGTATTCAGGAAACATAATTATAGCAGGATGTACATTAAATGCAGTGGCGAGTTGCAAGGCCCTTTTTTTCCCTATTTCTAATTTATCATTTTCAAGCATACTGATATTTTTTGCATTGATAGAGCAATATTTTGATAATTCCTCTTGAGTCCATCCTTTTAGTTCACGCAACATTTTAATTACTTCTCCGGTAGTTAAGATCGTATGCTGTTTTGCCGGCATATAGTCCGATTTTTTAATTTTCATTATTTTAACCCCCTAATATTTATGTGGTGTTATATCAATGGTATAAACTGATACTATCTCTTTTTCGATAGAATAAATAACACGATATTGAATATTAAGCCGTGATGATCGTTGTCCTTCAAACTCTCCTTTTAATTTTTCGTCATGAAAACCAGGAAATTCACGTAATATATCTGGCCCATGTCGAAAAACAATATCTTTCCAAAGTTCGTATTTTTTCACGACCTGCAACGGTAATTTTGCAATAATCTTATTTAAATTGTGATGTTCTCGTATGCGCCACATTATTAAATTTAATAACTTATTAAATATGATAAGTCAAGGTATTTTCGAGACATAAACATTAGCCGAAGGCAAGGGCATCTTCGTTATGAGTTGTCTAATGGTGAAGCGAATCGGAAGGTGAACCGAAAGTAAAAGCGACTGGAAGGAGTAGCCAACCCTAAGTGCAAAGCTATTCCCCTTTTTTCTTGATGAATTATTGTTTTTTCAATATCATATTTGCTGTAAACCATATAACATATACAAAAAATCCTTATCAAAAAGCAAAAGGGGGTAAATCATGTCTAAAAAGAAAAACAAAAAAATTATAATATCCCCGGAATTTTGCACAGGTTGTCTTCGATGCAGCCTGGCCTGCTCTTTTTTCACATCTACTGAAAAGGCCTTTAATATATCAAAATCAAAAATCATGGTTGTGCCATTTTACAATATGGAATGTTTTGAGATAACGCTTAAAAATGATTGTAATTTATGTGGAGTATGTGTGCAATACTGTGAATTTGACGCACTTGTTATCGAAAAGTTAGCAGACGGATTTAATCAGATGCCTGAAAAAGTCTGATCTTACTCAAAATCAACATAAGCATCGAATAGGAGTAGGCAATGGATAAAATAAACGCTTACGCAGGCAACATCCTAAAAGTTGATTTAAGCACTGGCAGTATCAGTAAAATACCCCTTAATGAAGAATTAATTTATAAGTTTCTTGGTGGTGCCGGAATCAATGCTCGCCTGGCTTATGACTATATTGAACCGAATGTTGAGCCTTTATCGCCTGAAAATGCTCTTATATTAGGTGTCGGGCCTCTGGTTGGTACACTGACTCCTGGTGCAGGCAAATCCAATATTACTGCTAAATCACCTTCTTCCCGGTTTATCGGATCATCAGGCAGCGGACACATGGGAATGCTGAAGTTTGCAGGTTATGACCATGTTATTATCACCGGCAAGGCAGATAGGCCCGTGTATTTGAAGATAGGGGATGAAGTTGAGATTCGTGAAGCTGGTCACATATGGGGCAAAGATACCTGGGAAACAACCGATGCTGTATGGGATGAACTGGGAAGGCTGTACACAGTATTGAGCATTGGGCCTGCCGGAGAAAATCTTGTAAGGGATGCAAGTATAATTGCCAATAAATACTCGGCATTTGCGCGAACAGGGATGGGAGCGGTGATGGGCTCAAAAAATCTAAAGGCTATTGCTACCTTTGGAAGTCAGGGTATTAGTGTGGCGGACCCTAAGAAATTTATTAAGATAGTAAACAAATTATGCAAAGAAATCCCAAAACTGCAGAATGAAAACTTCCGTAAATACGGCAAGGGCCTGGCTCATTTAGAAGGTGTGGTCAATACGGGCGGACTTGCTTACCGGAACTTTCGCAATACCGCCGGGCCGGAGTTGCTGAAAGACTACGATATTGATAAGCTACTGGATCAAATCCACCGGAGTAGGCGAAGTTGCTTTTCATGCCCTGTTGGATGCAAACATTATATGGCCGGAAAAAAAGGCGGTGAGCTTGACGGGCTGGCATTGCCAATATCTTGCGGATTGAATCCGATTATAACGGCTATCAATTGCGGTGTTACAGGATGGCCCCAAGCACTCCGGTTTGCCGAAATGAGCAACCGGCTTGGAATGGATCAGATTTCCATTTCAGGCATAGCAGCTATGGCTATTGAACTCTATGAGAAAAAAATTATTACAAAAGCTGATACTGGCGGATTGGTCCTTGATTGGGATGCAGCAACCCTTCACAGGCTAGTGCGAGATATTGCTTACAGGAGAGGTATCGGAGATGTTTTGGCAAATGGTCTTGTAGAGGCATCCCGGCAGATCGGTCGTGGGGCCGAATATTATGCGATTCACTTCAAGGGAATAGGCGGCATAGAGTCGCGTATCTTTTTATCCGCCTTTCTTCTTGGTGCATTGACCAATGCAACCGGTCACTTCTCAAACATAATGTTTTTCAAGACGTCAGGAGATGAACTGGTCCGATACTGCAAAAAGGTAGGAATGACGGAAAAAGATATTAAAAGCGTATCTTCCGGTCCTGATGGGTATAATGTTCCCCGCATGACCAAATGGGCGGACGATCATAGTTTTATATTGGAATGTCTGGGTATTTGCATGCATTACATATATCAGGAGTTTGATGTCAGTTTATGGGCGGACCTTTATTTTGCTGCTACCGGAATTGATATGGATGCCAAAGGACTGTTTGAAGCTGCTGCTCGTGGCCGTGACATGAGAAAAGCTTTTAATATGCGCGAAGGCGCAACCCGAAAAGACGACGGTGTACCCGAAAGGTTCCTTGCCGAGTCTGTCAAGTTTGGAAACTCATTATTCCCGCCGCTAAATAGTGCTAATCTCGATGATCTTTTAACTGCTTACTATGAGGAGCGGGGCTGGGACTCCAAGGAGGGCACACTCAGTTCGGGCAGAATCGAAGAGCTTACGCTTTCTCTAAAAGGTATGAATTCAGGTTTTGATAAATAGTACTAGCTAATTTTTGATAGTTTAAAACATTTAAAAACAAAAGCCCCGTGCTTCAATTATATGAAGATCGGGGCTTTTTTATATCCGGTCATGTTCAATCCTTTTGAGACCTTTGCAAAACGCCCCCTTTCATCCGATTCCGTCGTCATGCTCAAATTTCGCACGCAGTGAAGCTTTAGCGCTATCCTCGAAATACCCGATGTATTCCTGTGGTTAAAATTTTCGCCTTCCTTGAACTTGAGCAAAATTGAACATTTTTCAAAAGTCTCATCCAATAAAGAATAAAATGAGATATCGGATTATTTATTCCAGAAAACGTTTAAAATAAACAACTTGTATAATGAACAACAATACGGAAATTTCGTTAATACTTTGCTTAAATTAAATCAATAGGTTTTTTAAACAAGAGTATAAATTTATGTATTTATGAGAAATGTTATGATTGATTGAATTTAAACTGTTTAAGAAAAAAATATAAAAGGAATGGCTATAGCCGGTTATCAAGCAGGGTAGGACAGGAATAGTTGTTGTTTGGCTGGCATCATTAAGTTTATCTATAAATTATACCTATAGATATTAGTACTATCTATTTGACATGCAGATGATATCGGTGAGAGGGATATTATAAGTATAGTGTATTTGTAAAGTATTATCCTTTGCAAAATTTATTAAAAAACCATGCTTTTGGGCTGGAGGAGTAAAAAATGAGCGAAGATTACCGTGATATGTGGAAGAATCTGGGGCTTGATCTTGATGCCCATGATATGTTGCTTGGGGTTTTGGGAAAAGCATATCGAGATATTTATGCAGCGCAAAAAAACCGGCCTCAAAATATGGGATATTTCGATTTTGTAATGAGCGAAGTACATGGTTTGCGGATAAAAGAGCTTTTGGATGAAAAAGAAGCCGGGCGAAAAATCATCGGATCATACTGTGTATTTGTGCCGGAAGAAATTGTATTAGCTGCCAATGCCACTCTGGTAGGGCTTTGCTCCGGTGCTGACTTTGCAATAGAAGAAGTTGAAAAATATTTGCCGAGAAATACTTGCGCACTTATTAAATCCGCATTCGGATTTAAGCTCGGCAAGGTTTGTCCATATCTGGAAAGCGCTGATATGGTTGTAGGCGAAAACACCTGTGACGGCAAAAAGAAAGCATATGAATCGTTAAACTCTTTGGTTAATAACCTTTATGTTATGGATTTGCCCCAAATAAAATCAGAGCAGGGCAGGGCGCTTTTAAAAGCTGAATATTATCGTTTTAAAGAAGCACTTGAAAAACTTACCAGGGTTCCCATTACTGCCGAATCCTTAAAACAGTCAATTCAGACTGTAAATGCTAAACGAAATGCCATACATCATCTTTCGGCTCTGCGCAAAGCCGATCCTGCGCCTATATTCGGTTTGGATGCGCTTTTGGCAAACCAGGTTTCTTTCTATGATAATCCGGCCCGGTTTACTGAGTCTGTAAATAAAATCTGTGACGAACTGGAAAAAAGAATAAAAGAAGAAAAAGGAGTATTTCCAGAAAAGACTCCCCGTATTCTTGTTTCAGGATGCCCACAGGCTGTACCCAACTGGAAGCTTCCTTTTATAGTGGAAACCTCAGGTGCTGTTATTGTGGGAGAAGAATCCTGTGTTGGTGAAAGAGGTGTGCGGAATCTGACGGATGAATCCGGCAAAACTGTTGACGAAATGATTGAAGACATCGTGGATCGCTATTACAAGATCGATTGCGCAGTTTTTACTCCAAACCATGAACGCCTGGATCATATCCGGGAAATGGTTGCCACATACAAGGTGGACGGAGTAATTCTTTATGGTTTGCAGTTTTGCCAGCCATATATCATGGAATCAATGCCCATTGAAAAAACTCTTGAAAATGAGAACATTCCGGTACTTAGGATAGAAACCGATTATAGCATGGAGGATGCAGGGCAACTAAAAACAAGGATTGAAGCTTTTCTTGAAATTTTAGGATAAAAGATAATAATGCGTTATGCAGGAATTGATATCGGATCTCGTACAATAGAACTTGTCGTTATAGAAGCGGATAAAATCATATATAACTTCATGACCGATACCGGTTATGATCCTGTTTCACAGGTGAAAGGTCTGTTGCGCAAAATATCGTACGATAACATTATAGCAACAGGCTATGGGCGCTCTCTGATCGGGTCATCTTTTGATATGCCTACGATAACTGAAATTAAAGCTCATGCCAGGGGTGCGCGGGCTTTATTTCCCGATGCTCAGACTGTGCTTGATATTGGCGGGCAGGATAGCAAAGCTATTTCTTTGCATAGTAACGGAAAAATAAAAAAGTTTGAAATGAATGACAAATGCGCTGCCGGTACAGGAAAGTTTCTGGAAATCATGGCAAAGACTTTGGGTTTTGATATTGACGATTTTGGCACGGAAGCATTTTATGCAAAAAACGATATCAATATTTCAAGCATGTGTACTGTGTTTGCCGAATCCGAAGTTGTTTCCCTTATTGCAAGAGGTTGCAAAAGGCGTGAAATTGCAAAGGGTTTGCACAATAGTGTTATACGACGTACAACCGGAATGATTAATCGTGTATCATCGGAAGGCGAAATCGTTTTTACGGGTGGCGTAGCAAAAAATCCTTGTATGCGTAACTTACTTGCAGAAAGACTGGGTCGAAAAATTCTGATACCAAATGATCCCCAGATGGTTGGTGCTTTTGGAGCAGCTCTTCTTGCCGGAGAATGAACAATTAATGGCTAATATTATTTGAAGTATGTTATGATTGCGATCAAGGTGAAATAGTGCAGGGTTTTTAAAGGGGATATTTTATGGAAGACATAAAGAAATTAAGGCTGACTGAAACAGTTGCAGGTGCCGGTTGAGCGTCTAAACTTGCGCCAGGGGACCTGGACAGAGCATTGTGCGGAATGGTATTTCCAACTAACGAAAATGTTTTGGTAGGCTTGGACCGGGCAGATGATGCGGGTGTTTACAGGGTTTCAGATGATCTGGCGTTGATCCAGACAGTGGATTTTTTTACCCCTATTGTAGATGATCCTTACTGGTTCGGTCAGATTGCTGCTGCCAATGCACTTAGTGATGTTTATGCTATGGGTGGAACACCTAAAACAGCCATGAACCTGGTCGGCTTTCCGATCAAGACCATGGATATAGATGTTTTGCGTCAAATAATCCAGGGCGGCCTTGATAAGCTTACGGAAGCAGGTACAGTGCTTGTTGGCGGTCACAGTATTGAGGATAAGGAATTAAAATATGGCTTATCAGTCACGGGATTTGTGCATCCCAAGCGAGTGCTTACCAAGAATAATCTACAAGCAGAAGATCGTTTGATTCTGACAAAGCCTCTTGGTACAGGCATTATAAATACTGCCATAAAAGGTGGGCTTGCATCCGACAAACTTATTGATACTGTAACCCGGCTTATGGCAACTTTAAACCGTGATGCGGCAGAAGTTATGATGGAGTTTCCGGTTCATGCCTGTACGGATATTACCGGCTTCGGACTTCTTGGGCATATGGCTGAGATGGTGATTGGTTCGGGATTAGGTATTCATATTCAGGCAAACAGTGTGCCGGTCTTAAAAGAAGCATTAGAATATGCCGCTATGGGAATGATACCTGCCGGAATGCATAAAAACCGGAAGTTCCGGGAGCATATAGTAGATATTTCATCTTCTGTGGATATTTTACTTCAGGATGTTTTTTTTGACCCCCAGACATCCGGCGGTTTGCTGATCTGTGTTGCTGCAGATAGCGCCAAAGAGCTTCTTTATCGGTTGAAAGAAAAAGGGATCTCACAAGCTGCCATGATCGGAGAAGTTACAACGGAACCTGAAGAAAAAATTAAAATTATATGAATGAGCCAGTTTCAAAACGCCCCATTTTGGCCGATCTTAAGCGTTGGGCTCAAATTTCAATCCTCGAAATACTCAATGTATTCCTGCGGTTGAAATTTTCGCCCGCCTTGAGCTTGACCAAACTGAAACGTTTTGAAAGTGGCTCGAATTAATTGTGAGGGAGAATCAATGAAAAAAGAAATAGATGCCCGCGGCCTATCCTGCCCGGCACCTGTGCTTCAAACTAAGGCTGCTGTTGAAACCGAAGGTGTAAAAGAAATTGTGGTTATTGTTGATAATGAAGCTGCCAGGCAGAATGTAAGCAGATTTTTGGAAAATCAGGGTTTCAAAACCTCCGTTAAGCAGAAAGATCAGGATTTCATTATAGCCGGAGCTTGTGAAGAAAAATTGTTGCCTAAAAAAGATAAACAATCCGGAAGCAGTGAAAAAAAAATAATGGTTATGGTGGCCACAGACAGAATGGGTTATGGCGATGACGAACTTGGTAAAAAACTTATTGTAAATTTTATCAAAACGCTGAAAGAGATGGGTAAAGAGCTTTGGAGGCTTGTATTTGTAAATAATGGAGTAAAGCTTACGACAGAAGGATCAGCTGCTCTTAAAGCATTAAAAGAGCTGGAAGAAAGCGGCATTACTATACTTGTGTGTGGGACATGTCTTGATCATTTCAAATTGCTTGAAAAAAAGAAAGTTGGTGAGACTACCAACATGCTGGATATAGTTACAGCTATGCAGGTAGCAGATAAGGTGATTAATATTTGATGGACTTGTGAAAAGACCGGTCAAAAATAATACCAGATTGTGTTGTAATTATCCGGATCTTCGCCAACATCTTCAAGCCTGCAAAGATAGTCAAGAATAGGTACATCCTGTCCTATGTAAGTTGAAAGTGTTTTCGTAATATTTTTTTCCCATGGATGAAATTGATAAAGGCGTGAGCCGTCCGGCAGTACGGAAAGAAGATCGCGATGCTGAACAGCCCTAAGGTAGTTCTTGCCCATGCCCGGCACATTATAAACTGCTTCATCCGTTCGGACAAGGCCTGGAAACAAACGTGTCTCTTCTTTTTGTTCCTGAAGCAGGCGTGCTATCGGCACCCTGTATTCAATAGTTTCTTCCTTGCCCTTGGTGTTGAAAGTATAATATGGTTCTATGCCACAATTGGTAAGAGTTTTTCTTAAAAATGCTGCTTCAAAACGCCTTGAAACATAAAATGTATATACTAGCTGGTTAAAAACCGGGATACCCCTGGTTTTTAGTTTTTCAATTGCTGCAAGTGTTTCAGGAGTAAGCTCATATGCGTGCTGTACATGAGTAACAACGGCAATCTGCCTTTTTCCTGGAATCCGGTATTTGGCCAGAATATCCGCAAGTGTTTCCGTAAGCCGCATGGGAGCTGTTACCAATGTTCTGGTGCCTATACGAATTCGTTCAACTGAAGGTATGTCTGCTATCAATGAAATTATACGGTCTATATCATAATCATTCATTCCAAAAGGATCACCGCCGGTAATCAGAACTTCTTGGATGGCCGGATGTGCTTTAATCCATGATACTGCTTCCATAATTTTTTGATCTGAAGCCAAAGCGCCCGGCATCATTGCATCTTCGATTTCCCAGTTTCTCTGGCAATAAACACAGATTTGAGGGCATGTATTAAAAGGTTTAAAAATGCAGATTTCCGGATATCTGCGGGTTATAAGATCTATAGGAGATGTATCACTTTCACACATAAAATCAAAGCAGGATTTATCTTTATCATCTCTTAATGCAAGCTGTTCTATATATGTTGAAGGTGGAATAACCTGGGCCCGGATGGAGCGGTCTCTTCCCGAATCAGGGTCATCATCCATAAGAGAAAGATAATAGGGAGTAATACCAAAAGGTATTTTATTTTTTCTTACTTTTTCAATAGCAGCAGCTTCATCCGGAGTCAGATTTAAAAGATTTTTAATCTGGTTAACATCACGTAAAACATTTTGAAACTGCCAGCGCCAGTCATACCAGTTTTCAGGCGTTGCTCCGAGTTTTTGAAGAATATGATTTTTGCGCATACTGCGGCGATTAACTGAATCTTCGTTTAAGCCATCCGTGTATTTGCTTGTTTGTCTGTACATTTCCACAGAAAGAGCATCCAGTTGATCGCTTCGCTCAAGAGCAGCTTCACGTCCTTCAAGGTGGCTGGGTTCCAGATACGAATCTGCAAAACGAGGAGCAGGCCCTTTTCCTTGCAAACCCAAAAACAAATTAAGTATTTCAGCATAAAATGCCGGAGAAAGATCAGGTCGCGGAACTTTATGGGCTATATCAGAAATTGCCTGGGATATGGAAAATTGTGCTTTTTCTTCCGACTGACGAATAAATGCCCTGTTGATGGCTCGTGCACAATCCCTGACGCGAATAATTCTGCTTTCGCTTGATAAATCATCATCATCAAACATTTCATAATGCATAGTATGAACATAATCGGCTATTTCAAGCCTGAATTCATCAAGTGTTGCGGCCTTTTTTGCAATTTCAAAAGGTTGTGGAATAGCCGACAACAAATATTCAGGACAATATTTACTGATATCAATCATTTTTGTATCCTTAAAATATAATCAGGGATATTTCATCTTTCATCATTATAAGCCTTGAAGTGAGAAAAATTAATTTAATAATAAGCTTATCAAAAAAAGATGAAGAATAAATGGTAATTAATATTCATATTGCTATTGAACGGAAATTGCAAATAACATATTCTATGTTAAGATATACTGGTATGATACTATAATGTCAAGAAATGGAAAGCTTTATATAACATTGGCCATCAATTATTTATATACTTATCTTAAAGGAAAAACATGGATTACGAAAAGCAGAAGTTAAATGCAATTCTTGATAATCTGGAAGACGGAATTTATGTAATTGCCCAGGATTTTAAAATAGAGTTTATGAATCTGAGCATGATTCGTATGTTTGGTAAAGGTGTTGGCAAAAAATGTTATAAGATAATTAATGACAGTAATGATATCTGTCCATGGTGCACTGTGAAAGGTCAGGACCGAACTTTAAACGAAGAAGAGTTTCAGCAGGAGCTTTATATTCCAAAAATTGATAAAACTTTTATGGTAAAGAAAATATCATTGGAAAATTCAGATAGTACGTTTTCAAGCATATTTATCTATCGGGATATTACTTACCGTAAACAGCATGAAGCCATATTAAAAGCATCCGTTGAAGACTACCGTAATTTGTTTGAGCATGTAGGAGTTGGTGTTTATATCAGCACAAAGGATGGTAAGTTTATTGATGTAAATCAGGGTATACTCGATATGCTGGGATATTCAAGCAAAGAAGAATTCTTAAAAATAAATATCATTACTGATCTTTATACTCACCCTGATGATAGGCGAGAGTTTCAGAAAATGATAGAAAGAGATGGGCGTGTTATAGATTATGCGGCAATTTTTAAGCGAAAAGATAAAAGCTCCATTCCGGTTTTGATGACAAGCCATGTCCGGTATGACCTTAATGGCAATATCGTAGGCTATGAGGGAATAGTTGTTGACCAATCCCACCGGTATGAGATGGAAAGAAGGCTTAAAGAAGCACGGGATTTTATGAACAAGATTATTCAAAATTCACCTGATGCAATTATGGCTGCCGATATTAAGGGCAATATTATTATCTGGAATCGGGCAGCAGAAGACATGCTTGGATATCCGGCCAGCGAAGTAATAGGTAAAATGAATATAAGTAAAATTTATCCTGAAGGCATGGCACATAAAATCATGAAGATGATACGCAGCCCTGAACATGGCGGTGTTGGCATGTTCCGTTCTCAACCCGTGCATTATGTGCGTAAGGATGGAAAGACTATTGAGGGCAATTTGTCTGCTGCCATGATTTATGATGATAATGGTAATGAGGTTACATCAGTAGGGTCATTTGTTGATATTACCGAACGGATTGAGATGGAGCACACGCTAAGAGATACACGCGAACAACTCTTGCAGTCGGAAAAACTGGCGGCAATGGGACGCCTTACATCACAGATAGCACATGAGCTTAATAATCCTCTTTATGGAATTATGAATACACTTGAATTGTTAAAAACGGAAATTTCGCCTGAAAATAAAAGACGAAAATTGCTGGATATGTCACTTTCAGAAATTGTCCGGCTTGCAGAAATGCTTCGCAAAATGCTGTCTTTTTCAAAGCCCGAGTATGAGGAAAAGAAACCTGTGGATGTAAATGTTATATTAGATGAAATAATGATGCTTTATGAGAAACAATTCCAGGAAAACAGCATAAAAATAAAGACGGAATTCGATAATAAAATAAATAAAGTAATAGCATCAACTAACCAGTTACGTCAGGTTTTTTTAAACATGGTTTCAAATGCAAAGGATGCAATGATAGATGGTGGTACATTTACAGTTAAGACTTTTGAGTCAAATGGATTTGTTAACATACGGTTTACAGATACCGGTGGCGGAATTTTGGAAGAAAATATTGATAAAATATTTGACAGTTTTTTTACTACAAAGCCCAGCGTAAAAGGGGTCGGGCTTGGGTTATCCGTTTGCTATGGGTTTATACAAGATCATGGCGGTGATATAAAGGTAAAAAGCGCCCCCGGCGAAGGAGCTGAGTTTACAATTTTACTGCCTGTAAAACAGGACTAAGATGAACCATATAAACTATAATAACTATAATAAATAAAATATAGGAACTTTGTAAGTATCCAGCTGGTTACTTATTGTTAAAAAATTAATATATAAATCATTATAATATATATATTTATGATTTATTTTATAAATATATCTTGACAAAGATATAATTCTGCAATTAATATAATAATCAAAAAGCTTTAATTTGAACTTCTTCACTCCATTTCAACAGAGTATTCCAAGGGGCAAAGATCTTGCAAAAAAAGGAGTCCCGATATGGATGACATATTCACAGTATATCAAGCTGGCCAGTATTGCAGAGTATCATCTAAAACCATTATAAACTGGATCGATGCAGGATATTTCAAGGCTTATAAAACTCCGGGAGGACATCGCCGTATCAGCATAAATGACCTTGAAACATTTATGCTAAAACAAGGAATTCCGATTCCTGAAAAAGAGACAAAAGATACCCGCAAAAGAATTCTTGTGGTTGATGATGATCCCATAATTGTTGAATCAATTGTACAATCGCTGGAAGAAGATGAAAATGACTATGAGGTTATCTCTGCATCTGACGGATTTGAGGCAGGTCTCCAGGTCAATCATTTTAAGCCTCATCTCTTAATTCTTGATATCATGATGCCTGATATTAAGGGAAATGAGGTATGCAAAACGATAAAGAGTAATGACGAAACTAAAAATACCAAAATTATAGTTTTGTCAGCATATCTTGATGAAGAAAAATTTAATCAGATGAAAAAATACGGTGCCGATGTCTGCTTTTCCAAACCTTTTCCTCTTGCTCAATTAAAAACCGAAGTAGCACGATTGCTTGGATCGTAAGAATATGGTGTAGTATTCTTAATGCCAGGGAGGTACGAATGAAGCTTAAAGAAGCTCTTCAGCGAAAAGATTTTGTTGTGACTTCTGAATTTCAGTCCCCTATGGATAAGGATCCGAATGAACTTATCGAAAGCCTGAAGCTTGTCAGAGGCCGCGTAGATGGCGTATCACTGTCAGAGATTGATTTTGAAGGTGTTGCCGTTGATAGCATTAATGCTTGTGATGTCCTCAAACACAATCGTTTTGAACCCATATATCAAACTACTACCAGAAATAAGGATCGACTTCAGCTTCAACAAGACCTCCTGCATGCACATGAATCCAGTATAGATAATCTGTTGGTATTTACTGAAGATTACCGTATTACCGGCGACAGTCTTAATGAAATGATGTTTTTCCATGTGGATGCCGGTAAGTTGCAATCCGTTCTTGAACATCTGCGAAAGGGCCAAACTTTAGAAGGAAAAGAACTATCTGCCAGTGCGGAATTTTTTATGGGATCAGGTGTGGAGTCGGCTTGGGGTAAAAATGTTCCCGATCTTGAAATGAAAGAAATGGAAGAAATGATTCAAATTGGAACGGGTTATTTTCTAACTACGCCGGTATTTGATCTTGATCATTTTGAGAAATTTCTTGGTCGTACGAATACATTCGGGATCCCGGTTATTGCTGAAGTATTGATAATACGTACGGCAGGAATGGCAAAGTTTTTAAACCGTCATATGAAGCCAGGATTAGTGCCTGAATGGATGATAAGAAAACTTTCCGAAGCAGCAGATAAAGAACAAGCAAGCATAGAATTGTTTTCGGATACGATTAAAGGCTTAAAGCAGCTTTGCCAGGGCGTGCATATTATTACAATAGGTGGGGAAGATAAGTTGAGGAAATATTTTGATGCTGCCGGCTTAAAATAAATACTTCTTTATTTTGCCCAAAGGAGCTTATCGTGGAAAACATTTTGTTCAATATCAATGATCAAAAGATTACGTGTAATGCCGGAACTACCATCCTGACAGCTGCAACCCAAAATGGCATTTATATTCCCACACTGTGTTTTCATCCGGATCTTAAACCATATGGGGCCTGCCGGATATGTCTTGTTGAAGATAAAAAATCCGGCCGTTTAATGGCTTCATGTGTAACTCCTGCAATGCAGGATATGGTAATACTAACCGATACCCCCCGTATTTTAAATCATCGCCGAAATATTGTGCGCCTTATGATGGCAGAGCATCCTGAATCATGTATTGTCTGTAGTAAGGGTAATCGCTGTGAGCTTAGAAAAATCGCAGCTAAATTAGGTGTGGCTGAGCATGGCCTTTACAAAATGCCGAATTACAAACCCTTTGAGCAGATCAACCCTTTCATAACAAGGGATTTAAGCAAATGCATTCTTTGCGGTAAATGCATCCGTGCGGATCACGAACTTGTAGTCACCGGAGCTATTGACTATAACAACCGTGGTTTTAGATCAAGACCCGCAACGGTTCATGAAACTTTTTTAGAAAATTCCAATTGCACATTTTGCGGTACATGTGTTTCCGTATGTCCTACCGGCGCATTGGCGCCAAAATACTTTCACCATGCAGGCACGCCCGAAAGAGAAAATGATTCCATCTGCGGATTCTGCGGAGCAGGATGCTCTCTTACCATAGGAGTATCCGGTGGGCAAATAGTTGAAGTTAATCCGTCGCATTATAAGCAAACGGTTAATGGTGTAACTCTTTGTGTGAGAGGTCACTTTTCAAACGATTATATCAACTCGCCGGACAGACTCACTCACCCCATGATCAGAAAAAAAGACGAAGATTTTAAAAATGTGCAAGTAAAAGTTTCCTGGGACAATGCAATGGAAACTGTTGCTGCAAAGCTTTCCGAAATCAAAAGAAAACACGGCCCGCAAAGCATCGCATTTATTGGATCATCAAAATGCTCCAATGAGGAAAATTATTTATTCCAGAAAATCGCCCGTGTAATTTTTCAAACCTCTAACCTGATAAACGGCGGTTATGTACCAGGACAAATGCTTTTGTCATATATTGAAAAAAAGACATATGGAACATGCCGGGTTACGCCGCTGTCTGATTTAAAAAAAGCCCAGGTTATTTTTGCAGTAAATGTTGATTGCGATCATACGGTGCCGGTTGCAGGTTATCATCTCAAAAGAGCTGCCGGAAACGGATCATTTATGATTGTTATGGATTCAGAACGCAGCGATCTTTCTGCATTGGCCAAACAATGGATACGTTCTTCACCGCCTGAACACTTGGATGCATCAAACGCTGATTTGATAAATGTAATATCTAAAATAATATTAAAAGAAAAAGCTTATGATAAGGATTTTGTTGGCCGTTATGCGGAAGGATTCGACTCGTTTGCCGAAAGCCTGAATGCATTGGATGATAACAAGATATTAAGGCAAAACGGGATAAAGTATCAGGATTTGGAAAAAACGGCAGATTCGATTAAAGGCAAAAATATCGCTTTTGTTATCGGGCCTGATATTTTGCATAATCCGGAAGGCATGAGAACTGTTGATGCTTTGTATAATCTGGGTCTTCTTGCCGGAAGTATTGGTAAGAAAGGATGCGGTTTTTATATTCCGGTTGAAGAAAATAATCAGGTAGGTGCTTTTGATATGGGTGTTGTTCCGGATTTTCTTCCAGGGCGACGCTTTCTTGGTATTGATGAAAACAGGAAAATACTTGAAAACAAGTGGCAAGTAAAACTTCCTTTAGAACCAGGGCTTGACATGGCAGGCTTTATCGAAGCGGCTGAGAGCGGACAACTAAAAGCTGCATATATTATGGGAGAAAATCTTATAAGAGCACTTCCCCAGCCAAAAAGGGTAGAAGCTGCTCTTGGCAAATTAGAATTTATAGTTGTCCAGGACATATTAAACAATCGCTTAGCAAAACTTGCCGATGTAATTCTTCCTGCGGCTTTATTTGCTGAAAAAAGCGGGTCATTTACCAATATGGAAGGTCGTATCCAGACATTTGCGGCAGTGGTATCACCACCGGGTGAGGCAAAGGCGGATTGGCAGATTCTTTCCCTTTTGGCAAAGAAAATGGGATATCCTGAGCAATACGAGACAATAGAAAAAATAAGACAGGAAATCAGGCGGGTTGTTCCCATGTATGAAGGGTTTGGAAATCATCGCCAGGACTGGATTAAAAATAATGATTCCAAAACACCTTTTAACGGAAACGGGAATCGATTTATATTTTCTTCTGTTACACCAAAGAGTACTTTGCAAAAAGATGAGAATTATCCTTTAACGGCCCGAATTGGTACTTTGCGCTTTCATTTGGGAAGTGGAACAAGAACATCTCGTTCAAAAAGAATCAGTTTATATGATAAAAAGGGTGAAATCGAGATTTCAGTATCCGATTGTCGCAAGCTTGAGCTAGTTGATGATAAAAGAATCAGAGTGAAATCAGCATACGGTTCAATTGAAAGAGAATTTAAGACAAATACTTCTCTTCCTGCCGGGCATATTTTTATTCCAATGGCAGTAAATAGTAATGATGTAATGAATCTTGTTAATCTTGAACAAATAAAGCAGGCGGAAAAAAGTGCTGTTGATTTCTGCCAGGTCAGAATAGAAAAACTATAAAAAGGATTCAAGGATTCAAGGGTTCAAGTGGGAAAATAAATATAAACAATCAACTCAAAACAAAAAAGAGGTGTCGGGGATGTTGAAAGAAAAGATAACAACCCCGGCAAGATTATTAACTTTTAAACACTTGAACCCTTGACTCCTCGAATCCTTGGCCCCTTTATTCTATTAAATTTTTAAGGAGTAAGACTAAAAATGGAACCTGAACCGATCAACCGGAACAAGCTAACAGAGATTATTGAAAAGCATCAGGATGAAAAATGGGGTTTGATCCCGTTACTTCAGGAAGTACAGGAAACCTTCGGGTATGTTCCTCCTGAATCCATTGAACCTATTGCAGAAGCGCTTAATATGTACCCGACTCAGGTTCAGGGTGTGATTACGTTTTATTCCGGTTTTTCATTAAAACCCAAAGGACGATTTGTTCTAAGAGTTTGCCGCGGGACAGCCTGCCATGTCAAGGGAAGCCGGAATATACTCAGACATGTGCAAAAAGAACTTAATCTGAAAGAAGGTGAGACCGGCGCTGATTATCAATTCACCCTTGAAACGGTAGCCTGCCTTGGTGCATGTTTTTTGGCGCCCACCATGATGGTGAACAGGGATTATTTTGGCAAATTAAACCCCACCAAAGTCACCAGTGTGTTGGGGCAGTATAGCAAAAAATAAGGAGGATGACGTATAAGCATGAAGAAGCTCTCATCCATCGGCCAGTTGGAATGGCTCCGCAATAAAATTCTGGAGGATACCGCCAAGGAGAAAACCGAGATCCATGTTTGTATGACCGGCTGTCGGGCATACGGTGCGGAGCAGGTATTGAGTGCTATACAGGAAGAGGTCGCAAAACAGGGACTTTCACACGATGTGGAAGTCCGGTCGACCGGTTGTCATGGATTTTGCGCAAAGGCGCCTGTGATTGCTATCGAACCTTTAGGGATTCAATATCAGGAAGTTGACCCGCAAGATGCCGCGGAAATTGTGGGTCAGACCTTAAAAAACAACCTGTTGATTGAGCGGTTGGCTTACCGTGATCCCAAGACATTAAAGCCGATTTATTACAAGAAGCAGATTCCCTTTTACATGAAACAGGAACGGCGCGTATTAGCCAATTGTGGGCGGATCGATCCGACAAAAATCGAGCATTATATTGCGGCCGGAGGATATAAGGCGATTGTTAAAGCTCTTTCCAATATGACGCCTGAATCAGTAATCGAAGAAGTTAAGATATCTAAGCTAAGAGGCAGGGGTGGTGCCGGTTTCTACACAGGAATCAAGTGGGGCTTTGCCAGGCAGGAGAAAAGTATTCCGAAGTACGTGATTTGCAATGCGGATGAAGGAGATCCAGGTGCATTTATGGACCGGGCTATCCTTGAAGGTGATCCCCATGCCGTCATGGAGGGGATGCTTGTCGGCGCTTATGCGATGGGAGCGGAGTACGGATATATTTATGTACGTGAAGAATACCCTATCGCAGTTGAACATCTGACTATTGCTTTAGAACAAATGAAGGAACTGGGGCTTCTGGGAGAAAACATCTTAGGAACGGGTTTTAATTTCCAGCTTGCATTAAAGATGGGCGCCGGTGCCTTTGTCTGCGGCGAGGAGACCGCACTCATGGCATCCATTGAAGGAAAACGCGGAATGCCAAGGCCGCGCCCCCCCTTCCCGGCGCAGGCCGGTTTGGATGCCAAACCAACAAATATAAACAATGTAGAAACATGGGCAAATATCCCTTTGATTATAAAGAACGGGGCTGCCTGGTATGCTCAAATCGGTACGGAAAAAAGCAAAGGCACCAAAATATTTTCTCTTGCCGGAAAAGTGCATAATACCGGTTTGGTGGAAGTTCCCATCGGTGCAACTATTAAAGATATTGTATTTGATATCGGCGGAGGCATTCCCAAGGGTCGAAAATTTAAAGCCGTTCAAATGGGTGGACCGGCAGGTGGTTGCGTTTCCGCGCAGTTTTTAAATCTTCCCGTTGATTATGATACGATTCAGCGGATTGGGGCCATTATGGGGTCCGGCGGAATGGTGGTTCTGGATGAAAATAACTGCATGGTCGAAATTGCCAGATTTTTCCTGGATTTTACACAATCGGAATCATGCGGCAAATGCGCCCCATGTCGTTTGGGCACAACGCAGATGCTGGAAATTCTGACCCGGATTACCCAGGGGCGCGGTCGGATTGAAGATATTGATACCATCAAATCTATTGGCGAAACCATGGCAGAAGCATCCCTGTGCGGTCTGGGCCAGGCTTGCTCCAAACCGGCGCTTTCGACGCTCAAATATTTCGAAAAGGAGTATTTAGATCATATTCATGAGCATCGGTGCGCCGGAGCTGTTTGTGATTCCATGGTTATATCTGCATGTCAGCATGCCTGTCCGGCCGGAATTGATGTGCCCAACTACGTGGCGGCCATAGCTGGTGGGAAATATCAACAGGCGGTCGATATCATCCGGGAAAAGAATCCGTTTCCGGCGGTATGCGGCAGAATCTGCATTCATCCCTGCGAATTCAAGTGCAGGCGCGGAGAGCTTGATGAACCGGTAGCCATTCGAACGCTCAAGCGATTTGCGGCAGACTGGTATTTTGATAATATCGGTTCGGAGCGTTCCCAGTTTCCAGTTACCCACGAAGAGAAAGTGGCGGTTATCGGCGCAGGACCTGCTGGACTTACTTGCGCCTATTTTCTGGCTCAAATGGGTTATGAAACTACTGTTTATGAAGCTCAGCCACTTCCCGGCGGGATGTTGGGCATCGCTGTTCCCGAATTCCGTTTGCCCCGGAAAGTAATTGAAGCAGAAATCAAATATATAGAGAATGCGGGTGTTAAAATATTTTGTAATTATCCCATTGACGCCAATCATACTGTCAATGACTTAATGAAAGAAGGTTTTGAAGCCGTATTTATAGCTTCGGGCGCACAGGCCAGTAAACGAATCGGCGTTCAGGGTGAAGAAGACGGTCTTGAAGGTTTGCAATACGGGTTAACATTTTTAAGCGACGTGCGAACCGGAAAAGATATTTCACTGAAAGGAAAAGCAGTGATTATCGGCGGAGGGAATGTGGCTATTGACGTTGCGAGGACGGCGCTTCGTTTAGGTTCTGAGGTTGTGCAAATATTCTGTCTGGAAAGCCGGGATGAAATGCCGGCATGGGAAAAAGATATTGAAGAGGCCATAGATGAGGGGATTATTCTCAACCCTTCCTGGTCGCCCACCCGGATTTTTCACGAGAATGGTAAAGTCAATGGCATCAGTTTCACCCGGTGTATTTCCGTGTTTAATCAGGAAGGGCGGTTCAGCCCGGAATGCGATATCAATGACACTCAGTATGTGGATACCGATAACATCATTATTTCAATCGGACAGGCTCCCGATATGTCCTTTTTACCCGAAGACAGCCAGTTGGAAAGAGCATTGTGGGGAAGTTTGGTTGTGGATGAAAACACGCTGTCAACCAATGTTCCCGGAGTTTTTGCTGGCGGTGATTTCACGACCGGACCGACTTACGTGATCCGGGCAATTGCTTCAGGCAGGCGTGCTGCGCTGGCGATTGATAAATATTTGTCAGGTGACAGCTCACGCATTAGTATACCGGATGAAAAAACTGACCTGGCCCAGGAAACCGGCCTGGCTCTTGAGGAAGAATCTGCTGAAGCAAAGCCAAGGGTTAAAATCGAGTTTGAAGAACCTGAAGATCGTGTCAAAGATTTTCGGGAGGTTGAAAAGGGGTTTTCCGAACAAGAGGCCCGCTTTGAAGCTATAAGGTGTCTAAGATGCGATTTAGAAAAGGAGAAGAGTGAAGTATGATCCGATCTATTACTCAACAAAAATCGATGGAAGAAATTGAAAGCCTTCTTTACGGAATAAACAGAGTATTTATAATCGGCTGCGGAACCTGCGTTACTCTTACACAAACCGGTGGGATATTGCAGGTAGAAGCCATGAAAAATTCTTTGTCGGAGAAAGGTAAAGTCGTTACAGGCAACACAGTTGTTCCTGTGGCATGCGACAATCTGACGGCAGATATTTTAAGAGAATTCGAGGCTCAGTTGAAACAGGCTGACGGGCTGCTTATTATGACATGTGCGTTCGGTGTTCAAACCATTGCCCGACAGATCAATAAAATTGCCATTCCGGCATTGAATACTCTTTTTGTCGGAAAGGAAACAGGTGCCGGTGAATATAATGAAGTATGCACACAGTGCGGCATATGTGTAATAGGAGAAACCGGCGGAATATGTCCTGTAACTGCCTGTCATAAAGGACTGGTTAATGGTCCTTGTGGCGGTACAAATAACGGAAAATGTGAAATCGATTCCAACAAAGACTGTGCATGGACTTTAATTTACAATCGATTAAAGGAACTAGAACGCCTTGATGTTATGCGGGTTTACAAAAAACCACGAAATCATCTTGGTGAACCCAGTCCTGGAAAATTTCAAATTCCGGTTTGATGTTATATACTTTCAGATAATGAAAGGAAATAATTTATGCCATCAGCATTTAAAAAAGCCCTTGATTCCGGCAAATTTGTAGTTACCTGCGAAGTCGCTCCGGCCAAAGGTACGAACCTTGTTAAAATGACCCACCATATTGAATTGCTAAAAGATAAGGTGGATGCCATGAATGTAACCGATCATCAGAGTTCTGTAATGCGATATCCTTCTTTAGGCGGTGCTCTTTTAGTAAAAGAACTTGGTGGCGAGCCAATTCTTCAGATGACCTGCCGGGATCGCAATCGCCTGGCACTTCAGGCTGATCTTTTGTTTGCTTCCAGCCGTGGTATAAACAATGTTTTATGCCTTACAGGCGATTCGGTTATGCTGGGAGATCACAAGGAAGCAAAAGGCGTTTTTGATCTTGATTCAAGCCAGCTTGTGGCTGCAATAAGAAAACTTGAAAAAGGAAAAGATATGGCAGGAAATGAACTCGATGGTGGAGTGAGCTTCTGTGCAGGTGCAATTGTTACACCTGAAGCCAAACCTCTTGAGCCGCAGTTGATAAAATTTGAAAAAAAGATCGAAGCAGGTGCTGAATTTATACAGACACAGGCAGTATATGATCTTGATAATTTCAATGAGTTTATGGAGTACGCCCGCCAGTTTCCGGTTAAAATACTTGCAGGTATAATACTTTTAACTTCTGCTCCGATGGCGCGTTTTATGAATAAAAACGTTGCGGGCGTTTTAGTTCCGCAGGATCTTATAGATGAAATGGCTGCTGCTCCAAAAGGCGGCGCATTAAATAAAGGAATTGAAATCGCAGGGCGTATGATAAGAAAGATAAAGGAAGAAAAAATTTGTGATGGTGTTCATATAATGGCAATCGGCAAAGAAGAAAAGGTTGTAGATATAATGAAAGAGGCCGGGCTGCTTTAGGTAAAAAAAGGAGGATCAGTATGCCAATATTTATAATGTATGGAAAGTATTCTTCAGTGGCGTTACATAAATTAACCGGAATCAGCTTCACTACATCACCGGTTGTGGACGTTGAGCAGTTTGATAAACTGATTGGAGACATTAAAGATATTTAAAATTGTTTTCTCTGTCGCAGCCAACCCTTTGCTGATATACCTCAGAATCTTGATCTGTGGTATATGCATCGCATCCATCCGATTAATTCCCAAAATGTTGAGCCACGTTCAAAACGTTTCAGTTTGTTTAAGGTCAAGGCGGGTAAAAAATTTTTACCGCAGGAATACATGGAGTATTTCGAGGATAGAAATTTTTACCCAAAGCTGAGATCGGCCGAGATGGGGCGTTTTGAAACTGGCTCTGTCGGCATACTAATTTTTAGAACAGTAGTTTGCATAGGCAGACCATCATTGAACAATGAACTTCCTAAGGATATCAATTATACGTTGCCAATATATTTTTAACTATGATATTGATAGTTTTAAAAATTTCCGGTATTGAAAAGAAACTATTCAATATGACTTCCACCTAAATATTTAAATAAAAGTTGTTAACGCTCTATCAGTTTACGGTTATGATAGATATTATTTATTCAGCTACAAACTCAAGTATTTTTTGGAGGTGAAAAAAATGTCAATTTGGAAACGAAGACAGGATGACTTGACGGAATCATCAAATCTAAAACAAAGTCAGAAAGATTTAGCTAGATCATCAGAAATCAATGTTTATCCTAAATTAAATGAAGCTAAAATTGCCTTGAGCTATTGTGCTTATTTAAAAAAGCAGTACGCAAATATGCCTTTAATAATAGAAGTTCCTAATGTATCAGTTTTAGTTGACGACGATAATGTTAAAGAGATACCATTTATGGAGGGATTCTTAGAATCTGAAGGTTTGCCGGTTACTAAAGTGATCCCATACGAAGAAGAAGTAGAAAAACCAATGCGCGGAGTACGAATAAATAATGAAAAAGTTGAATTGCTCAATTACGCTGTTAGTCTTAATTGTCAATGGGCGGTTGCAGAATTGGAATGGATTAAAAATCTACTAAAAAAAAGTAATTAATAGGTTGTTTTTTATCTTTTGTTACTTAGCCACCTTTTTTGCACTAGGCTCTTCCATACCACATATGGAATTATCTTTCGCATTGCACTTTTTTCCCTTTTCTGGTATGATCTTTGGTAAATACATAAAGCGTTCTTTAGTTAGGTTTGAAAAATACAAAGCTCATATATGATAAGGAAAGACTTTAAGTGTATAAAAGAAGGCATATCCTGTTTTTGCTTTGTCTAACGATTGCTTCGTTTGTTCATAACATTGCCTATTCAGGAAATATTTCTGAAATCCAAATTGATTATGATCGGGCAGTAAGCTTTATAAAGCAGGAAAATTACGCCGAAGCTCTTCCATTCCTGATAAATGCTATTAAGAAAGATCCCAACCACATTTTCATTAAAGCGGACTATGCGGTTTGTCTGGTTTGGACCGGAAACAAACGGGAAGCAGTCGATTTTTTCCTAAAACATAAAAAAGATCTTCAAAAGCTGCCTTATGTGAACAAAGCCGTAGCCCGTGCATTTTTCGACCTGGGCCGATACCAGGAGGCACAGCAGCTTTATGAATGGGTCCTTTCAGAAAACCCTGGCGACAGCGAAGCATTTAAAGGCGTTCTTTATTGCCTTTTTCAAACAGGAAATTATGCAAAAGCCCATAGTTTGATAAATGAAGCGCAAAGCAAAAATACCGTCTCTCCAAATATAATAAGTTTTCTTCGGGCTGATCTGTTTCAAAAAGAACAAAACTATAGAAAAGCATATACAGGATATCTGAAGTATTTACAGGCTGAAACAAATGAGTTATTGATAAAAGAAGTATATGATAAGCGCAAAGCGGTTTTTTCCTTTCTATCTTCAGATGACATCCATATCTTACAGAATCAATACAGGGATAATTTTCCTTTCAATCTTATCCTTGATGTGGATAACGGGCAGATAAATCACCTACCTAAGCTTATTCAATTCGACATGGAAACGCTTTCTCCTGGTATTCTTCTTGAACTGGCATGGAGTTATTTTAAAGCGGGAAATTACGATAATTCGCTACGGATTTATCGCTTTATTGTTAGCAAATGGCCGGATTCCTGCCTTGCCCCAATTGGGTCTGCCTATCCTCTTACCATGAAAAATGAGTTTTTAGCTGCCCATCAAGCGTTGGAAAAAGTCTTGATTAAGGACTGTTTTACCGTGGATGCTCTTTTTGCAAAAGCCTTTGTCTATGAAAAGCAACGAGATTTTCTGGCAGCAATAGATGTATATGAAGCGATTTTGCTCTTAAAGCCGAAAAATGCTGTTGCACAGAAACTTAAGTTAAGAGCACTATCGGATTTGGGATCATCGAGTATTGCCTATGATGAGGCAATATTAAACAAGAATTCGGAACAATCATTTATACACTCCCTTGAAGAAGACCGTGCCAGAAACAGATTAAGGTGGGACCAACCGGAGAAAGCGGAAAAAATCCTAAAAAAAATACTGGATGAAAACCCTGCTGACATTCGTGCGCGATATGACTACATTACTGCGCTGCGAAGCAAAGAACGGATGCAGGAAATCATAGATCAGTTTCACCTTATCAATCATGATATTTCATCAATACCTTCCTATGTTACTCAGGCCGTTGCAGATGCATATCTTTATTTGGAGGAACCTGAAAAAGCACTGTACTTCTATCAGCTTACAATCAAAAAAGGATCAGCATCTCCATTTTCAACGCTGATGGGCCTTTTTTATACTTATCAGGAATTGCGTAAATGGAAGGAAGCGGAACAGACATGGGAAGAGATACAGTTATACCTTGATAAGGAAAAACAGCTTGATCCATGGTTAAGGCTTGAGGCATTCCAGGCACGTGGATGGCATTGGGCTTTTCAGGATAAACTAAAAAAAGCCCAGGAGCATTTTACATCATTTATGGACAAGGCGGGCATGAATTCGGGGAACCGAAATGCACTTGCATACACATACTTATGGAGGGGTTGGCCAAGACGGGCGCTGGAAGAATTTAATATTGCCCAAAATATTGATAATTCAACCTTTAACAGTAGCATCCAGATCGGTATTGCGAGAACCCTGAATCAGTTAAATTATAAGGAAGATGCCAGAAAACTTGCTAAAAAACTCTATCAGAAATTTCCGAAGGATAAACATGTAATAGATCTTGTTGAAACCTTTCATGTTGAAGATATGAATGAGTTCTGGATTGAAGGAAAATTTATTCAGGAATCACCCGGAGCCGAGGAATTTTTTCTTCGATCAAGTATGACTGAACCGGTTACAACCACTTTCAAGATTTTTCAGGAAATCGTCTGGCAGAAGACCTCTGATGATGGTTTGAAATATGATTGGAACCGGGCAGGACTTGGTTGTGAATGGATAGTATTTCCGGAGATAATCTGGAGGCAGGCCGTTACGTTTGATTATGAAGGTGCCAAAGATTTCGGTTATTATACCACAGTAAACTGGTTGCCTACAGACCATCTTGACATTACGGGCGGATTCAACTCATTTCTTCTTGAAATTCCCATAAGAGCCCGTGCTATCGGCGTTGAAGGGAAAAATATATCCTTTGATTTACGTTATAACGAAAGCGATTTAAGATATTATGGCTTTTCTTTAAGCCAAAATCGAATAAGCGATGGGAACAGAGGCTCGGGCGTAACTCTTTATTATGATCAAAATGTATTTAATTTGCCGGATTTCAAAATCAGGATGGGGGGAGAATTAAACTATTCCGCAAACAGCAAGCAGGACGTGGATTATTTCAGTCCACAAGAAAGTTATACTTTTATGCTGACGCAAACTTTTCATTATATGCATTATGCCCGCTACGATAAAAAGGTCAGATCGTCTATCTATACGCGTGAAGGACTTTTTGCTCAGAGCGGTTTTAAGTCTTATGCAATTTACGGCATTACCTATGAACAAACGGTTGATATTTCGAAGACCTTCGCATTCCTCTGGAATGCAGGATGGGACAGAAAAATATATGATGGAGATTCGACACATGTTTTTAGCGCCTTCTTTGGTCTTAGAAAAAATTTCTAGAATAACAGCTTATATAACCATTATATTTCTGTTTGTATGGCCTTGTTTTGCATCGGAAGAATTTCTCGTTCTCTGTTATCACGATATCCCTGCAAAAGAATCGGTGTCTATGGACGTGGCACGGCATGTTTTTGTAAATCATTTGGAATATCTCAAGGAAAACGGTTATACGGTTATCAATCCTGATGACATTATGGCTGCAAAAAAAGGGATAAAACCCCTTCCTGAAAAAGCGGTTTTGCTGACTTTTGATGATGCATATCTTTCGTTTTATCAGTTTGTATATCCTGTATTGAAAAAATACGGTTATTCCGCAGTACTTTCGGTGGTCTGTTCATGGATAGAAGAAAAGCCGGAATATGTAGGAAACAAAGATCTGATGTCATGGAAACAGATTAAGGAAATGGCTGATTCAGGCCGGGTATATATTGCCTCACATTCGAATGACTCTCACAAGGCGATAGTATACAACCCGGCAGGAAACACAGAGCCTGCCATGAGCACTTTTGCCTTCTTTAAAGAAGAGAAAAGATATGAAAGCGATAAAGAGTTTCGAAATAGAATAAAAACTGACCTTAAAAAAAGTATTCATAAAATCAAAGAAGTTACCGGAACCAGCCCGTGGATTCTTACCTGGCCCTATGGCGAACACAATGGTCTTGGGATAGATGAAGCACAAAAACTTGGCTTTAAAATAATTTTGACTCTCAAACCGGATAAGGCCTCCATTAAAAAATTGACCGCTGT
Source organism: Pseudomonadota bacterium (assembly GCA_043825875.1). GTDB lineage: Bacteria > Desulfobacterota > Desulfobacteria > Desulfobacterales > RPRI01 > RPRI01. The sequence continues at coordinate 96,887 of JBDRRF010000076.1, read as the reverse complement.
CAATCGTAACATTATTACGAAATTGATGAAATACAATGAATTTGCTTCTAAAATGAAAGAAGATTTCAAGTATAAGGATGATACCCGTTGTGTACAGATCGATCTTGATATGATCGTAAATCCTGAATCGTTTGAGGAAAGTGATCATAATCTGGGGCTTGTAATAGAAAGGCTGATGGCATCAGGTGTGAATACAGTGGTCCTTCAGGCTTTTTGTGACCGGCAAGCAACAGGCAATATTAGTTCAGTATATTTTTCAAACAATACCCTGGCCGTTGAGATGGATTTTTTAAGCCATGCAGTAAATAGAATACGGATCAGAGGCATGAAAGTATTTGTCTGGATGCCTGTTTTAAGTTATGAGCTGCCGGATAAGGTTTTAAACGAAAGCCTGAAAGTAAAAGAGTATAAAGATAATCAAATCAAAACTACCTCTTCATGGTATCGCAGGCTTTCCCCCTTTGAGGAGAAAAACCTTGAATTTGTAAAATCTATTTACAGGGATTTGGCAGCCAATGTGCGCTTTGACGGCATCCTGTTCCAGGATGATGCCTACCTGACTGATTTTGAAGATTTCCATCCATCCGCTCTAAAAGCATTTAAGAAACATTACGGAACAGAATTGGACCCGGATAATATAGGAGACGATCAGGTCCGTGAGCAATGGACTACGCTTAAAACAGAAACAATAGATGCTTTTATCAGGCAACTCATGGCAACAGTAAAAGAATACAGACCGCTTGCCGAGACGGCCCGCAATATTTATAGCATTGTCTTGCTTAATCCTGATGCAAAAGAATGGTTTTGTCAGGATTTTGAAAACTATTTAAAACAATATGATTATACGGTCATCATGGCTTATCCCCAAATGGAAGGTTTGAAGAGTTTGGGGGCAATTAAGACCTGGTTTGCCGAAATAGTAAGCAGAGTAGAAAAGCATCATGCTATAGATAAAGTAATTTTTAAGGTTCAAAGCTATGACTGGAAAAATGATCGGCCTGTAAGTGATGCAATCTTAAAAAAAGAACTGCGGTTTTTGGTGTCATCGGGAGGCAAACATCTGGCCTATTACCCGGATAATGTCTTCCAAAACCAACCGAATATGGACTCTGTGTCCTCCATCATATCAACACGGACTTTGCCTGAGGAGTGGCTGCTAAAATGATTGTTTGGGAAATTATTGGTTATTTTGTTTTTCTTTTTCCACTTTATATGAGCATTGTATGGATAGTTGGCGGGTTGATTTTTTATATGCGCTGGGAAAGAAAGGCAGCACCTTTGCTGGATGCATATCCCCCCTTCACTATTATTGTTCCGGCGCATAATGAAGAGGCTAACATCGAACAAACCATAGAGAATTTAAAAGACCTTGAATATCCCAATTATGAAGTAATAGTGGCAAATGACGGAAGCACCGATAACACCGCCAGTATTCTTGGAAATCTTGTAAAAAAGTATTCTGATTGGCTTAAGGTAATTAATATAAGCCCTAATGGAGGAAAGGCAAAGGCCACAAACGCTGCATTGCTTCTTACTAAAGGGCATTTCATATTAGTTATTGATGCCGACAGCATACTAGGTAAAGATGCCTTAAAATACATGGCCTGGCATTTCGTATCTCATCCAAGACTGGGGGCTGTAACAGGAAACCCCAGAGTGTTAAACAGGACAACTCTTCTTGGTAAAATTCAGGTAGGAGAATATTCAAGTATTATCGGTCTTATAAAAAGAGCCCAGAGGATTTTGGGTAAAATGCTCTCTGTCTCAGGAGTAATTGCGGCCTATAGAAAAAGTGCTCTTTTCCAGTGTGGTCTTTTTAGCGCCGACACTGTGACAGAAGATATAGACATGACATGGAAGCTCCAGAAGAATTTCTGGGATGTTCGTTATGAACCAAGGGCATTGTGCTGGGTGCTTGTTCCCGAGACCATCAAAGGACTTTTCATGCAAAGAGTTCGCTGGGCCCAGGGCGGCATTGAAGTATTGAAAAAACACAGCAATATTTGGCGAGATAAAAGACAGCGCAGATTATGGCCTGTTTATGTGGAGTATGTTGTGGGAACTTTATGGGCATACAGTTTGGCCATATATATTGTTTTCTGGCTGGTCTCTTATGTATTGTTTTGGTTTTTTGATTTTGGCACAGATATCGTAAATACCGCATTTCCGTTATTACCGAAAAAAACAGGTTCAATCCTTGCTTTGGTATGTCTGATTCAGTTTATAGTCAGTATTTCCATTGACAGCCGTTATGAGGAGAAATCTTCTCTTAAGTACTATTTTTGGGCAGTTTGGTACCCGTTTGCATACTGGGTCATAAGCGCAGTTGCCTCAATTGTGGGTGTTTTTAACATATTTATCAGAAAGACCGGGAGGGTAACTGTAACATGGCAAAGTCCGGACAGAGGCCTGCATACATTAAAATAATTGATAAGCCGGAGCTTAAATCCGGTTTGCAAAAATTTTCAGAAGGGTTATTAACCCTTGTCTGCTGGGGTCTTTTTGCTTGCCTGGCAAAGCCGCTTTTTTCATATATTATGCAAATTTTCGATATCCGGATGCTGTTTCCCGTGATTGATTTCACAGGCGGGATAAATGACAAGCTGGTCTTTGTATTTTATTTTTTGGGTACACAACCTAAAATCATTGATAAGCCGGAATTAAAATCTCCTGTACGTTATCTGTTCGAAGGCTCATTTACTTTTGCCCTCTGGGCATTGTGGGCATATTGGTTAATGCCTTTATTAACTCTTTGCCTGTGGGTTTTAGGATTTCATTTATACTACACCGAAAATCTGATAGGCGGGGGTTTTGAGGAAATTATAAACGCATTAACAAATAGCGGGTCTGCCTTGCTGGTGGTTTTGTTTATTATGCTTGGATGGACAGTTTACAATTATTTGTGGTTTCTTAGAAGAGGAGAAAGAAGAAACAAATCGGAAGCAATAATTTTTGACGAAGATATTGCAAAATACTTTAATGTGGATTTGAACCGCCTAAGAAGCATAAAAAAACAATCGCTCATAAATATTACTATCGATAATGACCAAATCATTTTGCCCGATCCTATTATATCGCAGCCAGACTAATTCCCATACCCGGAACAGAGATAGACAAACGCTGGGTAATTAACGAAATGCGTATGGCACAAATAGTCGCTGTAAGCAGATTGGGAATGCCGCGATCTGTGATGTGTAACTGTAAACATGAAGGTGTTAAACAAGTAAGATAATTGCTATAATATCAATTATATGTTGCCAATATAATCTTTGTTATGGTAATGATAGCCTCGGGATTTCCGGTATGGACGGAAATTTATTCAATATATTATTATATTTACACCGTTTGCCGCATATCCCAAACGTTAAGGGCATCGTTTTTTGTTTTTTATTTATTCCAACCAACCGTTTTTTCTACGGGTAATAGAAAAAAGTAGGTGAAAAATGGCAATTAAAGACTTTGTTGATGCTTTGCTTAGGTTCATCGAAGTGATCACATCATGGCCAATCATTCTTTTGATTATTTTTATTATTTTTCGCAAACCAATCATTATTTTATTCGATGATTTAAGCGCGCGTTTAACAGATGCAGAAATTGGGGTTGGTAAATTTAAATTCTCTTCAAAAACGACAAAAACACCCATTGGAGATACTGAAATATCTGTTAGAGAAAAAAAAGCTGCAAGAGATATAGACGAAGGGATTATCTGCAAATATACAAGTGCGCAATACAAATTTCAAATAAGTTGGCCAAATGGTAAATGGGTAGCTAATAATAGTTTAAATCAAGCAACCTTAAACCAGCATGGCATCCCATCATCGGTAAATGTTCCGATTTTGATAACAAAAACTGAAAAAGTTGGAGATTTTGTTCCAAATGTAAATATTATAGTTGAAGATTGCGCAGCTATGACTACTGACCAGTATATGCATTTATCAACACAAAAAATGAAGGTGCTCGGTTGGGAGGTTTATTTATCTAAGATAGATGCGAATACAAGTTCGGGATTAATTGTGTACTCACAAATTAGCCCAATCGGAAGGGTATTTCAATTTGCGAAAATTATACTTAGAAATGGATTGGCCTTTGTTGTTACCGCTTCACAATTACCAACTGAAGAAGGTTTAACAACACAAACTCGCGAAGAATTACTATATATCCTAAATTCATTTAGCTTGTTAAATTGAATAGATTTTGATGGTTTGCTGCCGTAACAGTTAATAGTAGTAAAATTCCCTCAACAGCAATAGCTCGCACTGGATCGTGGATAGTCGGCCTCTCCCAGTGAAACAGGCCGTCATGAAAGGTCAGTAATGGGGTCTACATTTGACCTGTATTTCATCCTAATCCGAGAGATATTGAAGAGAATACGGAAGAGGGTAGAGGCGAAAACGTTAGCAGTTGTCAATTTTCCAGGAAAGCAATTGGGACATATGGTATGGCCCATCACGTACAAAAACAAGGGAGAAGGTACTCTGGCTCAATAGAAATGCAAAAGGCGTGCGGGTCTGAAATTGTGATCCCTTTTTTACTCTTGAGTATATTTCATATACGATACAAGAGCCAAGAGCAGACCTGACCCAAAGACGATTTATAGCAATTTAGAGGCCCCTTTCTCCATCTGAAACGAGAGGATATGGAAAACAAGAATTCATCAAAATCGGATCAAGAACAAAGAAGTATCTTATATCGTATTTTTGATCCTAGGCCCGAAGATGAGGTTGTAGTAAGAATATTTTTTTGGATATCTATACTCTCATGTGTGTTTCTGCCAAGGATCTTTGAGGTGTTAGCCGACAATAAGGTATGGAATGTAATTGCTGTCGCATGGTTTGTGTTGGCCGTTTATCTTCGGATTAAGTTTATTAAAATGCGGTGAATTTAATGAAGGCGTGAGCCGTGACCGAAATAATGGGGGTCGCATTGACGGGCAACATGGGTGTCAGGCCCACACAGTTCACAGCTCTGCCCTTTAAAATATTTTACAACCACGCCTTTCACAAAGACTTCGCTTGTGAAGGCTGCGTTTCCGGCGGGTTGCTGATCGTGAAAAATCTTACAACTGTTTTTTTATTGTATAGCTTCCTGAAAGAAGTAATCTGATAAACGTCTTTGTTTCCCAAGGTTTCATTCTGTAATCAACACAGATGAAATCAACAGTACAAACTCCTGTGTTATACGTGATACGTGTTAACAGATAATAAATAGCAATTACAGAATAACACACTAAAAATTTGACAAAAGCTCTAAATTCCTTTACAAATTAACTACTTTGCATACAGATTTCTTCCCGGTATCAAATAAAGTCATATTACGTATATTAATTATTATGATAGGAATTTAAAAATGAATTATTTGGGGATAGTGATTGCACTGGTTATTCTGCTTTATATTGTTTATCGTGTATACCGTAAGTCAAATAATTATGCCGTAGTACTGAACGCATATTTCGCGAAATACACATATGACAGACTGACAAAAGACCAGCAAGAAAAGGTGCAAGAACAAACGGAGGATTTGCGGAGACGCGTTGGTGGGGGAATGCCTCTATCAAATTATGGCTGATATGTTGAAGTATAGTTTTTATGCTTTAGGTATGGCAGAGTTGGGCATTCCTCCTGCGCTACCAGGCGAAAAATGGTACTACGTCAAAAATCCTTTCTTGGCCCTTCGGAGAGCTAAATCTCATATGCAAACTATAAAATATCAAATTGAGAATAAGCATAAGGTAAATATTGACCTGAAGACACCATCGGAAGCAGTTGAAGCGATGTTGCGTAACAATGAATTTACAAAATAAGTAGGTACCGTCAGTAAAACTACAAAAAAAGAAATTATCAACGATAATGTTAATGCAGTGATCAAGAGTGACATGCATACAATTACGAATGCAAATAGGAAGAATGATGTGCGAAATAAGTCTAACCAATGGAAGGTATCTTTTATTTTTGGATCTTCTTGGCTTCAGTAAACTCGTGGAAAATAAAAGTCCGCAGGAGGTTTACGATGTCATAGATTCTGCTCTCCGATCATTTTCACGATGGGAAGAATTAAATAGGCAATTTAAAACAATATATTTTTCAGATACATTTTTATTTTATCAAGACCCTAAGGGCTATGGAGATTGGGCATTCTTGGATATTTATGCGATCGGGGCAATGCTTTTGTCTGCATTGCTCGCAAAAGGAATTACCGCCAGAGGATCAATTACATTTGGCGAATTTGAGGTTAAAGCTGACTCTTCTAACAAACATCAGCTTTATTTCGGAAAAGCACTTATTGAAGCGTACGAAGCGGAAAGACGAGAGCAGTGGATCGGAATTACAATCCAGCCATCAGCATGGAAAATATATGAAAGAAAATACAATGATACTATAAAAGTATTAGAAAGCGAACATACATGGAAAATTAGAGAAGACGAAGTTTTGCTCTTAAATCCTTTCCGTAGATTATGCAGTTGGTATGAGGATGATTTAATTGGCGAAATTAGTCGGCCATATATGGAATGGGATATGCCAGAATTTCCGAATGATATCCGGGGATTTAGATTCCTTGTCGATAGTGCAGCAACCTTCGCAAAGAGGGGTGATTTTTCAGGACATGAGGCAGTTAAGTATCATGCAACTATAGCTTTTCTAAAAGAGGTTATGGGTGTCGAGATTTTTGAATGGGGGCTTAAGATTAGCGATAAAGGCACATAACGAGTCACTTGTGCGGACGCAAATAACTGTGCCGCACAGTTCAAACATTAGAGGTGAAGATATGTCCAGACTCTTAATTGCATTAACTATAGTATTATTTGCAGCGGCACCATCGTTTGCGGATGGAAATAAGCTATTACGAGGATGCCAACATATGCTGGATGCCGCAGAAGGAAAGGATGTCGACATAGCCGGGGCGCTAAGTGGCGGATTTTGCGTCGGCTATTTACAAGGCATGGCCGATCTAAACATCATCTATTCAGTAGTTCTGAAGGATAAAAAAGAAATATTCTTCTGCATTCCAGAAGGAGTCAGCCATGAACAAAAGGCCAGGGTAATAGTAAAGTACTTACGCGACCATCCAAACAAACTACATGAACATGAATGTGGTTTAGTCTTGGATGCGCTTAGGGAGGCATTTCCATGCAAATAGTGTCCTTACTAAAATTTTTTCCGCTTAGTGCTATAAAACACTCTAACCTCGCCTTGCAGTCCGACTCGCTTCGCTCACGGCTGAAGGCCACGTTAGCATTCTACTAGGTATAATAAATGAAAAAACCAATTATATTTATTTCACATATCAATGAAGAAAGTAATATTGCAAATCATTTGAAAGATTTCATAGATAGGAAGTTTTTAAAAAGTGTAGATGTATTTGTTTCCTCTCATGAAGAAAGCTTGAAATTGGGAGATGATTGGTTATCTGTAATTAAAAGTTCTTTAAGCGAGTGTATACTTTTGGTCGTCATTTGTAGCCCGCTATCAGTTGGTAGACCTTGGATCAATTTTGAAGCAGGTGCTGGTTGGGTAAATAAAATTCCAGTAGTTCCTTTATGTCATTCAGGTCTTCAGCCAGGTGATTTATCTGTTCCTCTAAATTCATTTCAGGCTGGTACTCTTAACAAAAAAGAAGATATAGGAAAACTATTTAAGCGCATTTCTCAACTAATAAACATAACAACCCCTGATATTCAAGACGACGATTTCTTTGATATCTCAAGCAAATTCGAGCATGGAATTAAATCAAGCATATTAATAAAAGATACAACGTTTATTTATAACTTATTGTACAAGAATATAGTTTTACTTAAATTCAGCATTTGTGCTTCAGTCTTTGATTACGATGAAATACAAACAACAGATTTTCAAAACAATAATTTATCATTTTTAACGATATCATTTAACAATATATACAATTTACATAATATCTCCTTATTAAATTTAAGTGGGTCAGAAAGGATTTACCAAGTTTTCTATAATACAGTGTATAGTTTAGGTGAAAATATTAAATTCCTTTTCTCTTACAACAACCTTAAACTATCACCGGAATTAAAAGATCTCTTAGAAAATTTTTTATTCTCAACTTTTATAGTAGATGAATGGATAAACAGTATTAAAATGGTTGATAATCAACCAAAAGATAAAAATATCAAAGAAATGCTAATCAATATGGTAAAAGAGGAACCTTTACCCCCACAGAAAAGGACATCAAGTAATCTAATTAATTACTATATGGACTATTATAATTCTTTAAATATTTTTAAGGATTGGACAATAAAATACGACAAAATAATGGTCAATTTATTAAACAGACAATAAAAGCTAACGAATTGATTAACCGGAAATTTTCCGGCGCGAGCGCCTCCAAAATCCGGTTCAGCGTTATAGCAAATTGAGAATAAGAACATGGTAGCTACCCAGAAGTTAATGAATTCATTAGACTTGAAATTGAAAAATTTCTTTCCTGATGATGAAGCTAATAAACACTGGATGGACCCGAACGCCGGCCACCTTGTAGAAATCAAGTTTGAAGATAAACCTCCACCGTACATTATTTTTATAATATTTGTGTATTTAAAGAAATACTCTTTCGGGGGACAATGGGAAAAAGTTAATTGGGAAATACCGATTAAATACAAGAATGTACCCATGATGTTAGCACATAAAAAATTTGGATTTCAGATTAAAACTTATTCGGATAAGCCTGAGGCTGCCAAAATAGCTATAGAAGCATTAAGAGTAATAAAAAAAGCAATCCCAACAGCAGAAAAGCTGATAGAACCAATAATAAAAAGCCAGGTAGATTCCGGCAAAATTACTATTTCAAATGACTATTATCATCTTCGATCCCGCTACGAGTATTTCAGAGAGAAGGCAGAAAGGCACTTAAAAAACACTAAAAATGAGGATTTTGATTTTAATAGCTTTGAAGATCATATGGTGGCATATAATGCTTTATTAAAGGAACAAAATAAAGGTTATAACTATGCAGTCGCTATGATTGACGCTTACTTTAGTTTGCTTGAGCATATCTTGGTTTTAATCAAACCATTTATTATGGTCTTTGTAACTGAATCTGATTTATCTAAGTTCGTCGGTCAGAACTGGGGTGAAAAATATAAAACGCTCTTTGATATATCTAAAGGTGGCTCTCCAAAGATTCATTATGATGCTATTTGCGAAGTAAAGGAGCGTTACAGAAATATTGCAGCACATGGTAATTTTCAAAAAGGTGGTGGTTCATTTAAGGTCCACATGCCACACATTGGAGCGATACCAATGTCTTTGACCAAAAGTAAAACAAAAACTCACTTTATATTTTCGACACATAATGAGTTTGAGTTCGTATCCATATGCAATGTCTTTGATGATTTTGACAACTTTCTTGATAGTAGTAGCATTTCAAAATACGGAATGATGTATATTAAAAGCGGCCTTCCCGTTGTTTTTAATGATGAGACAAAAGGTCTCTATTCCAATGCAATGAAATCCGAGCAAGATTTCAATGACTTTATTGAATATATGGAACAAGAATTTAATAATGCATTAAATATGGATTGGTAAGGCTATAACCTATCACTGGTGCGGGCGCTAAAACGCTGCGCCGCATAGTTCAACCGTTACTTTCTTTCCTTTAGTAATAAACAGTTCCTAAAGAATCCTATAGCATTTCTTTGTAGGTGGAAGTAATAAAGGGGTAATGTGTAGTTTCTGTCTGTTTTATAAAATACCGAGTGGACTATTCACTTGGCATGGATGCCGAGCTTACGCATTTTGGTCCGAAGTGTTGAAGGATTTATTTCCAGAATCTTTGCTGCGCCATTTTCACCTCCTACACGGCCATTGGCCATTTTCAGGGCTTTTACTATTGCTTGCAACATTGTTTGTTCAAGACTGAAAGGATTTTTCTCGTTACTTTCAGGTATTATTGTTTCTGAGCGAGGAATAATATCACCCAGATTGTCGAAGGGGGTAGTGTTAGGGACGCATGCAACTTATAAACTTATTTATAGAAAAGAAGACATTAATGCTTTTTTAATCGAATCTTTCGACCACCTTGATTAACCGGATGAATAAAAGGGGTCGCGTCTACGTTTGACCCTTGATCAAATATATCCCAACAACGAACATGCTGGCGGGCAAGCCGCAGATGTTCATGTTACTGCAAAAATTGCTAATAGATATGTCATAAAACCACAAGTATAACTTGTTAAATATCAATAATATTAAACTACAGGCTTGAACTTTGTTTGATTTTGATTTATAATCACAAACATGACTGGTGAAAATAGAAATATATTAAACCGAATTCTTCGGAACTGGCCCAAAGGAACCGTGGGTACATTAACGTGGTTTCGAGATCATGGCGGATATCAGCAGCTATTAGATTATTATCAGAAAGCACCCTGGGTAACTAAAATAGGAAGCGGCGCATATATCCAATATGGAGATTCTGTTGACTGGCAAGGGGGATTATATGCTGTTCAGCATCAATTAAGCATTTGTGTGCATGTTGGTGGGAAAACTGCCTTGGAATTATCTGGATTCGGACATAATATCCAATTGGGACGAACAGCAAAAATATATCTTTTTGCACCGAACAAAATTCAACTGCCAAGGTGGTTCATAAAACATCCATGGGAAGATGAATTGTGTTTTAAAAGATTAAATATTTTTCAATCCCGGCCGGATTTTGGATTAATGGATTTTAATATGGGCAATTATGAAATAAAAGGGTCTGCACCCGAACGCGCCATGATTGAATTGTGTTCTCTGGTTCCTATATACCATTCTTTTGAAGAGGCGGGTCATTTTATGGAAAGTCTATTATCATTGCGATGCGAATACATACAAACCCTTCTCGAAACATGCAGTTCAATAAAATCGAAACGATTATTCCTCTATTTTGCGGACACATATAACATGCCCTGGTTTCAGAAACTGGATATAGAAAAGATTGACCTGGGAAAAGGGAAACGGCAAGTTGTAGCCAATGGGATTCTAAACAAAAAATATCAAATTACAGTCCCTGATGAGATTAAGAGTATCAGCTTAACGGATATCCCATAAAAATGAAAAAATATTTTGAACAGGCAAAATTTATGCTGTCTATTCTTCCAATAATTGCGCAGGAAAAAGATTTTGCCCTAAAAGGCGGAACAGCTTTGAATTTTTTTCATTTGGATATGCCTCGGATATCTGTTGATATTGATTTGACATTTCTTCCAATTAAATCAAGAGATGAAACTTTAAAAGATATTACAAATTCACTCAGCAGGATTTCAGATAGTGTTAAAAGATTATTCCCCGGATGTCAGATTCAAAAAGTTAAAATAAAAGATACGGGTTATATATACAAACTGATTATTAACAGCACAGACAGCCTGGTTAAAATCGAGCCGAATTTGATATTGAGGGGAAGCTGTTATCCGACGGTTCACAAAACATTATGCAGGAAAGCAGTTGAAATATTCAAAATGGAAATGCAGGTTCCGGTACTATCCTTTGCAGATCTTTATGGTGGTAAGATATGTGCAGCTTTGGATCGCCAGCACCCTCGAGATTTATTTGATATCAAGTTCCTTTATGAGGCAGGAGGCCTGAATGAAGAAATAAGCCAAGCGTTTGTCGTATATCTTGCCAGCCATAATCGACCCATGTCAGAGTTGCTTTCTCCAAATTTTCAAGATTTAAGACAGGCATATGAAACTGAATTCAAAGGGATGCCATCAATTGAGGTCAGTTACCAGGAACTCGAAAAAATAGGAAAAGAAATGCCATCGCTGATATTATCTAACCTTTCAAAGAATGAAAGAAAATTCCTATTGTCTGTTAAAATGGGAAATCCTAATTTCAGTTTGCTTTCAATTTCAGGGCTTGAAAATTTACCAGCGATCAAGTGGAAGGTTGAAAATATATTAAAAATGGAATCCAAAAAGAAAATTACAGCAACGGAAAAGCTCAAATCAATTTTAGAATTATCCCAACAATAGAATCCTACGGATTTCACCGTAGATTCTGACATTACTCTCTTTCAATACGTAATAAACATTTTTCAAAGAATCCGGTAGTATTTGTTTGTAGGTGTACTATGAAATAAAAGGGGCGGTCATGGAAAATTCGGCATGTATAAGAACCGGCAGTGATGTGGCGAATATCAAACAGTCTATTCACGAAAACTTGTTTGCCTTCAGGGCCGCTTCTGGAAAATAATATGATCAATCTTGGTATCTATGAATATGTGAAAAAGCCCGTCCGATAGTTGAAAGGCAGGCCAAACTTATGCGAATGCAGACACTCGTTGTTCTTATAATACTATTCATGAGTACCGGTTTTGCCATAGCCTCTGATAAGACAATTGGGGTGTTCGTGGCTTTAGCGGATAACCGGAACCAAGGTATCGTGCCAGTACCAGAGGCCATTGGAAGAGGGGATGATCCCGAACGGAACCTTTATTGGGGAACGGCTGACGGAATTATAGGGGTTTTTGATCGAAGCAAGGAATGGAAATTAACTGAGAAGACCGAACATCCTATGACAACATGTATATTGAGAACTCGGGTATACCACAACGAAGACAAGAATGCTGTTCTCCATGCAAAAGCCTATAGAGGATCAGCTATCAAGGAATGCATTCGGGATTTTGAGGCGGCAATTCAATCTGGATCTTACGACTTGGTTGTTTTCATCGGGCACAATGGTTTGATGGATTTTGACCTGCCCAAATCAATAAAGTCGGATAAACAGGTAAAAACTCCCGACTGTATTGTCTTGTGTTGCAAGAGTGAGCAGTACTTTAAGTCACGGATTGTATCGGCAGGTGGCCGTCCAGTATTGCTGACAACCCAATTGATGTACCCCGGGGCGTTCATTCTTCGCGCCGCTGCAGATAGTTGGCTCGTCGGGAAAAACCGGAGTGCAATCAGAGAGAGTGCCGGAATCGCTTATGCACAAAATCAGAAATTGTCAAAGAAGGCGGGCATAGGTGTCTTTGCTGAACTCAAGGATTGAAGATCATCGAACGGGACTATAAAACACTGCCATCAGCAAATAATTGCAACATAAATCGGAACCTTGTTTTGGCAAACGCTATGGGCAATATCAATAGAGGTGGCATAAAAATTGAATATGAGTTTATAGGGATCTGGTTAGGCCCTTTAATACAAAAAGGTGAGCCAATTTAAAAACGTTTTAGTTTGGTCAAGCTCAAGGCGGGAGATAATTTCAAACATAGGAATACATTGAGTATTTCGAGGATAGCGCTAAAGGATAGCGCATATGCTTCACAACGTGTCACTTAGTGCGAAATTTGAGCCCAACGCAGAGATCGGCCAAAATGGGGTGTTTTGAAACATGCTCAGGTAATTTATGAATATATTTTCAATATCTAAAGAGTTTTTTATACCGATACACAAAACAAACGATTTGCCTGAGATTGCCGGCAAAGTTGGATCTGGCGGTGAACCGGATACCAGCAACTTTCAACGTTTATTCGATCAGATTGTTTCAGCAGCAAATCATGAGCAAATTCAAGATATAATATCTCCAGTGGCAGTGAAACTCATTCAGAATTTGATGGACTTAGAACTTCTCGATATGATGAACGAGGAAATAGAGGATAAACCCAGTTCCATTTCCATTAGGGAACCTCAAACCGTTATAAACGATCCTGGTCTTTTGGAAGCGTCAAAAACTCAACACACAATAAATGAAAATGACATTTTATCATCAAAAAACAGTTTTGATACTGTTATAGAAAAAGCCGCAGAAATTCACGATATAGATCCGGATCTCATCAAAAGTGTGATTCAGGTTGAAAGCAATTTTAAACCGGAAAGCACCTCATCGGCTGGTGCCATGGGACTTATGCAGCTCATGCCTGGGACAGCGCAAGAGCTTGGAGTTAAAAATGCATATGATCCTGTTGAAAATATCATGGGCGGGACAAAATACCTGAAGGGGCTTTTAAACCGATATAGTGGTAATATTTCTCTTGCGCTTGCTGCATACAACTGGGGAGTTGGAAATATTGGAAGGAATCCCAACAAAATGCCTCAGGAAACGAAGAATTACATAATCAGAGTTACACAGCTTTACAGGGAAAGTAAGGTTTAAAACAGTTAGTATAATTATCCGGATAAACCCTTATCGTTTGGCCTATTAATCTCTCGCAGAGTCCAATCTTCTTATATATCATCAGGCATGGCTGCATTTCATAATAACCATAATATCAGATGTATATTGCCAATATGCGTTTAATTATGATATTAATAGTCAATGGAAATAAATTCAATTTACCCCAAGATACTTATTTCGAAGGAAATGGTGGATACCATGTTTCTGTTTATATTAAAAAAAATTTAAGGTAGCAGTAGAAGTTAAAATATAATTATCTCACCATGATATTCAGGCTAAGGAGATGTATCTTAAATGAATCCTGGTTTAGTAAGTAATCCGGCAAGCAATAAAACTTTTTGGGCTATCTTAATAGCGGCTATGCTTTTTATTCTTTCCACTGTAAATGCTTATGCTTCTGATTCTTTGACTGAAGAAGAGAAAAAACTTGTTGATCAGGGTGAAGTAATTGTGCGTGATGTCAGTATCGATGGACAGCCGGGTAAAACATTTGAGGCAATTGGTTTTATTAATACTTCACGAGAGACTATTTTGAAGGTTTTGACTGCGTATGAAAAATACCCGGAATTTATGCCCAATGTCAGCCGGGTTGATATTATGGAAAAGAGAGAGCCTGATGTAGTGATTAACTATACATTGTCTCTGCCTCTTGGAAAAATAAAAAAGTATCGGCTCAAAATGTCAATGACAGAGCCTGATAATCAAACCTTAATATTAAAATGGAAAATGCAAAAATGGTCCGGCTTAAATCCAGCAGAGACCATCAAGGATACAACCGGATATTGGCGTATAGAAGAAGGAACGGAAAAAACTTCACTTGTGTTCTACCATGTATATACTGATCCTGGTCCTATACCATTCGGTTTGGAATGGATAGTTGATATCTTAAGTGAAAAGAGCGTGCCGGAAACATTTTTGCAGACTAAAGCCAGAGCTGAGAAAATTGCCTTAAATAATAGTGTAAATGATAAATAAGAAAATAGCAGCGGAACAGATGTGTTGAGATCCACATAATACCAACGCAGGGTTAAAAATAGATGGGGATTACAGGTTGTGATTGCAAAATGAATGGAAGTGAATTTTTTCCTACAATTGATGGGATTGTCGTAGATTGTAAAGCCTTAACATCTATCAATCATTCTTGCATGACCAGCAATTGTAAAATTTCACAAAGCTGTTGTTCCAATTATGAAGTATGTATTAACAGTATTGAATTATCTAATATTATTGGGGTTTTGCCCTATGCATCAAAATACGCACGTTTTTTAAAATCAGATAAGAGTTTCGATAATATTTTCGAAGATGAAGGAAGTAATACATATTCAATTGATAAAAACAATAAGGAATTTTGTGTTTTTGGATATCGGGGTAAAGGGGAAAAGGTTTTATGTTCTCTGCATAAAGTGGCAATAGATATGAAAATTCCCTTAAAATCAGTAAAACCATTGGCATGTATTCTCTGGCCGTTAGCACTAGTAGAATCTGATCCGTTAATTTTATCTATACAAGATGATGCCTTGCTGTTTCCTTGCAATAAAAAAAGAACTTCTCAGTCTATTGACTTGGATAATAATATAGCTCAAATTGTTGAAAATGCTTTTGGCAGTTCTTTCCTTTATCAATTAGAAAAAATTATTGAAGGTCTCTTCGGTACATGAAACGATATCAATACCATATTAATATGATTCATCATGGAACCATCTAATAATAACTTGGATAAAGGAGGTCATTATGCTTGTTAAAGTTTGTATGAGAAGAAGGATTAAAGAGGGTAAGTTGAGGGATGTTTTCGTACTGATCAGAAAAATCCGTGCCAGGGCAATGAATCAGAATGGGTATATCTCAGGCGAGACTTTGGTCGATTATAACAATCCTCAAGGAACCATGGTAATCGGTACCTGGCAGAGTACGGAAGATTGGAAGAACTGGAAAGAAAATCCGCTCAGGAAAGAAATAGAGGTTCAGATGGAAGAGTTGCTGGAGGCGCCTACCGAATACGAAGTGTTTGTCTATAGTAAGTATCATCTTAAGATAACCGGAGACTCTTCCTTGGGGTCTGCCTCGGGGTAATGATATAGCACTGAAAAGGTTTGGTTTTTGAACTGAGTTTATCTGGCAAAGATTGTTGTTCAAAATAATGAACGCAAAAAAATCATTTAAATACAATCAATTATATTAATGTTCTTAAATAGTGGTTCAATATAATGAACTTACTGATAGGGATATGAAACTTAAAAAAGATTTAATAACGAGAAAGGAAAAATATATCTGATCATAACTATCATGAATTTATAATAAAAATATAATATCTATTGTTAAAGTAAAAAAAAGACCTCATTGGCAAGTTAATTGCTATATATAAAGTAACCCTAACAATAAATCTTCTTTCCTCCATAGCGGCCAATCGGATTAATTTCGGTTGGCCGCTATATTTTTCTGATCTCAATTTCAGGAGTTTCGATTTGGTTCGGCATGTCTTTCCATGAATCATCGCAGAAGACAGCCCTGATTTTATAGCGACCGGGGATTATTCCATTCGGCAATTTCCATCGAATACCAGCCATCTGGTCAATATTGCCAAACTGAATACAGGAGGCTTTTTCGGGTACAGCTGAATCGGGTTTAAAATCAAGAACAACTCTTGGTCCGGTCTTATCATCTAAGCGGAGCAGCGAGAATTCAGGAATTACGCCGATTGGAAAGGCCGTCATTCTTATGAATCGAAAAGTAATCGTTGCGCCAGGTTGATAAACATCGTAATCCGTCACAAGCCCGATAAGTTTATTGTCATCGGAAATATTTGTTCCAACACCAGATGTTGTTTCATCCCATGAGCGAGAAGGGCCAACATCAATATGCACCGTTTTTCCGTGATAATAGCCTGCTCCGCCAAAACCCAGTGTCTTGACATAATTCCAGATAGACTTTGCTTTAACGCCTTCCATTATAAAATCCACAGCCATTCCATACTGGTGAAGGCTGGCTTTGGCGGCCAGCTTGCCATTATTGCGAAGTCCTGTGTTGTATTCCGGGTTTCGATAACCGGAAGTGATGGTGATTTGGCGATTAGGTCCAAAGCGGTCTTGTAAATAATCGATAAATTCTATAAGCCGCAAAGAGAGGTGAGTATTTGGGGCACTATCGGGTACATCGAAAACCCGGCATATTTTCTTTAACGCCGATTCATCATAGGTTCCCAAACCTAAACGGTATCTGCCAGAAAAAGATTTCCCGTTTTTTTTGCTATACAAGCGGAGTTGCCCATCGCCGCTGTATAAATAACGGGTCATATCAGAAGATTCTATCTGGGCGGTTATGCTTTGCGATGCGAAACCGATAATAAGTACAATAGTAAAAAAAAATACCAATGAGCCAGTTTCAAAACGCCCCATTTTGGCCGATCTCTGCGTTGGGCTCAAATTTCGCACGAAGTGAAGCTTTAGCGCTATCCTCGAAATACTTAAAGTATTCCTGTGGTTGAAATTTTCTCCTGCCTTGAGCTTGACCAAACTGAAACGTTTTGAAAGTGGCTCCAATGGTTTAATTAGAAAATAGAATAATTTCATTATTCCCTTTTTTATCTTCATGGTAGCTGTAGTAAATTAACAATTCTCTATTACTACCAAATATTTTAAATTTTGTAAATACAGCAGAGAACTTTTATCAGGGTAACCGCATTTGGAACTTACCCAAAACTGCTTATTACGCATAGACAAACCAATTAAAATAAGTATTTGGTGCAAATGTCTACTTTTTAATTCACCCTTAAAAAAGGGGGATAAAGGGGGTTGTAAGGATGGATTGAAAGAAGTATGAACATGGACAACCCCCTATAAACCCACTTTGTTAAGGGGGAAAGCGATATTCCCTTTATTAAGAGGTATATGAATATTATTCGTTAACTACTTTTCCCTGTGGTTTTACAAAATATTTCACACAATCTTCTGCGAGTGCCGGCTTGCCCGTAAGAAACCCCTGCAATTCATGGCATCCACGGTTTATAAGATATGTTTTCTGATGTTCGGTTTCAACACCTTCGGCTGTTACCTGCAAGTTCAATTTTTTTGACATATCAATAATGGTTGAAATTATCTCACTGCCCTGCCAGGCATTTATTGCCCAGACAAAACTACTATCTATTTTTATTACATCTATCGGGAAATATCTCAAATAGCTTAGCGAAGAATAGCCTGTGCCAAAATCATCTATAGCAATTGATATGCCCATTTTCTGTAATATATCAAGTGTATTGATTATAGAATTGTTTCCTTCTGCACCTACCTCAGATGCTGTTGCATTACTGGCAGGCTGATCCTTGCTTCGTATGTTTTCTGAGTTTTCACTTTGCTGCATAAGGGAAGTTTCAGTAAGTTCAATCTGCAGGAAATGGGCAGCCATCCCTGTTTCCTTGAGAACCTTATTTACAGTAGCCAAGAAATTGCTTCTCTTAAACTGGATTGCTGAAACATTGACGGCAATTTTTATGGGTTCGTATCCAATTGCCTGCCATGCCATGTTTTGGTGACAGGCCTCCTTAAGCACCCATTCTCCCAGAGGAACGATAAGCCCTGTAGCTTCTGCAATAGGAATAAAGGTGTTTGGCATAATAATCCCTTTCTCCTGATGTTTCCACCTTATCAGCGCTTCCATTCCCGTTAATTCACCAGTCTTGGTGTCAAATTTCGGTTGGTAGTTAAGGAAAAATTCATTTCGTTCCATGGCTTGGCGCATCTCGTTTTGCATGGTAAGGCGGGTCTCAGCTTTAACCTGCATATCTGATGAGAATAGTTTATAGTTGTTTTTGCCCTGGTCCTTAGCATAGTACATGGCTATATCGGCATTTTTTAGAAGATCATCGGCTTTTTCGGCATCGTTGGGGTAAACGGCAACGCCAATACTTGCGGTGACAAATATTTCTTTTGCTTCAAGCAAAAAAGGTTCTGAAAATGTATCCAATATTTTCTGTGCCAATGAGCAAATAATGTCTAGAGAAGTGAGATTCTGGAGTACTATTGTAAACTCGTCGCCGCCCAACCTTGATACGGTATCGCTGGATCGGGTTACAGAGAGCAGTCTGTTAGCGACCTGCCGTAAGAGTTCATCGCCCGCATTATGCCCCAAACTATCGTTTATGTCTTTAAACCGGTCAAGATCAATAAATATTGCGGCAACCATGCTGTTTTGCCGGCTTGCTTGTCGGATTGCCTGTTCCAAACGGTCACGGAAGAGAATTCTGTTAGGCAGGCCCGTTAGATTATCATACAATGCCAGAGAGCGGATTTGTGCCTCTGCTTGTTTTCGTTCCGTAATATCCTGGATAGTTCCGGCCATCCGGACCACTTTACTCTTACTATTTAAAATCGGTTGTCCTTCAATGCTTACAAAACGCTCTACATCATCGGCTAATACGATTTTATAATCAAGGTGGAAAGGTTGCTGTGTGGCTGTAGCCTCCTCAACGGTCATTTTTACTTGTTCTTTGTCGATAGGATGAATGAAGTTGATAAATGTTTCATAGGTGAGGGCACAAGTGGTGGAATCAATATTAAAAATACGATAGAGTTCATCGGATAATTGAATTTGATTGTTTGCAATATCCCAATTCCAGCTTCCCAGATGGGCAATTCTTTGTGCTGAGCTAAGCTGAACCTCACTATTTTTAAGGTCTTTGAATGCCTGGTTTGCACGGTACATATAATTTGCACGGTATCCAAGAATTTGCCAGTTTATGGGTTTGGTAATAAAGTCAGTAGCGCCCACATCATATGCACGTTGAATAGAATCAATGTCTTCAAGTCCGGTCATCATTAGGATGGCGATATTTTTGCCATCGGGATGGTTGCGAATCTTTTTGCAAACCGCAAATCCGTCGATTTCAGGCATCATAACATCTAAAAGAATTACTTGTGGATGGATCGATTCGAAAGCAGCAAAGCCCTGTGCTCCATTTGCAGCTTCAGTTACTTCAAAACCGGCTTCTTCTAAAGTCTCACGGGCAAGAAACCGTATTGTAGTATCGTCATCGACAATAAGGACTTGTCTTGCCGCATAATTATCAGAGATTTGGTTCATGATCTATTTACTCCTGTATTAAAAAAAGTGGCGCTTTCCATGATTAAACTCTTTCTTCTTGTTGGATTTCCGTAAGATTCTGATAGACTTGGGGATAGACGAATTCAATTTGCTGGAAAAGAATATCTGCTCCATCGGTTGCTCGGGCATGGCCAATTGATTCGATCTGCCGGCAGAGTGTGGCAAGTGACGAGGCTCCGACATTGGCACTGCTCGACTTTAAGGAATGAGCTGCGCTTCTCAAGGCTGTCGGGTCTTTATCTGCTATACCCTGACGGATAGCTCCTATGAGGCGGGGCGCAGAGTCAACATAATCCTCAATCACCTTGTTTAGCAGATTGGGACGGCCTGGCCGTTGCAGACTTTTTATATTGTTTAAGAAATTCATGTCTATCAAGGATTCGCTCTCGGTAATAGATGATTGTTTATTAATAACCTCCATTTCCGGACTGGCAAACCCGGCCTCTGTTTCCTTGCCTGACGTCGAATCAGGCAGCCACTTACTCAACATTGATTTTAATTGGGCAATTGTAAATGGTTTTGACATGTAATCATCCATCCCGGTTGCAAGAAACTTTTCCCGGTCTCCTTTTATAGCATGACCTGTCAGGGCTATAATAATGGTATGTGTTTTTTCAAAACGGCATGCATCTGTGGCTTCAGCTTTACGTATTTGGATGGTTGCTTCATAGCCATCCATGACCGGCATCTGACCGTCCATGAAGATCAGCTTTTGGTGATGGGTTAACCATGAATCGAGAGCCTCCTGGCCGTTGGTTGTAATATCAACCTCGAAGTTTAGCAATTCAAGTGCTGCTTTAATGACTTGCTGATTTACAGAATTATCTTCTGCTATAAGGATACGGAGTTTTTGTTGATCTTCAGGGTTTTGCTTTTCAGTGATATTATAGTCTGAATTTATTACTTCTTCGTTGTTTAATAAGGTCATTAAGCTTTCGTAGAGTCGTGATTGGCGAATAGGTTTATTTAATAACGATGTAACGCCCCATTGTTTTGCCTGTTCTTGACCTATCTCCTGATTGACCGAGGTTAGCAGCATGATTCGCATGGTGGGGATGTTGGGATCGTTATATATGATCCGGGCCAGTTTAATACCACTCATTTCAGGCATCATCATGTCAAGAATGGCAAGGTCGTATGGATTATCAGTACCTGCAAAACGGAGCAGCTCTAACGCCTGTTTCCCGTTAGATGCGCTATGGCAGGTCATACCCCAGGAAGATGTTTGCTCTTCCAGGATGCGCAGGTTTGTTTCATTATCATCTACAACAAGTATCCGTAACCCTTGCAAGAGTCCGTCTGTAGGTGTTTGGTGTGCTTTTTCTTTCTGTAATCGGATGGTGAAACAGAAAGTAGTCCCGATGTCGGGTGTGCTGATAACTTCTATTTTGCCACCCATTAGGGAAACCAGCTGTTGGGCAATCGTAAGACCTAAGCCTGTTCCGCCAAATTTCCGGGTCATTGATTCGTCGGCTTGAGCAAAGCCTTCAAAAATCCGGGCTTGGGCCTCCGGTGATATGCCGATTCCAGTATCTTGCACTTCAAACTTTACCAGTAATGTCGTGCCATCGTCTTCTGCTGTTTTTACTATGATATCAATTTCCCCCTGTTCGGTAAACTTGATGGCATTACTTACAAGGTTAGTTAATACCTGCTGTAGTCTATTATAATCGCCTTTTACTTGTGCAGGGACATCGGTATGGATATGGCATGTCAATTCAAGGCCCTTGCTCTGGGCATTTCCGGCAAAAAGATCAACTGTTTCTTCAATCACCTCTCGCAGGGGAAAGGAGGTTATTTCCAGTTCCAGTTTGCCTGCTTCTATCTTGGAAAAATCCAGAATATTGTTGATTACAGCAAGCAGCATGTCTCCGGACTGGCGGGCCGTTTCGGCAAAGTGTTCCTGTTTGGGGGACATACTAGTGGTTAGGAGAAGTTCAACCATCCCCATCATACCATTCATGGGTGTTCGTATCTCATGGCTCATATTTGCCAAAAACTGCGACTTGGCATGGCTCGCTGCTTCCGCAGCCTCTTTGGCCTTGAGAAGATCTACAATAACAACTTCCATTTCTTTGTTAGCGTGCGAAAGCTGTTCGGTTCGCTGATTAACTGTATCTTCCAACTGCTCACTATGAGTTTTGAGTTCTCTATCCTTCATTTCAATTTTGGCAAGCATTTCATTAAAGCCTGAAATGAGATTGCCGATTTCATCTTCTGTTGTCTTTTCGGCTCGGATTGAGTAACACTTTTCGGTAGATACAGTGTCCATAATTTCTGCAAGATGCAGGATTGGCTCAGAAATATGTCTTTGCAATTTTCGGGAAATAAAGTAGGCAAAGATAAATGCGGCAAACAGAATCACAAAAAACGAGATAATTGAACGTGTGAGGCGGGTCATTAGTTCCCCGTTGCCTGACTCAATAACTATTGTGCTGACCGGTTGACCATCCATTGAAAAGGGCAGAACAGTAAATGTGCTGCCCAAGAAATGCCAAAAAGAATCTCCTTTAGCGGTAATAGCGGAAAGGTCCGGTTCCCGGATATAGGGGATGCCATGTTTGTAGCTAATCTGCAGATTATTATTACTGGGCTTAAGACCTTTCTGCATATAGGAAGCAAACACCTCTCCATTTTCTACAAGGATGTATGCTGTTTTAATATTGGGATTTGAAGAAAGCCCCTGGAGGGCATTTCCCCCGGCCTTATTATCTTTAAATAATACAGCCGCAGTAGTATTTATGCCGACAATATTGGCTAATATTTTTTGCTGATCAAGCATCCAGCTGCGAAATGATGTAACGTCATTGATGAAAAATGCTAAAGAAGTGCACAGGAGCACAACGCCGCTTGTCAGGAGCATGATGCCCATAAGTTTTTTTCTGATCGAAAAATATCTAAAATTCTGTAGCATTATTTGCCTAGTTAATAAATTTCAAAAACAACAAAGTATTTAGATGTATTTATAAAACTTTTTCTGCCGTAATCCATTGCAATATTATTTAGCCACTGATCGTAAAGAGTCCAAGTGATGAATCGGAGGCAAAAGAGGTGAGTAGCGGCTTTCGTTATAGAAAATAGCAATTATCTGTTATAAAGATTATCGGTTGAAAATAAAAATATCTTTAGTATTAGATTATTGGAATAATCGTAAATTTACAGCAATTGCGTTCAGGCTCATTGCGGCTGGATTAATGACTTAGAATCTATATTCAATAAAAACATATTATTATAACAAATATGAGGCAAATCTATAGCCGGGCTATTTTTATTTTATAAAAACAAAATTTATTCTTTTTGCTTTAAGTTGAAAAAATTATAAAGCATATTAGTTTCCTTAAACATAAAATAAGCAAAACACCCTCCAAGGACGCCTCCAAGATGCGTTGAGGCAACAGGCAGCCCCATTAAACCGAAATGAAGGAATGAAAAAAGGACATTACCGCTAACGGCTTCGATAATACTTTTTGTGAAAACAAGTGCAAAACAGAAAATCCCTATTTTAAAAGTCTTTCCATTTGCCATCTCAAGGGTGGAAATTGCCATGAGTCCATGGGCTATTCCTGAAAGGCCGCATAAGCCATAAGCAAGCTTAAAGGATGAAAACAAGAGTGGCAGTAATATACTTCCTGTGCAACAAAACGCTACATATGCCAATCGAGTTGTCATTTTGGCCTGTTTTATACCCGAATAGACAATAAAAAAACCTGCGCCATCAAGCAGTAAATGGTACCAGGAAACATGCACAAAGGGGTGTGTTATAATACTTAAAAATGCTTTGCTATTCTTCAAGTCAGGGTAAAAAACCAGTTCATTTGGCAGATTTCCGGAAATGATATGAATATTGCACAATATTATCATTGAGATATATGCCCATATTTCAGGAAAGGAGCGCATTGTTACGGCAGACTTTGATCTTTTTGTATTTTCCTTTAACATATAAAGTCCTTCCTGTATAGAAAGGGTGACTATTGCCACCCTTTCTATACTTTTTTTGAACTATGTTTTTATTTTTTTCTGCGGTTGAGCCAGAAAATAAATGCGAGAGATAAAGGTCCGATAGGACCGGAACCAACACCAACACTCGGAGCTTTTAATCCATTAAACATACCACCGTTATTGTTACTGTTATCCGCTCTGTAGTTTTTTACAGGCGCTGCTTTGCGAATCTGCTGAGCCTGGCGTTCACGATGAACACGTTCTTTATTTGTATGCTTAATCCCGAGATTTTCGATTTCTTCTTCTGACAGAACAATCATGGAGGTATAGTCTGTAACCAAAGAATATTGCATTCCTAAATCCACAACCTGGGTACGCAGTTTGTTGTTTTCCCCATTTTCCCGGATCTCTTCCATTCGGTCTTCTATGGCAGACAGTGCCCAGAGACGCTCTATTTCAGGATTATCCGTATCCATCTTTGGCAGAACCGCCGTGCATCGCCAACTGTGCTGGGTTCCTGAGATCTTAGCCAGCAGTTCGATATCAATCTCACCGGAGCCATTATACTTGCCGAACTTTACAAGCTGTTGTCCCATATAAAGACTTTTATCACTTGTTGGAGTTAGATCTTTAACCTTTTTCCCATGAAAGCGAAGTTTGACATCATGGAAGTTTTCATGCAGTACTTTTGCCTTTGCCTGAACAATACGTCCGATGATATCATCACTATTTGATATGTTCATGGCAAATCCATTGGTTTTTTTTGCCAGCTTATTCAAGAGAGGTCTGTTTGCACTGTTACCAATAACAAAAGTAAAAAGCCTGATATCGTGGTCTTGCAGTAATTGAAGAAAAGCAGCCTCGTGAGTAGGTCCGATATTTGCTACTCCGTCAGTAACAAGTACCATTCCGGTTGTTCGGTCATCATCGAGTTCTTTGCATCCCTTTTCAAGCCCTGCGAAAAGTGCGGTTCCGCCACTTGCCTGAAGATTTCTTAAGCGCTCGATCATTGCATTTACATTTTCCGGCGTTGCATTGATATATCCTCCGGAAAAGTCATCGGCGCTATTATTAAAGGTGATAATGCGGAAACGATCATTTACAGACATCTTGCCAATAACACGGGATACTCCATCTGCCAGAGTTTTTATCTTTTCGCCGCTCATGCTCCCCGATTTGTCCAGAATAAAGGTCCAGTCAGTGCCTTCGGCAATGCGCTTTAAGGAAGCTCCTGGAGTTACTATCACCATAAACGTTCCTTCCTTGTCAGGTGATGCTTTGTATGGGATTAGCTCAAGCCGTGCCGGAACGTCTTCTTTGAGGCGGTAATAGAAAACAATATCCTTGGAAAGATTACAGCCTTCAGGTTCCGTTATTCGGATATGATATGTATTGCCGCTGTTTGTTTCTTCATCAGGATTGCCGGCTTGTTTGATTTCTGCTCTATCCTGATAACCGGGCACGCGAACGTCTTTAACCGGAAAAGCTGATTTTAATGTCAAGTCAAATGAAAACGACCCTATAACTTTGTTATCAACAGACCAGAAAGCAATCCTTTCCTCGTCAACTCCGCCTTCAGCCAAAGGATACACATAACGGCCTATATTCAAGTCTATCTCAAGAGGCTGGTAATAAACCAGACGCACGCGTGTTTCCCCACCGGCTCTTACAGGCGAAACATTTATATTAAAAGTCTTGTAATCATCTTTTTGGGCAAGCGCTGAATCATTTCCCTTGGCCTTCTGTTGTTCATAGATCTTTTTTGCCCTTTCTTTTTCAAGTACTTCACCTATCGTTTCTTTGCCGTCAATCCATATACTCAACTCCGACAAACTTGCTTTTACCGGCAAAGGAAATGAATAGATAGCCTCCATATCCTTATCGCCTTCATTGATAAAGATCTGATCTACTTCCGTTCGGCTAAAGCCGTTGTTTATGGTTACTTGTACATTGTGTGATTTCATGTGAATGTTCGAACCATTGCCGTTTACAGGTTTTAATAAACCGGCTGCTTGTGAAACGGATACCTGCATCATGAAAAAGCCTGCAAACAAAATTATCTGTACCACCCTTACTTTTATTTTATGGCACATTTTTAAACCTCCTTTTTTTAAATTAGTTGTTTTGTTTACCTCTTTTGTTTCAAGGTATTAATATAATGTTTACAGGAACTGTGCCAATATTGTTATTGATGTATATTCAATAAGTTAAATATTTTTGCCTTTTAATAATAAAAAAATTAATGGACAAAATATGATTATATATGTACATAAATTGTATGGACTTAAAAAATAAACTTACAAAAATAGAACGCAGATTCTTCTCATTGGTTACCCGTGCGGTGTTTGCCAACCCTTTCGGTGAGGAAAGGGAACGGGTTGATCTTGAGATATCCGGCCTTTCCTCAGAAACTTCTTCTTTCACATTGCTGGAAAAGGTTTTTTATGAGGTGGAGCAGAAGATAAAGGTACTTGAAAATCAAGGGCGTGCCGATATCAATTTTTTTTCAGGAGATGATCACGAGATAGTAAAGAACTCGTTGCTCTTTTATGTCTATCATCAGTATGCGGCAGAGTTTGACACATTTATAATAGATCAGCGAAAGGCTGGCGATACCCCCTTAAAGGTATTGTTTGCAGGTAATTTCTTTAAAGCTCTAACGCAATATGGTTTCCGGGAAGCTGAAACTATCCGCTATTTTGCCATTTTTTACCAGATGCGGCGGGCCTTTTTCTTTATAGAAGGCAATCTTATTGGCACAAGTTCTTCCATGAAACAGCTTAAGTTAAGTCTCTGGAACAATGTATTTACTTATGATATTGGACTTTATGAAAAATATCTGTGGAACAGAATGGAAGATTTTTCAACGCTTTTGCTTGGGGAAACGGGCACGGGCAAAGGAACTGCTGCTGCTGCCATTGGATGTTCCGGATTTATCCCATATAGTGAAAAGAGTAATTGTTTTGAGGACAGCTTTACCCGCTCTCTTATTTCTTTAAACCTTTCTCAATTTCCGGAGGCATTGATCGAATCGGAGTTGTTTGGACACAGGAAGGGGGCTTTTACCGGAGCAATAGATACCCACAAAGGCATTCTGGAGCAATGCGGACAATACAGCACTATTTTTCTGGATGAAATCGGTGAGACAAGTATCCCGGTTCAAATAAAACTTCTACAGGTTTTGCAGGAGCGGGTATTTTCTCCGGTGGGCGGGCACGAGAAGAAACGATTTCAGGGCAGGGTGCTTGCCGCAACGAATCGCGACATCAATAAACTTCGTGCACAAAGACGATTTCGGGATGACTTTTTCTACAGGTTATGCTCTGACACCATTACGGTTCCGCCATTAAGGCAGCGTATTGAGGAAGACCCGGATGAATTAAACGGGCTTTTATCTCATACCATTGAAAGACTAATCGGAAAACCTTCTCCGGAACTTGCAGACATCGTTAAGGATGTAATCTTAAAAGAACTTGGCAATCATTACCCCTGGCCCGGCAATGTACGGGAGCTGGAACAATGTGTGCGAAGAGTGCTTATCAAGCGCAGTTATTCAGGCGATGATAAAGAAATAAGAGCTGATGAAAAAACCTATCTTCTGTCGGGGATAGAATCGGGAAGCATGGATGCCCAGACGATTTTGAGTAATTATTGTATGATGCTTTATAAGCAGTATGGGACATTTGAAGAAGTGGCGCGCAGGGTAAAACTGGACAGACGTACAGTAAAAAAGTACATAAATACAGAAACCATCTGACGTCCATATAAAACAAACTAAAAGTGCTATGTTCCTGATCATTGATGTATCTCTTTGGTAGAAATTCTTACTAATAATCTAATTTATTTTTTATTGAAATTCAAAAACATATTGGATATAAGTTCATATAACATTTTTATAGTAATTCTTATAAATCTGTTCATTTTCATACACACCCCATACCCAAAAATACAATAAGCTGCAAACGGAACAAGGTTCTCACAATTGCTATAACGAGCGGAGGATGAGATGGATATTAGTATTAAAGATGTTCTTGTTACAGGTGCTGCCGGGTTTATCGGTTATCATTTATCTTTAAGATTGCTTAATGAAGGGATTAATGTAACCGGTATTGATAATATGAATTCTTATTATGATGTTGGTCTTAAAGAATCCAGGCTTGCTCAACTATTGTCTTATAAAAACTTTGCATTCTTAAAAGCAGACATTTCAGATAGGGATGCTTTGCAAGAAGTTTTTAAAAATAATAAGTTTGACGTTGTTGTTAATCTTGCGGCACAGGCTGGCGTGAGATATTCATTGAAAAACCCTTATTCATATATTGATTCCAATATAGTCGGTTTTACAAATATCCTTGAATGCTGTAGACACAATAGTGTTCAGCATCTTGTTTTTGCTTCATCAAGTTCCGTTTATGGGGCAAACACAAAAATGCCTTTTTCCGTTCATCATAATGTCGATCATCCTGTTTCACTTTATGCTGCCACAAAGAAAGCAAATGAACTCATGGCTCATTCATACAGCCATCTCTATGGTTTGCCTTGCACAGGCCTGAGATTTTTTACGGTTTACGGGCCATGGGGGCGACCCGATATGGCTCTTTTTCTTTTTACTGATGCAATCCTTAATGGAAAACCTATCGAGGTTTTCAATCATGGAAAGATGACTCGTGATTTTACATATATTGATGATATTATCGAAGGAGTTGCAAGGATTATGAAAAAAGTTCCTGACCCGAATCCAAACTGGAGCGGCAACAGCCCTGATCCTGGCACCTCATACGCAAAATATAAAATATATAACATAGGTAACAACAATCCTGTTGAGCTTATGAAATTTATAGAAAACATAGAAACTATTTTAGAGAAAAAAGCAGAAATTCAATTTCTTGATCTCCAACCGGGTGATGTTGTGTCAACATATGCCGATGTTGATGATCTGATAAAAGATGTTGGCTTTAAGCCTGAAACTTTACTTGAAACAGGAATAAGACATTTTGTTAACTGGTATGTTGATTACTATGGGAAAAATATAAAGTGAAGATCTGATCATAACTGAAACACTGAAACTTTTATGGGAGATCTTTTCATAAGATTTGCTCGGATCGGTTTTAAGGAAATACAATGTATTATCAGTATTGGGATAGATATAGCCAATTGGCCGAATTGGCGCTGATGCACATAAAGAGTTCGTTACAGAACTGTCTCGATACTAAAGAAGTAAAATTAATTTTAATAAATCTTAATATGGAAGTAGTTCTTGTAAACAGAAAGGCCTGTGAAGTTGCCGGATATGAAGAGAAAGAAATTATCGGCAAGGATATTATTGGGCTGTTTATTCCAGATGATATGCGAACTAAAGTAAAAATCTTCGTTAATAAATTAATAACAGATGAAATAAACAATGCAGAGACAACAAAATTTCAAAATATTGTTTTGGTTAAAAAGGGCGAAAGAAGAATTGTAGAATATAATGCAATACCGCTAAGAGACATTACGGGCAAGATAACCGGCATTTTGTGTTACGGAGAAGATGTCACAGATCAGATACAGACGCAGCACAACATGATCGAACAGGCTAAGAAAGAATTGGAAGAAACCTTTGATACAATAAATGAAAAAACTGAAGAAAAACAGCATCTGCAAAAGGGCCAGTTAATTCAAATGCATAAGATGGAATCAATCGGGAGGCTGGCAGGAGGTGTAGCCCATGATTTCAATAATCTGCTTAACGGTATTTTAGGTTTTAGTGAACTGGCGCTGTTGGATATTCCAAGAGATCATCCTTCAAGAGAACGTATTAAACTTATATTAGGTTTAGGTGAGAAAGCATCTTCTATTACAAACCAGTTGCTTGCTTTTAGCAGCAGGCAATTGCTGGTAATTAATAAAATAAATATAAACGAGTTGATAACAGATATGACAGAGATGTTAAAGCTGGTTATCGGCGAAGATATATTACTTGAAATAAAGCCTGCAGTGACAGTTCGAAATATTATGGCCGATAAGGACCAGATAGAGCAAGTCTTACTGAATCTTGTGGCAAATGCAAGGGATGCTATGCCTAATGGAGGTATTCTGGCCATTGAAACAGCCGATATTGTAATCCATGAGAGTGATAAACGGCAAATGAAAGAAATAAAACCCGGAGAATATGTAAAACTTGTTGTTCGTGATAACGGATGCGGTATGGATAGTGAAGTTTTAGCAAATATATTTGAACCATTTTATACAACCAAGGAGTTTGGTAAAGGAACGGGATTGGGGCTTTCATCCGCTTACGGCATTATTAAACAGCATAATGGATATATAGATGTATCAAGTAAAATTAACGAAGGTACAACATTTAATATATATCTGCCTGTTGCCGATGGGGAAGTTGAAAAAGCAGAAAACAAAGATGAAGAGCAGGCAGCGTAAGGAGTGATACCATCCTTCGTATAATGTAGAATTTAACTTAAACTCCGTTCTCTATTTTAAAGCCAAGCTATTTTTCAGTGCCGTGTCAACCTTTCCCATGATCTCATTGGAAATAACGGCGATTTTCGGCCCTGTCAAACGTCTGTTGTCAATGGTGCGGATCTGCGACAGATTAACAATCGAATGTTTTTTTAGACCGGTATCCATACCAATAGGCACGCAGATCGGATAATTTGCTTTTTTTTCGGAATATTCTGTGATGACTGCTACGATAGTCGTAGGTGAGTATAGATTACCGATATCATTTTGAATGATCAACACCGGCCGGGTTTTTCCGGTTTCACTTCCCACCACCGGATCGAGGGACGCATAATAGATTTCCCCTCTTTTAATGTTAAAAGTTGTCATGGGGTGGCCTCTGGTAGATTTTCGGCGTCAGAGAATTTGAAATCTTCAGAAATATTGATGTTTTCTTCGGCTAAGTCCTGATAGGCGGTTTTCATACGATTTTCAAAGTCCTGCCTTTCGAGCTGGATCAATTTTTCCTCTATAGACTCCCTTACGAAAGCAGAAACCTTTTTCCCCTGCCTGGAAGAGACTTTGAATAGCTTCTCCTTAATCTCTGCAGAAAGTTGGATGTTTATCCGCACCTTTTCTTGTTGCGTTTCAGATAACATTTTTACACCTCTTATTTGTGTTTGGATGATGTAATCATTTTATACCAAAAAGTGATGTAAATATCAATAATAAAATAGACCCGGAATTTAAAATACCAATATTTCTTTGGAAAAACAGCTGCCATTCAATGGTATACAATTGTGTAGGGCGGGTCTTGAAAGCTTTATTTGAGATCTTTATATAGAAAAATGTTCCCAAAAATCAATAATGGCTGTTTTTTAGTTGAAATTTAAATCAGATATAGATATTTATCGACAACTAAATATCGACTGTTTAATAAATCAAGGAGGGGGAAATGATGTCTAATAGAAAGTTTCGTTGTTATCTATTGTTTGTGATTATCTCATTTGTTTTTTGCGGGTGTTCAGGCGATGTTGATAAAGCCAAAGATTTTGTGTCGGCGGGGATGTCTCCCCAGGCTATTGAGCTTCTTAATAAACGAATAAAAGAAAAACCAACGGATGCCGAGGCTCAATTCCAACTTGGGATTTGTTATATCAATACGGGTGATTTTTCAAATGCAAAAGACCGTTTCGCTAGTGCCGTACAATTGAAGTCTGATTATGGTTATAAAATCGGCCCCGAATATAAAAAAGCCGGTTCTCAGGCTTTAGCAAAAGGTGATATGTCCCGTGCTGTTGGGCTCTACCGTCAAGCAGTCCAATACCAAGCTGGTCTTAAAAATGACATTGGTGCGGAATTGTTTGCAGAGGGAAAAACTCTTTTTGAAAAAGGCCAGCATAAACCAGCGGAAAACTACTTTATGTCTGCCGCTTCTATAAATCCTGCCCTCAAGGAAACTGTTGCCGATTATTATTTTCAGGCAGGGAATAAAACAGACATACCTACAGACTCAAAGACTGTGTTTTTTGATACTGCTGTTAAGTTTAGTCAAAAGAATAAATATACTGAAGCTCAAAAGAAACAGAATGAAGCACTTGGCGAAGAATATTATTCCAAAGCCCAAGCCATTCAAGTCCCCGACGGCGGTATTATGTCGGTGGAGGAACGGCAAAATCTCATTAATCTTCTCTCGCAAAAGGTCGGACTTTTAAACAAAGCCTGCCAATATACTTCGCGTTATCGCGCGGAGTATGAAGAATGTTTGGCGCGGTTGGAGATGGAAAGGGCGGTTGCGAAATATGAATCTCAATGGGGTCCGGCAAAAGTAGTTAGGCTTACTAAATCCGGGGACTGGAAAGAAGCTTGCGTAATTAGTAGTGGCGACCATATTTCTTATCTTTCTTTGAAAGAATTTAAAGAGAAAGATAATGTTGATGGTATTTCTACGTGGAGGAGTTCCTTTAATAAAATTAATGGTTTTGATATTTACGGGAGCAAAAATATCAGAATTGAATTTTCAATATCCAGGGAACCAACAGATATATATTTCTGGATCAATAAATCATAAATTTTGCACATTATAAATTTTAAACGGATAGCTTTTTTTAAAAAACTATCCGTTTTTATTTTTTTATGATATAATTAATATATGAAGAAAATAATCTTATTAATATTTTTTTTGATTCTACTTTTACCTCAAATTAGTTACGCAGTTAAATGTGAAACTGGAAGCGGTGAGGTATGCTTGAATAATCCTTTGACAGGTGAGCCAACCCCCACCACCCCCAACCAACTCATCGGCCAAATAATAAATGGCGTGCTCGGAGTTGTCGGGTCTTTGGCGCTTGTCATATTCATCTACGGCGGATTTATGTGGATGATGGCCGCCGGGTCAAATGAGAGAGTGCAGAAAGGAAAAGACATCCTAATATTTAATTTAATCTAATTTTAGTTACATTCTGACCCTCCCCTGTTAGTTATTGTTAATGCTTGGGAGGGTTTAGCATTTTATAAATATATATCATTTTTAAAGTTATGTATCTCATTTCACTATCCCCTTAAGTGAACAAGCATAACGCTGGAAATAAGGCAGGGTCGGGTCAGTTAGATGACCTTTAACTTCTTAAAGGGCATTTAACTAATAACCTTATTTCTATCCGCTTAGTATTATTACCCCCTAAGTCGATAATCCGGGGCTTAAAAATGAATTGTAGAATCGCCAAAATAAATTTGGCGATTTTTTACTTTTTAAATCCGGAAAGGAAAGTAATTGAGTTCTAGAACCTAATTACCGCTTATTCAGCCACCGTTCCTTACCGGATTTAGGAAACAATTTATTTGCTAAAAGCTATACAGGCAGGGATTTGCCTAACGTTTCATTCACCTTTCGGCAACGATAGTATAGTC
This sequence comes from Pseudomonadota bacterium, assembly GCA_043825875.1. Taxonomy (GTDB): domain Bacteria; phylum Desulfobacterota; class Desulfobacteria; order Desulfobacterales; family RPRI01; genus RPRI01. The sequence goes on along the minus strand of JBDRRF010000076.1, from coordinate 63,393 downwards.
ACCCTGCATTTGAGTTTTGCCCGATATTATAAAGCGCGCTATTGCTCTGAGCGTCGGGAAGGTTAACGTGAGCATTCGCTTTTACTCAGTCCTTAATTGCGTTTTGCTATTCCGCCACTGTATAGCTTTTAAAAAACAAAAACCTTGTTTCTAAGGGAGAGCTTTCGGAACTCCCTTGCAGAAAAAAGGTTTTTGTTTGAAAGCTTTTATAATATGTAAATTCTTAACCTACGAGTGAGGCAGAGCTCCAGCAACTGCCTCGTAGCATTTCCCCATGCCAACTCTTTTAAAAGGTGTGAATAACTTTTAAAAAATAGAGTACTTCTATATAGTAGCATACAATAAATATTTTTGGAAGTGGATAACTATTTGAAAGTAAAAAGGATAAACATATTTCGTTTATCCTTTTGTTTTTAGGCTTCATCTAAGATTTCTGATATTTCTTTGTTTATATTTTCTATGCACTCAAACTTACATTTTATTCCTATTTTTTTTGTTTTGGCGTCAAAAGAGGTTAATTCAGCGCCGTGTCTTAGACATACTTCTAAAAGTTTTTGGTAAAGTAGTATATCTTCCATTTTAACCACCTTTAAGCATGCCCGGCATAGTGTTCCATTTCAATAATTTCATTACTTAACATAAATTCCTTAAGAGCCATTACTTTACAAGAGCAATGAGGGCAAACAAAATAAACATTCGTGTCGTCAGAGTATGACGGGCGGGTAATTACGTTGTTGCAGGTAGGACAGACTTTAACCATTTTACACCTCCTTTTTTAAAATGAGCAGTTAATAACTATCTGATTTTATTATATCATACGGTTGACAGATTATTAATTATTTGATAAGATAGAAGTATAATTAACGTGGCAAAAATCAGGAAGTAAGCAGTTATTACGCCACGTTTTGACTGTTTTTTACTTCCTGTTTTTTTAAAAATATGAATTACTACAAAACTTTTAAACCAAATTTAATTCCCACCGAATTTAATGAGCAGAAAGCTTTTGTGGAATACTTGAGGTTGAAAGGATACAAATTTACTTCAATTCCAAATTCTACCTATACAACTAGCTGGAAACAAAAGATGACAAACAAAAATCTTGGACTTAATCCGGGCTTACCGGATTTGCTTATTTGCCTACCTGATAAGTTGTTATTCATTGAAATGAAGCGGACTAAAAACGGTCGTGTTTCAGAGTTCCAAAAAGAATGGATAGACGCTTTAAATAAAATTACCAATGTTGAAGCGTTTGTTTGCAATGGCTGCGATGAAGCTATAAGAGCTTTGGAGAAAATCAAGGAAAATCATTGAATATCGTTTATTTACAAGCATTTGCGACATATATAAAATATAATCAAGATTAACCTATAACTTACAGGAGGCGCAAAATGGCTAAGTTTAAAAATGTTGATGTTTATATCAAACAGCACGGTGGAAAGAAAAAGGAAGAAGTAAAGATTATTAAAGGAGTTGCCAAGGGCTTAGGAGAGATTGCTAAAGAGGGAGTAAAGCAGGCAACTACCGGCTGGGGTGGAATTATCATTGATCAGATTTTCGGAGGGAAAAAGAAATGAATATTTTAAATGATATTTTAGACCAACTTAAAGATATATCACTTTTATTGATTTATATAATTCACTTACTTGAAAAAGAAGCTCCCACCCAATAGCGGGCAGGAGCAAGTGTCAGGTCAAGTTATGCCGGTCATCACCGGCGTAGCTTGACTTTTCCGCAGGCTTTGATTGAAGCCCTTTAGTTCCATTCAGGAATGTTTGACGGTTAAAAAGGACATTACCACCGATTTTAATGTAGCCTGGAATTGTCTTAGACCATTTATAAATAGTCTTGGCATTAACGCCTAAACAATCCGCAACCTCATTAACCGTCATGAACAGATCTTTCATTGGATACCTCCAAATAATGACCCGTTCAATTTTATACCCTGATTTTAAAAAGACTAAAGAACACTACTCAACCCAATATTAGCCCACAAATAATAGTTCATTTTAAACTTAATAATTTTAAAAGTCAAAGGAGGTGATGAAATGGGATGCTACCGCAGGAAATTATCAAAAGGCATAAGATTTTTTTATTCCGGGCAGTATTTAGGACAAAGATATTTTAGCAAGGCGATTTATCACACAAGACAGGAATGTTCAAAAGCGGAAAGGAAAAAACTGGAAGAAATTGACGAGCAGGCAAGAAATCCAAAAATTGACATTAAACTAAAAGAGCTTTTTGATCACCGGCTTGATGTCCTTGAACTTACCAGAAACAAAGAATACTACAGGGATAACCGAAGACTGCTTAAACAGGCTTTGAATACCTGGGGAAACATCTTTGCTTCGGAAGTTACCAAAAAAATGGTATCAGATATAATTCTGAACGAAATTAAGCGCTGCAATCGGGAAAAGCTCGGCAATTCTCGCCCTAACCAACTTATTAAGGTTCTAAAGGCAACATTTAACTACGCCAACGATCAACTCGGCTTTGAATTCAAAAATCCTTGCATCGGCATCAAAAGACTTCCCGAAGACAGTAAAATCAAATTTATTCCTACAGAGGAAATGATTGAAGCGGTTAAATCTATTAGCAGTCAAGAGCAAGGAGTGCTAATAGATTTTGTATATTATACTGCTGCGCGGATCAATGAGGCCATTGCTCTTGAATACAAGGATGTCCACGATGATTACATTGTCCTTTATACCCGTAAAAGTCGGAATTCTAACAAAGTACCAAGAATGGTCCCAAGACCGGAATTTATCAAGTCAGAGGGCAAGGGCAAGGTATTTAAGGAGTGGACGGCTTATCCAAGGTTCTTAGAGGACAAAGTGGAAGAACTCGGCCAGTCTAAGTGGAATTGGCACGGATTGCGCCACAGACGCGCTTCTGTTTGGGCAAATGAGGGAAAGCCCCTTTTTGAACTTATGATGTTGCTTGGTCATACCCAAATATCAACTACACAGCGTTATTTGCATTCTTTGGGAATAATCAGGATGTAAATCTTTAGCCATTCTTTAGCCGGAGAATTTTAAAAAACAAAAAAGGGAGCAGGTTATATAACCTAACTCCCTTATTTTATTATATGGTGCCGAAGGCGGGATTTGAACCCGCACGCCCGTGGGACACTACCCCCTCAAGATAGCGTGTCTACCAAGTTCCACCACTTCGGCATTATCATCTTTCTACTCTTTTTTACCTGTATCCGGTTTACCTGTATCCGGTATTGCTGCCGGAGCTGCCTGCTCTGAGGGAGAGGCAGAAGTAGTTTCTTGAGCGGCTTTTTGTTCTACAGGAATTTTAACATCTTTCATGATCGAACTTTTGCTTCTGTTGCCTGACATATAAGCAAGAGAAAGAGATGTGATCATGAATACAATGGCAATAACGGTAGTTGCCTTACTCAAAAACGTGGAAGCCCCTGTGCTTCCGAAAAGAGTCTGGCTGGAACCTCCTCCGAAAGCCGCACCGATATCGGACCCCTTTCCCGTTTGAAGCAGTACTACCATTATTATCGCTATGCAGGCAACAACATGTAATATTATTAAATAAATTGACATATAGTAGTTTACCCAACCGTTTTAAATTTTACAATTTGCATAAATTTGTCAGCATCAAGACTAGCCCCACCGACAAGAGCACCGTCAACATCGGGCATAGACATAAGTTCTGCTGCATTTTCCGGTTTTACGCTTCCACCATATAGTATTCTTATTGATTCGGCAATAGTTTTCCCAAAAAGCTTTTCAATAAGATTACGCAAAAACAAATGAACTTCCTGTGCCTGTTCGCTTGAGGCTGTTTTACCGGTTCCTATTGCCCAGACCGGTTCGTATGCCAAGGTCACATTTTGCATATTATCAGCCAAACAGCCTTCTAAACCCATTTTTATCTGTTTGTCAAGAACATTAAACGTTTCATTTGCATCCCGTTCTTTTTCAGACTCACCTATACAAAAAACAGGTTTAAGATTATAACTAATTGCAGCTTTAATTTTTTTGTTTACAGTTTCATTTGTTTCGCCGAAAAACTGCCTTCGTTCGGAATGCCCGATAATAACATATTTACATCCGGCCGAAATAATCATTTCCGGAGATATTTCTCCCGTGTAGGCTCCTTCCTTTTCCCAGAAAAGATTTTGCGCTCCAAGCATTACTAAGCTGTCTTTTACAGCTTCATTGACTTGTTCAAGCGCTATGTAAGCAGGCGCAATCATAACATCGACATCACTGTATTGTGATAGCAGTTTTACTAATTTTTCGGCAGTTTTCACAGCCTCTATGCCGGTTTTGTACATTTTCCAGTTGCCGGCAATAAATGGCTTTCGGCTATTCATGATATTCTCCTTGTTGATATATATATATGATCAGATGGTTAATTCTTTTAATAAAACAATAGCGTCTTCTCTGGTTTCAGTGTAATAATTTGGCCTTATTCCTATAGTTGCAAACCCTGCTTTACTATACAGTGCTAAAGCGGGTTTGTTAGAGCTTCTTACTTCAAGAATGACTGATGTTACTTTCTTACTAATCGCAATTTCAAGAAGTTTGTTTAACAGCCAGAAAGCAATTCCAATACCCAGCAATTTATTTGATACAGCGATTCTTAAAATACTCATCTCAGAGCCTATAATGCGTGAGCAAACATACGCTATAACAGTTTTGGGCTCTTTGGTTCCATAGCTTTTAACTACATAATCAAAAGCATCTTTACATATCAGTTCTTCAAGAAACAATGCAAGTGACCACGGCTCTTTGAAAGAGGTTTGCTCAATTTCAAGAATCTGTTCTATATCGGGTCGGGTAAGCTTGGAAAGGTGCCACTGCAAAAAACTAAGTCCTTTTATTACCTTTTAAAATACCGCTTGCAAGTGAAATACTTTTTTTACCATAAGCTTCGATACATTGAGCAAGCTTTGTTACATCCATATCTTTACGTGAATTTATGGCTTTTATCAGTATAGGAAGATTAACTCCTGATATTACTTCGGTGCGGCCTTCTTCAAGAAAAGAATAACTTAAATTGGAAGGGCTTCCGCCGAACATGTCGGTTAAAATAATAATTCCTTCATTATCATTTACCTTTTTGATGCCATCAGATATTTTTTCTCTAAGCTTATCTGCAGGTTCGGTAATATTTATGGAAACAGAGACTACTTTGTCAGGGCGGTTTCCCAAGATGAATTCAGCAGCATCTATCAACGCGTCTCCAAGTTTTTGATGAGTAACGATAAGGATTCCAATCATAAAGCTCCTATATGTAATTCGGGCAAATTGTGAATAGACTCCAAAAATATATGATTAACGGCCGATATCGCGGTGTGAGATACTGATTCGTATCCCTGATTTTTCTAAATGTTTAAAAACATGTCCGGTAATAGCCACGGAACGATGCCTGCCTCCTGTACATCCGATAGAGATAGTTAAATATGATTTTCCTTCCTTTTCATATAAAGGGATTAAATAGTCAAGTAACTCAAGATATTTTTTTAAAAAAGTCTTTGTTTGTCTGCTTTTAAGAACAAAATCTTTTACTTTTTTATCCTCACCATTAAGATCTCTCAATTCCGGAATAAAATACGGATTTGCAAGAAAACGAACATCAATAATCAGGTCTGAATCTATAGGTATTCCATACTTGTAGCCAAAAGAAAGTATGTGAACCGTCATAGGAGATATATTTTTGCTTTTATTTGCAATATCTGAAACTATAGCTTTGAGCTCATGAACGCTGTGCCTGGATGTATCTATTATTCTGTCTGACGCAGTTTTCAATTCCTTTAACTGCTCTTTTTCTATTCGGATATTTTCTATAAGTGTTTTCCCATGGGAAAGAGGGTGGTGTCTTCTTGTCTGACTGAAGCGCTGTAATAAAATTTCCTCATCAGCCTCAAGAAATATAATTTCAAAATAGTAACCATTTTGCCTTATAGAATCAAAAATCGACTTATATACAGATAAAAAATTTTTTTCACGCAGGTCCATTACAAAAGCAAGGCCTGCAATTTCATCCGAGCTTTTTAAGGGAAGTTTGAGGAAACTGGCGAGCAGAGCAACGGGCATATTGTCAACACAATAAAATCCGGCATCTTCGAATGCCGCAATTACCGTGCTTTTACCCGATCCTGAAAGTCCTGTAATAATAAATATTTTTAAATTTTTCACTTCAAATGGTATTGTGTTTAAAAATCTTCATCAACTTCCTTGATTATGGAATAAACCTCATTACTATCGGCCGCTTTCAATAGTTTGTTTTTAAAAGAGTCGTTTTTTAGAATCCTTGAAATCCGTGCAAGCAGTTTTAAATGCAGCCCTGTTGAATTTTCAGGTGTTAAAATCAAGAAGAAAAGATGAGTCGGTCGCCCATCAATAGATTCAAAATCCACCCCTTTTCGGCTTAAACCTAAACCCAGTATAAGCGATTCAAGATTTTTTAATTTTCCATGTGGAATTCCAATGCCTCCGCCTATTCCGGTGCTTCCCAAATATTCCCTTTCCTTAATAACATCTATAAGCTCTTTACTATCCTTGCCTGTGAGTCCGGAAACAGAAGCAACCAGCTCTTCAATAACTCCGGCCTTATCTGTTGATCTAAGATCGGTATTTATTGTATCTTTTTGTAATACTTCAAGAATTTTCATTTTATTTCATCATGCTGAAAAGTAAGCATAAATTCGATTTCTTGGCAATTTATTAACTTATAGGTTGGATAAGGCCGTAATTTCCATCTTTTCTTCGATAAAGCACGTTAATCTTATCTGAGTGTGCATTGGTAAATACAAGAAAATTATCAGTAACCAGATCCATTTGCATAACTGCTTCGTCTATATCCATGGGTTTGTATTCAATATTACGTATCTTTATCTGGCCAGGATTTTGATCTTCGGATACAATAACTTCCTGGTCTTTGGCTATTGATTTTTCTTTATGGTTTACCCGGCGTTTTCGAATTTTTTGTTTGTTCTTCTTTATCTGTTTTTCAAGTTTATCAATGACCATATCTATCGCTGAATACATATCGTTTGTTTCTTCTTTTCCATATATGTTCAGTCTGTCACCTGTAATATTTACTTCAGCAATATGGCGAAATTTTTCTATTAAAAATACGACTGTCGCCTCTGCCGGATTGTCCAAGAATTTATCAAGCTTGTCCAGTTTTTCGCAAATATAGGCTTTAAGATTGTCGGAAGGATCAAGGTTTTTAAAAGTAACGGAAGTTTGCATAATAAATCCTCCTCATGGTTGTTTGCGTTTATTAGAAGATAGTATCTTTAATATTTCTCTGTATTTTGCAACAGTTCTTCTTGCAATATTTATGTTATGTTTTGCTATAATTTCAGTTATTTTATCATCGCTGTAGGGTTTTTTGGGGTTTTCGGATTCTATGATCTTTTTTATCATTTCCTGAACACCGGTAGATGCAATAGTTTCTCCATTACTTCGATTTATAGAACTATTGAAGAAATATTTCAATTCAAAAATCCCCTGGGGCGTGAATGCATATTTATTTGTTGTAACTCTACTTATTGTTGATTCGTGCATTTCGATATCTTGTGCTATGTCTCTTAACACCATAGGCTTCATGAAAGTAATGCCTTTTTCAAAGAATTCCCGCTGAAATTTGAGAATACTTTCCATGACCTTAAATATCGTTTTCTGACGCTGTTGGATGCTTTTTATAAGCCATGCGGCGGAACGAATTTTATCATTTATGTATTCCTTGGCATCTTTATTTATTTTTCCACCATTACTAATTGTATTTTTGTAATAGGAATTAATTTTCAGTTTCGGCATTCCATCGTCATTTAAAATTACTACAAAATCATTTTCTGTTTTGTAAACATATATGTCAGGGGTTATATACTGAGGTGTTTCATCCGAAAACTTTCTTCCGGGTTTTGGCTCAAAACTTTTTATGATTTCTATGGCCGATATGATATCCTTGAGATCAGCTTTAAGCTCCTTTGATATAGCTTTGTAATTTCTGTTTTGAAGATGATTGAGATGATGTTTTATGATATTGGTTATTAAAGAGTTATCAAGATTAAGCTGCTTTGCCTGGATCAAAAGTGACTCTTTAAGATCTCTTGCACAAACACCCGAAGGATCAAAAGTTTGCAGCAGTGCCAAAACTTTTTCAATTTTATCGGTAGAATAATTACTGTTATTAAATATGTCTTCAATAGAAGTTTCCAGATATCCATCAGTGTTTAAGTTGCCTATAATCAAACTTCCTATTTCTTCTTCTTCTTTTGTAGTACAAGCCATAAGAAGCTGCCATAGCAGATGATCATTTAATGAGTCCTTACCGGAGATAAAGGTTTCATAGCTGAAGGATTCTTTTTTTTCGGTTTCGAAATGAACTTTGCCAGGAGTATTATATTCATCAATATAATTACTCCAGTCTACGTCGTAACTGATCTTTTCTTCTATTTTTATTTCTTTATCTGCCGGCAGTTCAGGCTGAATCGGATTATCCGTCCGTTCAACCGGTGCGTCTTCCGGATGTGAATCAAGAGATTCTTCGAGTACAGGGTTTGTTTCAAGCTCTTGACGAATTGTTTCCACAAGTTCAAGACGGGAAAGCTGCAAAAGCTTTATAGCCATCTGGAGCTGTGGAGTCATTACCAGTTGCTGGGATAATTTAAGTTGTTGTCTGAATTCAAGAGCCATATTTATAGTTTAAACTCATCTCCCAAATAGATACGGCGTGCAATTTCGCTGGAAGCTATTTTTTCGGAGCTACCGGCTTCAATGATTTTGCCTTCGCTTATTATATATGCCATATCGCATACATTAAGAGTTTCTCTTACATTATGATCGGAAATCAGCACCCCAATACCGCGGTTTTTAAGGTGTACAATAATATTTTTTATATCGAGTACAGCCAGTGGATCTATTCCTGCAAAGGGTTCATCAAGAAGGATAAAAGTCGGTTCTGTTGCAAGAGTGCGTGAAATTTCAAGACGTCTTTTTTCTCCCCCTGAAAGAAGTAATGCCTTCTGGTTCGATAGATGTTTGATGCCAAGCTCTTCAAGAAGCCTGTCTGCCCGTTCATTCTGTTTTTTTGATGATATAGGCTGCATTTCTAAAATTGCCATTACATTTTCTCTAACTGTAAGCTTTCTGAAAATTGAGGGTTCCTGGGGAAGATAGCCTATTCCTTTGCGTGCTCTTATGTACATCGGACATGAAGTAATATCTTCATCATCAATAAAAATTTTGCCCTCGTCAGGTTTTACCATTCCCACAGCCATATAAAATATCGTGGTTTTACCAGCCCCGTTTGGACCAAGAAGTCCGAATACTTTCCCGCTTTCCACATTTAGATCAACGGAATTGACAACTCTTCTTCCCCGGTAAATTTTAACAAGTTTATCAAGAAGCAATTTTGACATTTATATTCCTTTATCAACAGATTCAAAGATAGCTTCAACACGATTGCTTCTATTACTTTCTATCTTAACATGTCCGTCATCTCTGAAAAAGATAATTTTTGATCCGGAAACGGAATTATTCCCGCTTTCAATTTTTGATCCGGGTCCGGTTAACGTAAAAATTCCGGTATTAGCTGTGTAAACAGCATGTTGAGTATATGCAATTTTATCATCGAACAATATTTTTACATTTCCGGTTGCTATTATTTCTTTTATAGATTCTTTTCCTTTTGTATTATCTTTTGTGTCAGCAGTATCTTTTTGATATAAAATATTCAATCTGTCTGATGTAATAACAGTTGTGCCCTGAACAGCTTTGACGTTTCCGATGAACTCGGCACTTTTGGAATCTATTTCAATAACCAGCTTATCTGCCGTTATATGAGTTTTTTCTACTTTTCCCTCTGTCTGAGTATTGAGTATTTTATCTATAGCAAATATGGCATCAGGAAGGAACAAAAAGAATAAAAAAAATACAACAAACAGCAGTTGAATGTATTGCCTTTTTTTATAATGAAATGTTGTCACCAAATATTCCTTCTACTTTACCGATCAATTCGGCTTTATTTATGTTTAAATCTATAGACATAGAATCTGCAATAAGGGTTGAAGACTTGCCGGTTAATTCAACAGGAGCATTTGATTGAATAACGCGTTTTTTATTATCGTAATTTATTATTCCTGTTTTTAAAATATAATCATTGCTTTTAATTGTTATATTGCCATTGATTTCTATGTTGCCTAATTCGGTTTTTAAGGTTCCTTGGTCTGCGCTAAGATATATTTTTTGATTATCTTTTGTGAAAAAAGTAACCATAAGATCTTTAACAAAAGCCTCTTTTTTGTCTGCACTATAAATTGCAGAACGAGCTTCAAGGCTCCATTCGACAATGCCGTTTTTTGTAGAGATTTGATTGATTTTTTCCATTGATACACTTGTACCATCAAGGACTAGAGGCAAAATTTGCAAAGGCTTCTTTGAAAAATAGCGATATCCTATAATAACAGCAAAAATGGCAATAATAGTAATTGAAATCGCTGAAATTAATGCTATTTTAATTTTTTTATTACTGAATAGATTTCGCATATGCATTCTTAAAATCTTTCTATCATAGAATCCCAGTTTTTCTGAGCTTTAAGTATGGCTTCGCATATTTCCCTGATGGCACCGGCTCCGCCTTTTGCTGATGTTACAATGTAAGATATTTCGATTATTGCCTCATGAGCATCAGCAACTGCTATCGGGAGTCCAACTGACTTCATGATTGAAAGGTCCGGAAGATCATCTCCTATATATGCTATATCTTCTGGTTTAATTTTTGTTTTTGTAATTATTTCATTTAGTATTTCAACCTTGTTTTTTACGCCGTCATATATGTGCCGGATATTAAGGTTTTTACATCTGTGATGCAGAGCATCCGATTTTCTCCCGGTAATCACTCCGACTTCTATTCCTGCCAACATAAGAAGCCTGATTCCGAGCCCGTCTCTAACATAAAAAGTCTGAGTTTGTATATTATTGTCATCATATATTATAGTACCATCAGTCATTACACCGTCTACATCAAGAAGCAATAATTTTATATGCTTAAGCCTGCTTTTTGCATCTGATACTTTAAATATCATAATTACCCTCGATTATATTTATAAAGCAACTTCGCGTATTGCCTTAAGCTTTGCAATCAAAGCATAAAGGCTGTCGTCAAGAACCAGTGAGTTGGGCCCATCACAAAGTGCTTTGTCCGGGTCAGGATGAACTTCCAAAAATATTCCGTCAGCTCCTGCTGCAACAGCTGCTTTTGCAAGTATCGGCGCAAATTTTCGTTCGCCTCCGGAACTCTTGCCGGCGCCGCCCGGAAGCTGTATACTGTGTGTTGCGTCAAATATAACAGGATAACCCGTTTCCTGCATTATATTAATGCCTCTGAAGTCAACTACAAGGTTGTTATATCCAAACATACTGCCACGCTCCGTTATGAGGATATTGGTATTTCCGGCAGAAGCAATTTTTTCAACTATATTTGTAATATCCCAAGGGGCTAAAAACTGCCCTTTTTTAATATTTACCGGTTTTTTCGTTCTTGCAATTTCTAATATTAAATCGGTCTGTCTGCAAAGAAAAGCCGGTATTTGAATTATATCTAATATATCGGCTGCTTTATCAATTTCCTTAATTGAATGGACATCAGATATAACTAAAAGTCCCAGCTCTTTTTTTATTTGAGCCAGAATGTCAAGTCCGCTTAAAAGACCTGGCCCCCTGAAAGAGCTTAATGAAGTACGGTTTGCCTTATCGTAAGAAGCTTTAAATATCAAAGGTATATCAAGTTTTTGGGAAAGTTCTTTAAGATAATATGCTATCTGAAAAGTAATATCTTTGTTTTCAATAACACACGGACCGGCAATTATGACAAGCGGATGGTTGTTTCCAATCGGTATATTGGCGATATTAACAGTTGTGGTCATATTCCTCCGGCAAATTATACAATATTAAAAAACTTGTTGGAAACTTGACGATCATTTCCTAGAATATCTATAGCCTGAAGGGTTAAAAGTCAAGAAACGAAAAAGGTTAATGCTATTTAATCATGCAGTGTTGAAATACTATCTATTAAAATTTCTTTTCTTTCCGAGAGCCTTTATGGCTATTTTCTTTGGTAAATAATTATTTCACATGAACGGCATTTTGGTTAAATATTGGTTAAATCTTGACACATAATGCTAACCAACCTAAATTAATTTTAAAAAAAGAGCGGTTAACCGCCAGATCAATAATTGGCGTAAGATTTGCCTTCATATATAGATCGTATACAGCTTGTATGGAACTTCCAATCTTTTAATCATTTATGGAGAAAACCAATGACTGAAAAGAATTGCTCTGAAGAAATAAAGCAGATTTCGCAAGAGATGAAATTGATGCATATGATTCATGGAAGTAGAATAACTCAATTGATATATGTTGCCGCAAAACTAAAAATTGCCGATCTTTTGAAAGACGGGCCCAAGAGCTGTGAGGAACTGGCCCGGGCAGTAGATGCTCATCCGCGCGCTCTTTATCGTTTGCTTCGGGCTCTGGCGAGTCTGGAAATATTTTGTGAAAATGGAGACGGTTGTTTTCAGTTGACACCGCTTGCAGAAAATCTGCAAACAGAAATACCCGGTTCACTTGCCGGATATGCCATTATGGTTGGTGAACCCTGGTCATGGGGGGCGGAGGGCGAGCTCTTATACAGTGTGAAGACTGGCAAACCTGCTTTTGCCCATGTCCATGGCATGAATGTCCATGAATATCTTGCCAAGGATGCCCAAGCAGCAAAACACTTTAATGAAGCAATGACAAGCTTTTCAGGACATGAATTGGCACCTGTTGTTAATGCCTATGACTTTTCACAATTTAAGACTATTATAGATGTGGGGGGCGGACACGGAGCTCTTCTTGTAGAAATTCTTAAAACCTATCCCAAGCTTAGCGGTAAAGTTTATGATCTTAGAGCTGTTGATCAAGCTGCCAGAACTATTCTGGACAAACAAGGCGTTGCCAAGCGTTGTGAACTTATAAACGGAGATTTCTTTCAATCAGTGCCAGGCGGCGGTGATGCATATATCTTAAAGCGGGTACTACACGATTGGGATGATGATCAGGCTGTGGCTATTCTCAAAGTTTGCCATAAGGCTATGGAAGGTTCCGGCAGGCTTCTGATAATTGAGAGGGTAATTATCCCGGGTAACGAACCTGACTTTGGCAAGCTTGTAGATATCAGCATGCTAACGCTTGCCGGAGGATTGGAGCGTAGCAGGTCTGAATTCAAATCCATATTGGACAGGGGCGGATTTGCGCTTTCAGATATCATCCCTACTCAGTGTCCGCTTGATATAATTGAAGCAAGGCCGGTGTAATAAAGATAATCCAAAAATTATTAAAAGGTTATCTCCCCGCAAAAATCAACTTTATATGAATTTCATAATTCCGCTTCTTATCATCTTTACTGCAAATGCAGCAAGAATAAGTGAAGCAACTTTAGCAAAAGCTCTGGAACCGCTTATCCCAAAAAAGTTTATGATACGTTCCGATTGATTGAAAATTAACCATGCAAACAAGAGGTTTACTATTAGCGAAAATATGACGGGGATATAACCGTTCGTTCCAACTAGAACAAGCGCAGTGGTTAATGTACCCGGACCCGCTATAAGTGGGGTCCCGAAAGGTACTACGCCAAATTCAGGGCTTCGCTCAATTTGTTTTTCACCGGCACGTACCACGTCGGTAACGGCTATGATCAAAAGGACCCCGCCTCCTGCAATCATGAAGTCCTCTACTAATATCCCCAGAGCATTAAATATAACTTGTCCCAAAAAAACGAAACCGACTGCAACCATAAAAGCCGTAATGATTGATTGGCGGACTATCTTTTTCCGTTGCTGTTTATCAATTCCTTCTGTCATACCTATATAAAGCGGAAGAATGCCGGGAGCATCCATAGCAACCATAATAGGAATAAGGGCTGACACAAAAGATTGGACAATTTCCATAAATATGTTCCGTTTTACCTGATAAACTTGCTCAGTAAAGCTGATATTTTTCTCTTAACTTACTTGATATTGATTGTATTGTTTCAAACGCCTTTTCAACTGTTTTTTCCTTATCGGGATTCACCAGACAGCAAGTTGCAGGAGAGAGAAGGCTTTTGCTTAACATAAAATTTATATCGATTCCTTTTTTTGCAAGAACCTGCCACGTATCTTCAAGACGATTAATCAGAGACGGAATACTTTCTTTTTCAAAATTTTCAAAACCGGTAGGCACAATACCCCAGACTATAACACCGCCTCGTTCTAAAAAGCGTTTGATAGATGATGCATAAGAAGAAAATATTTCGGCATTTGTATATACGTCTAAAGACAATATGTCCAGTTTCAGGTTCAGTAAAAAATCCCAGTCAGGATTTCCGCAAAGATGTATGCCGCTGGGACGATCAAGCATTGAAAAAAAAAGGTCCAGGTCTCCTTTGGCTTTTATATCCCCGTATCCTGACATAGCTGAAAAAAGAAACTGAAGTCCTGGTTCGTCGATAAACATAAATGCGTTTTTATTTAGTTTTTTTAATCGGGAAAGCTGAACATTTATTCGTTTTGCCATAAATTCCATCATAAAAGGGCGTACGGTATCATCGAAAAGGATAGGGCGCTTGTTTTCGTCCATAATATTGAAACCGAAACTTATAGGCCCTTCAAGCTGCCCCCGGATTGCCGGCCTGTCAGATAAATCTTGCGATAGGAACTTATGGTAAACTTCGGAATATGTATTGCTGATATCAAAATATTCAGGCTCATCAAAATGACTCATGGTTTCTTCGAATTCATTGATGAATTTTTCGAGTGAAAAGCGAAGTGTTTTATTTTTTAAATCAAGAAGAATTCCCGGGAAATGCTCTGCAGCCTGAACATACATATCTTCATAATAGCTGTAATTTGGAAGTTGCGGCCAGAACGGAATATCAAGAGATAAAGCCATTTCTAACGCTTGGTCCACATCCGTGTGAGGCATAACCGCCATTGCGGTTGTAAGGAGATTTCCCGGAATCGGCATAGGTATTAATCTATTTTAACAAAAGCTTTTGCTTTTGAATTGCATACAGGGCACGTTTCGGGCGGCTCGTTTTCGCAGGTGTATCCGCATACTGTGCAGATGTAATAATCTACCGATTCCTGCTTATCCATATTTTCAAGTGCTTTTTGATAAAGAGCTGCATGCACCTTCTCAACTTCATTGGCATAGGTAAATGTTCTGATTGCTGCCTTATTTCCTTCCTCTTCAGCGGCTTTTATCATTTCAGGATACATTGATTTAAATTCATGAGTTTCACCTTCTATAGCTTCTTTAAGGTTTTCCGCAGTGCTGTTTATACCTCCAACTACCTTTAAATGAGCATGGGCATGTATGGTTTCAGCTTCAGCAGCAGCTCTAAAAAGCCTTGCTATACGTGGCAATCCTTCTTTTTCAGCCTGTTTTGCAAACGCAAGATACTTGCGATTTGCCTGCGATTCACCTGCAAAAGCTTCCAGTAAATTTTTTTCCGTTTTACTCATATCTTATTCTCCTCTCAATATTATTTTCTATGGTTTCGATCTGAATAAAAGTTTGAATGTGATTTTTTATAATCTAATACTTGTTGTAAGAATTGTCAAAAGGCAGTCTTATCTGTAACTGGCCTTTTGATAAATATATATGAGTTTAAAAAATATCCGGTAAGCTTGATAAGAGTATTATAATGAACTCAAAAATAAAATTAAATTTAATCCATGAAGCCCGGGTATCAAATCATTCAGGCTCTAATTTATTTAAACCGACTAGATAATGCCCCCGGAATCTTCCATTATCATCTTTTGAAATATGCCTGATTTCGACTTTTGAATTTTCAATAGGATCTGATTTTTTTAAAGGATAAAATTGCATATCCATTATGTCTCCGACATGTAAATATTCCATTATTTTTGAGTCTTGTCGAACTAGAATACACATACCCTTCTTGGAAATATTTCTTATTCTGAATTGATAGGCAAGAACAATTTCGGGTTTTGAAATTTGAACGCTATGGTATTGATTGCCAAAAAGCCTGTCTTCAGATCTCCTATCAGAACTTGATTCTATTTCATTCATGACAATCTCTAATCTCATAATTTAGTAGGTTAAGGAAAAAGTATTCTTACACAATAATTACTTACCACAAAATATGAAAAATGTTTTCCATGTGTCAAAATAATGTTTTTGATTCTTAAAAGCTATTTTTATAAGAGCGTATGTGAATTTAAAAATGATACTATTTTTCAGGTTCTTTAAACAGTATGTTTTTATTTCCTAAAATATCCGGCTTAAATACTTTCTCATCCCAATCATTTGAACTTACTTCTTCAATCGCAACCGATACTGTTTTTGCTTCACATTTTGCTATGGAGACAACATCTCTTACTATAGCATCCGTCAGCTTTTGCTTTTGTTCTTGTGATCTTCCCGGATAGAGCTTTATAATGATATGCGGCATTTACTTTCCTTGCTATTTAGCAAAGCTTGAAATTATTATATTGCGAATCTTGTTGTAAATAAAAAATTGATATCCGGCCATTAATCAAACAAATAAGTTGAAAGTTATGCTAACTAAATCTTATTCTTTTTAATTCTTGGTTTTGCCTCTGAGCTGTTGGCGGATTTATTATAAGCCAATAAATTTTACTAAATGTTATTATATTTTGCCATTATCAGAAACATTGTTAAATGTCAATTATATAGAAAAATTATATAGAAAAATTATATAGAAAAATATTTGGACTTTTTGAATCCGGAAAATATTTTAACATAAAAACGACCTGTTTGATTTTGGCAAGAACTTTGTGGTATTGCATCTTGCAAAAACGGCTTGCGGGATTTTGTGATACAAAGTATATGGTATATTGAAAGCTTTGAGTAAGTCTTTTGAGATTACCGCTTTTACTGATATCAGCAAAAGTAGCAGTTCTTCAAAGAACTCAATGTAGTGCCATTTATTTTAGAGAGAAAATGTGACGAATGAATAATTTTAATGATTTAATAAAAAGACTTGTAAAAGCATTTGATGTGCCAAATCTTGATATCCCTGTTTCCGGAATCAGAATATATAAAAAAGATGAAACTGTGCCTGAAGAGGTAAAGAAATACCAGCCTGATGGAATTGCCATAACTTCCTGCCATTCGATCAGGACAACAATGATGGGAGATGCCGTATATTTAACAGAGCATAGTATAGGCTGTATTGCTGCGGCAATAAGCTTGGGCATTGTTGATAAGAATAAAACTTCTCCTCTGAAAGGGGAGAGAGAATATACTGAAATTATGAGAAAGAGCAGTGGAAAGGGAGATTCTTTTATCCCGCCTTCACCGCTTGAATTTGCTGATGGTACGGTCTATGCCTTTAAGGATTCTAAAAAAGAAGATTATGCCTTATTCGGCAAAAAAGATTCTGGGAGATATATAACAAAAGACATAGCTCGCAAGGCGTTATCGGAAATGCTGTCTTTGCAGCCACCATTAACACAGGGAGTATTTTATTTTTCTCCGGATTTTGAAGAGGTAGAAATTTCGCCTGATATTGTGATACTTTCTTTACGACCTGTGGAATTATGCAGAATTATACAGGGCTATCAGTATATAACCGGAAACCGGGTAACAGCAAACGTAGGAGGACTGCGGGCCGGATGCTCGGATTTAATTGTAAGGCCCTATCTATTGAAAGAAATCAACTTTTCTCCCTATTGTTTAGGTGCAAGACTTATCGCAAGGTTTGAGAGTGACAGGCTGGGAATGGGTTTCCCTTTTTCGTTTCTTGAGACAATAGTAAAAGGTACTGAAGAATCAAAAACGGGGTTTCCGTTTCCCAAATATCCTGGTGCCTGCTTATAGCTATGGCCTTATTTGCTGTGTTTCCGTGATTTTTTTAAATCTTTATCTATAGCGCTTGTTAACCCTTCCACTGAAAGGTCTCTTTGCAGTTTTCCGTTTATAAAAACTGATGGGGTGCCTCTAACATCAGCATTTAGTCCATCAATAATATCTTGCTGTACTTTTTGTAAAAGTTGGGGATCATTTATCTTCTTATCAAATTCCTGCCTGTTTATGGCTGTTTTTATTATTATCTCTTCGATCTTTTCATCACTTAGCTGGTTATGATTTTTAAAGAGAAGATCATGAAATTCCCAGAACTTACCCTGGCTTTTTGCAGCCAGTGCTGCTATTGCCGCACTCATTGCATAACTATGACTCTGAAGCGGATAGTTTTTGAAGACTATTTTTACTTCTTTCGGATATTGTTTCAGAACCTGATCAAGTACCGGGACAAGGTATGCACAGTAAGGGCATTGGAAATCAGTAAAAACTACTAAAACAACCGGTGCATTAGAAAGTCCTTTGAAAGGAGAACCGGTTGTATTGATTTTATATATGAAGTCAACTTGCATAACTTCAACTGTTTTGCTTTTGCTGTTTGTAAGAAATAGAAGATTATCTCTTGGGCCGACCCTGATTTGATCGAATTGCTTTCCTGCATGAATTTTTTCTTTCAAGTTGCCATCTTTAGAAAAAACAAGAATATCTCCATGATCGTCTAAAACGAAAACCCACTTATCAGATAAAGAGACGGCAACGTCTATAGGAGAAGTGTCCATCTGCAAACGGCTTAAAACGCTCCATTCGACTTCGGCAAAAGAGGGCGAAGAAATAGCTGTAGCAATTGATAAAGTTATAGCAATCAACAGAAATTTCAATTTCATGAAAAGCTCCTTTATATATATGTGTTTTGGTTTAACCCTGGCGCATTTTTATATGAAAATATTAAGTAAAAGCCTTTTTTATGTCAAGGAATATATAGAGTGTTAAGAATGCTATAGTGTTTTATAAAAGTTTATTTGTTTTGCTGCTGTGGATATTTATTGTATAATATCAGAGCCAGTTTCAAAACGCCCCATTTTGGCCGATCTTAAGCGTTGGGCTCAAATTCCATTCCTCGAAATACTCAATGTATTCCTGCGGTTGAAATTTTCTCCCGCTTTGAGCTTGACCAAACTGAAACGTTTTGAAAGTGGCTCATCTGAAGTAAAATTAACATTTTTTTCAAGATAAGGAGGTTTATAATGAAAATATTTGAACTTGCAAAACAGGTAGAAAAGAACGGGGAAAAATTTTATTCGGATTTAGCCGATAACGCCACCGATGTTGGTTTGAAAAATATTTTTACCTTGCTGGCGCAAGATGAAAAAAAGCATTATATTGTTTTTGAAAGAATGGAACAACAAAGAGATTATAAATTAGAAGATACTGCTATTTTAAAAGATGCAAAATTTATTTTTCAGGATATAAAGGATAAAGCTGTTCAGATTTCCGGGAATACTCCTCAAGAAGAAGTATATCAGGTTGCTTTAACAAATGAACAAAAAAGCATTGAAATATATGGGGATCTTCTTGAGAATACAAACAATGATGGACATAGGGAAACAATTAAAAAAATAATTGAAGAAGAAAAGAAACATAAATTTTTAATAGAACAGCTTATTGAATTTATAAGAAGACCGGAGTTCTGGCTTGAAAACGCAGAGTTCAATCATCTGGATGAATACTGATACGCTTTTTTATAAGTCTATCAGTTATCGATTTTATCATCCTCTATCTTACAAGAGAAATTCCCAGCCGAAGTGCATGACTCTTTTCATTGTATCGGATAAGACTTTCTGCATAGCCGTTGTAATACTGAACAAGAAAGTATAAATTCGGGTTAAGCCAATCCTGATTTTCGTCTAAAAAAAGGATCTTGTAAAACGGATATGTTGCATCCAACTGTATGCTCCCGCCTTTTTTGCCATAACGCAGGTTTGAACCTACAGCAAGACCGTTGCTCTTTCCGGCTTTTAGTTCAAGATCAAAGTAGCCCCGGTAATTTTTAATATCAGGATTAGTATCATTATCATTACCTGCATATATCCAGACCTTTGGAGCAACTTTCAAATGGTAATCATTGCCTAAATCAAAAGCCGAAATGGGTTTTATATACAGATAATTGGTACTGCGGGAATCCGTGCCGCCTTTACCATTTGATTCATGTTGAAAACCGGATTTTAAGCATAAGTGTGACATTGATAAAAAGCCAGGCCTGATGTTTCTTGTTAGGTAAAAAAGCTCCGGTTTATAGCTTGTATCATCAAAAGGCTTGGAATCGGATTTAAGATCCCATAACGATGTTTGTGTATACCCGAAATGAAATCCGCTTAGCCATGGCCTGTTTTTTGCCCATTCATGTTTATCAACATCAAGAATCCGATATTTAAAACTGAATTGAAATTTGCTTTTTTCAGGATCAGTGCCCACGCCAAAATAGGTTGGTTCGTTAGAGGGAAAATAAGGAAAATCTTTTTGGAATAAAGCCTGAATTTCTTCAGCGGTGTCGTATCTTTTTGGCGTTTCGGAAACACACTTTGGATCTTTTTCATCTGTTTTAACTACGTTGAATAAAACTCTTTTTGAAGTAAACGTAACAAGCTCTATACCAACACTGCCTTCAAGAGATTCGGGAACGTCAAAAGTGTATAGTTTTTTTATAAAGCCATTTGCCGGAATATCGATTTTATCCAAAGGTTCAAAAGGTTTTGGACTTAATTGTAGTATTGGAGTTATGTTTTTGTTAATTAATTTGGGTTTAATAATCTTAGGTACATTTGCTGTAATGATTTGATCTGAAGGGTTTAAAAAATATACTTCAACAGTGATGCTTTTACCTGAAATAACAGGTTCGGAAGGTGCTACAACTATTGTTTCAAGATCAGACGCAAAAGCTGCTGTATTTATAAAAACCAAAATAGCCATTATTATTATTCTTAACATGTTAGTACTCCAAAATTCCAATATTTATAACGACAATATGGAGATAAGCTTTAACTGTCAAGGTTTAAGTTACGTATACACTTGCAAGCAAACAATTGTAATGGGAATAGACAGATCATTTTGACAAATATAATAAAAATTCAACTTGATATTGTATCCTTGGCTTGGTAACATACCAGCATTAAAAAAACATATATATGATGTAAAGTTTATTGCGTAGATTATTTATTATGTTTTTGATGTATATATAAATAATGCTAATTTGAACATACTGAATTAAGAAAGGAAAGTTGAAATGAAAAAGCTGATAATTTTGATAAGCATTGTTACTATTGCGTTTGCAGGCTGTGCAACTAAAACACAAACCGGTGCTCTCGTAGGAACTGGAGTTGGCGCTGCTGTTGGAGCCGGTCTTGGGCAGGCAATAGGACGCGATACTAATGCAACTCTCCTTGGTGCTGCTATTGGAGCTGCTGCCGGAGGTTTGGCCGGTGGTGCTATCGGCAATTATATGGATAAGCAGGAGGCTGCTATGCGCCAGGCGCTGGCTGATTCCGAGGCTGCAAGCATAAGGCGCGAACAGGAAGTATTGTCACAAGCACAGGCGGATAGCACAAGAAAAGTTCAGGATGTACTTACTGTAACTTTTAAATCCGATTTGCTTTTTGCTGTAAATTCTTCAACTATATTTCCAGGCGCTTATGATGAACTGGACAGAGTAGCAAGAGTTCTTAATCAATATCCGCAAACACGAATTCAAATTGGCGGCCATACTGACAGCACAGGCGCACCGGATTATAACCAGACACTTTCCCAGCGGCGTGCCGATAGTGTAAAGAATGCTCTTGTAAGCAGGGGTGTGAGCGCATCGCGTATGTCTACAATCGGTTATGGCGAGAATAAATCCATAGCAAGTAATGGCACCGAAGCCGGGCGGCAGAAAAACAGGCGTGTTGAGATCCGTATTGTACCGATGCAGTCATAGGAGCGGTAAAGACAGGATAATCTGTTGTCAGCAAATAAGAGTAGTTTGATTATATATGACGGTTTGCTGAAAATTCATCAAACCGTTATTAATTCTTCACAAACAAACTTTAATACTTCCAAACAATGATGCTCTTGCCGCAAACTAAAAGCTAAAAGTGGCAAGAGCGTTATTTCCATTCCAAACTTCACCCAAATATAATGAGCATTGAGTTTCTTACAACTGAAATACCATCTTGACATTTTGGTTTTAACGCCTTACATATAAGTAAGATAAAATTATAAGTAAGGAGGTGGATATGGCATTAGCAACTCTCACCACAAAAGGACAGATTACAATCCCCAAAATTATAAGAGATTCTCTAAAATTAAATACTGGTGACAAAATAGAAATTATTGTTACAGAAGATAGAGAGGCCATCATTCGGCCAGTTTCTAAAAAAGTCGATGATATTTTCTGTAAATTGCATAAAACCGGAAGAAAAGCTGTATCCATCGACACTATGAACGATGTAATTAAAGATCAGATGCGGGATAAATATAAATGAAAGCAGTTGATACAAATATTCTGATTCGTTTTTTGATTGGGGATGACGAACTTCAGGCAAAACAAGTCTATACGATTTTTAAAAAAGCTGAATCAGAAAAAGAAGTACTATTTGTACCGTTACTTGTAATTTTAGAAATGGTTTGGGTTTTAGAATCTGTTTATAATATTTCAAGAGTAGAAATATTAGATTCCATAAACGATCTTTTATCGATGCCGATTTTTAAATTTGACCAGCTATCGACTCTACAGCAATTCGCTCATTCAGCTCAAGGAAACAACCATGATCTTTCTGATCTGTTAATCGCGCATTCTGCAAAAACAAATGGTTGTGAGACAGTTATTACTTTTGACAAGAAAGCTTCTAAATTCCAATTATTTGAACTTTTGAAATGATGCATTTCCCCTCCAAGCGTAAGCTAATGTTTTACAATCTCTATATATTGACTTATCACTCATAACATGCTTTATTAAAAGCATAATTAGTTTTTCTATGTTCAATGTTTATATTCCAACCATTGATCAGGCAAAGCTCAGATCTTTGGGTAATAAACCAATCCTTTCTATAAGCAATATGGAAATTGAAAACATATGAAATCATACTTCTTGTTTATAGTTTTAATTTTCTTGCCGGTTAACATACTGGCCGGAGAAAATATTGTATCATGTGCATCAAATGCATATATTGTGGAATCCAAGAAATGCACTGAAGGCTTAGACTTTAAAGGTGCTAAGTCCTTTGATTTGCTTCCTCTTTGGGTGCCTGAGTTTGCGGTAGAAAAGTATGCAAAGGCACAATCACTTCCAATTAATGCTAAAGAAGATGAGATAAAAAATCTATTCAAAACAAAAGCAGAAGTTCAAGGTATTGGGAAATCGTTTCAAAAATTTAACTGGTTATTCAGAGAAGACAATAGGGAATACAACGTATTGGTTAAGCGTACATATGGGTGTGTTAGCGAAATCAATTTGTTTATAGCAAAAAACAATAAAGGGGAAAAGTATTTATTTTCTCAGGTTAATGCTACGCCAACAGGTTCAACATGCTTAAAAATTTTTCTGCCAGAAGATGGCTGTCAAATAAGAAGAACTAAAAAACAAAAATATGAATACACAATTGATGGCATGGAATCGAATGGTAATGATAGGGATATTCCCAAATATGCTAGTATGCTTTTTGTTTTGTTCGATTCTTTTAATTTTAAAAAACAAAGAATTTTGAACAAAATCGGAGATCCTGTAAATGCGAATGATGACTTAATCTGGAAGCTGAAAGATAAAAATGGTTTAAATTACCATGTAGCATTAACAACATTAGAAAATTGTGCAAAGCTGCTTACTATTAGCTGGAAAGATAATATCGGGAAACAACATATTTTAACTAAGGAAAACTATTACAAATAGATCTGATAAACAATGGTTAGATTTTTAGCATTGTCTTTCAAGGAACAATATGGGCGGATTACTTTTCATCATAGCACTGACTTATTTTGTTTGGGGACCTACGTTGATAGTTGGTATTGCAATTCTCACTGTTAACTATTCGCAACGCAGCACGAAGATTGCCATTCTGCTCATACCATCTTCATCACTAATAACCGCAATAATTGCGGCACCTGCAACAGTTGGAACAGAGGGATTTGCTGTTCCAGGTCCATTTTGGGTGCAGCAGGCATTTGGTAAAAAGCCGGAATTTTGGCTTGGCAGTTTTTTGAATAGCTGGTTGATATTCTTGGGACTAACGCTTTTCATATACATATTTATAGCTTTATATGGAAAACTCCTAAAAGTACTTAAAAAGAAAACTTGATATTGCATCCGATCCGACCGCCAAAAAGATTTGCTTTTAGGTTTCTTTAGAAGAAAAAAGGAGCAGAAGTATTATGCTTGTTTGTATTGACATATCATCCATAACATGCTTTATTCAAAACAAATTTAATCTATTTTATTCTATGTTCAATATTTTTTGTAGCCTTTTATTCCGATTTAAAATAAACCTGATATTAACACAGGGAAAATGAGCCCGAAAACCCCATCAATATCTTAATGTTAGGGGAAATTGACCTGATAATAAATGGTTAAGTGCCTTGGTGGAATTTACAAAAATGGTTGAATTCACATTCATACTAATTGGCTTCTTGATTATTCTCTATGCAATTATCGCGTTCACTTTTCGGACAATAAAAGGGAAACCGTTATGGCCGAGTTTTAAAAGGATGGTTGTACTGATTTGGGACGGGTTTTGGGGGTTAGGTTAGTTATTTTTTATCTCTAAATGCAAATTTCATTGTGAGAAATATTCGTGTATTTTTCAACGGTAGTCACGAGAGTATTTGTAGAAATATGCACTTAACAATTCAGTGAACCGGAGCGCGAGTAGCATGCGGGTTCGCGTAAAAGCCTTGGGTTCGCCACTTCTAAGGCACGCCCGGTTACTTCAAGCGTGAGATGTTAAAAAAAGAACTAAAACAAAAATATAAAAGTTGGTTGATTGAAGTAATGGGTTTACTGAATGAATGGGACCCATATTGTTTAGTCACAAAACATGACTGCCCGAAGGATGAATTTAATTATGAGGCTGAATCAATTCTTGCTGGGCTTTCACAATGCGAGTCAGCAAAAGACGTATCGGCACTAGTTAGTGAAGTATTTACTGAAGCATTTCATGATAATTTTACACCCGAAAATTGTGATGATATAGGATTGAATATTTGGAACTGGTGGCAACAGAAAAAATAAATGTATAACCACAAAATTGTATCTGACGTGAAGGGTTGGCGATTTTTGCTTTTGCAAAAGTCGGAGTTTCATTGGCTTTTTTTGAAGGCCTTATTCCACTTCACGTAGCACATTTTAACGTTAGCATAGGCAATTTAAGTGTTAAAAAAGACAATATTTGTTTTTGATATTTTAGCAATTATTACCATTGGCTTAGCACCAGCGTTGTTCGTGCCGGCCTACTTTTTCAGCAAAGAAACCAGCACGGTTGCTATTATTGGTGGGGGCCACCCACCTTTTGTTATTATGACAGCTGATAAGGCAAAGTGGGGTAATTTTTTATTCCCACTTCTCATTTTATTGATTGCATGGAATCTTTACTATTTGTTTGCTTTTATCAAAAAGCGTATGAATAATGGATAAGGCAATGTTAACCTTTCATTTAAGCGGGACCGGGAAAGCCGTGCCACTTTTCGGAGGCATTCTTTAGTCGGGTTTTTGGGCTTTTCCGTTAGCTTTTGGTACACGTTTCCCGGCCCATTAATTCGGCGTTCCACAACTGAATCAAATGAAATCAAATAAAGAAATAGTCCAATTCATAGAAGAAAGGATCGGCCACGTTTATTTTAGACCAAGGATGTACGGTGGATCAGCTTCAGGTGTTGATTTAATCCTACATTATTACCATGATTTATGGGCTGAAATATTTGACAAACTTTCACTATATCACTCGATACGTGATAAATCCTATGAGGATTTACATTGTGGTGCCGCAAATTTTTCGACGAAATACCAAATGGATAATCCTACTGCTTCTGATATTGGTGCAGCATTTTTCGTAGTAGATCAGTGGATGAAAATAAGTGATAGCCTTGGCCTCAAAATACCCTACGATAAAATAAGAAATATGTTTAAGCATTCAGAGTCAATAAATATTAATCAAAAACTTTTGTAGAACAACAGCTTGTTGCGGACGGCGAGTAGCATGCCGCCGCACAGCTCGGTTCTGTGTGACAAAATGTGGAAAATAAATCTACTTTTAATAATACTTCTTTCAGTTTCTACTGTTGGTTTTGGGGCTGAAAAGGCTGACATAGTATTTGTCTCCAAATCTGAGTCAAAGCTTTATCTTAAGAAAAATGGAAAGGTATTGAAAAAATACAGTGTTGCTTTCGGAGCCAATCCAAGGGGTCACAAACAACAAGAGGGAGATGAACGAACTCCGGAAGGAAAATATATTCTTGATTATAAAAATGCAAATAGCTCTTTCTATAAGGCAATCCATATCTCTTATCCAAATGAGGCCGATAAAAAGAAAGCTGAAGAAAAGGGCGTTAACCCGGGTGGCGCTATCATGATACACGGCCAGAAGAACGGCTTTGGTTGGTTTGCTTTTGCAACTCAATTTTTTAACTGGACAAATGGTTGTATTGCAGTTTCAAATGGAGCAATGGATGAGATTTGGAAAACAGTTGATGTTGGCACTCCAATTGAAATTTTGCCCTGACCACAGAACCAGAGGCTAAACTTGAAAGCGGGGAAATTGCGATTATTGATTTACATCATTTGGACGTTCCCCGCTTAAAGTCAGCCTTATGTTTGTTACACAAAACGTTTGACTTTTTATGCATATATTGTTAGTTTTATGCATAAAAAGGAGGTCGATTATGAGAACAACACTTGATTTGCCTGATAATTTGGTTAATGAAGCTATGGAAATGACCCACATCAAAACTAAGACCAAAGTTATTATCACAGCTTTGGAGCAATTAATTCGAAGGGAACACTTGTCCAAGATAAAAGAATTTAAAGGGAAAATAGACTTAGACATCAATTTGGAAACGATTCGAGGGCGTAAATGTCGGTTTTAGTCGACACTTCAATATGGATAGATTATTTTAGAGGTGGAAATGATTCTATTCAGATGGATTTCTTAATTGATGAAAACCTCATTGTGACTAATGACCTAATTCTGGCAGAATTAATACCATTCCTGAAAGTCCGAAATGAACAAAGACTTATTGATTTATTACACAATATCGACAAGTTAGAATTGTCTATAAATTGGAATGAAATTATCGATTATCAATATAAATGTTTAAGTAATGGATTAAACGGTGTCGGAATTCCTGACTTATTAATAGCACAAAATGCAAAGCAAAATAGATGTAAAATCTATTCCTTAGACGGTCATTTCGATTTAATGAGAAATATTCTTTCACTACAAATTCAAATATAAATAGTACGAAGCCTAATCTATGCACAAACTCTGAAATCCAAAGCCGGGCGTTTTTAGTAATATCCCTTATAAGCTTTGGGTTCAGATTATGCGGAACATGTGTGCCAGGCATGATACAGAGTTAGTAAGGTGAAAGTCCTTATACCAATTTTAGGCAAGTTTGCATTGGTTTCCCGGCAAATAAATTCTTTTGTTGCGCTTGTCTATGGAGAAGCAATAAAATGTCTGAACTTCGCACGCTGTCGGAAATAATTTCTGAAGAAGTAAAGCTAAATCTTGTTGAACCAAATATTTATTCAATCTATCCTATTGGAGAAACACCCGGTGTTTTTGACAGCATTGGTGCTTCTATAATTTATGACCTTGTGGCCTGCAATCGTATTTATAACTGGCTGATGTGGGGGTACTCCACCAAAGGATGGGTTCTGGATCTTGCGTTTGGCTCCCTGGCTTTTACGGCAGCAAACTATGCAAATTGTTTGAACCGGCCTGTAGTATTTTTGGATCAATCACTAAAACTTTTGCGAAAAGGCAAATCCCGGCTTGAGAAACTGAACGGGAAGATATCTGAAAACATGTTCTTTTTGCATGCCGATGCACTACAGTTGCCATTTAAAGAGAATACTTTCCATACTGTTATTTCACTAAATCTTCTGCATTGTATAAATGATGTCAAAACAGCCTTGAGTGAAATAAAACGTGTATTAACAGATGGCGGAAAGTTGGCAATAACTACGCTGGTGCAGAGCAGTCGTTGGAGCAACCGCTATTTGAATATGCTTGCCGAATCAGGAGCTCTTATTTCCCGAAATCCGGATGAGCTTTTATCCTCATTTGAAAATATGAAAATTCAAATCACACATGAACTTAAAGGGAATCTGATGTTTATCAGGAATAGCTCTTAACTTTACATTGGATTAAATATGAAAAGAATACGACAAATACTAGTAATTATCACCATCGGTATCTTTTTGTTTCCCCTTTTCTCAATGGCAGAAACAGAAAACAAAAAATTCGATCTCCTTTTAATTCTTACTCAGCAGGATTTGGAATTGAACTGGTGGTTTGATGTCCCATCACAGTTTGGGCCAAAACTTTCACCGATAAGTGAAGTTGCTAAAGGTGAATATTTTAAAATTCTACCAATATTTAACAACTATGAAACTACACCGAAAAATGAAGTTAATATTACCTATGATATAGAAATTATAAGGCCGGATGGAACCGTTGATGAATCAGTAAAGAATATTACCGGATTTAAAGGTCCTGCGCCAGGCCCTTACCTTCTTCCTTCGCTTGGCATAACCACAGTATCATTTGATCCGGAAGATCCGTATGGAGAATACACTGTAAATATTTCGGCCTATGATCATGTTAAAAAACAAAAGGTAAATAAAAGCCAGAAAATTACTTTAAAGGAATTCAGGATTAAAGAATTGGAAGGTAGTTTGGTGGAATGGTACTTAACATATCCCACTCATCCAAAACCTTCTTTTGCTTTGTCCGCTTTTATCAATTCGCCTCGGCCATATTTGGATGAAAAAGGCCAGCCACTTTGGTCTGCACTATGGTTTTACAAGATTATTTACTCTGAAAACGGGTTTTTAATCCCGCATACGGTTGAGTTTTATAAAACTAATGCTACCAGGCAACAACAAAAAGATATTATCCTGCTGTTTTATTTGTTAAATAATACAAAAATGCTATCAGTAAATGATGAGTTCAAGGAGTA
Source organism: Pseudomonadota bacterium (assembly GCA_043825875.1). Taxonomy (GTDB): domain Bacteria; phylum Desulfobacterota; class Desulfobacteria; order Desulfobacterales; family RPRI01; genus RPRI01. The sequence goes on along the minus strand of JBDRRF010000076.1, from coordinate 34,339 downwards.
TTTGGCAGGTTTGAAAAAGCTTAATATCCCAAATCCATACAAGGAAATAGAGACAGGCGACCAGTTAGATATGCTATGGGCCGAATTTTTTGCAACTTCCAGAGTCAAGCCGGTACGCCAAATAATAACAGCCCTGAACCTGAGTGGTTATGCCGGAACATTAGACAAAGTTAAGTCCGGAGAACTCAAGAAATCAGATAAAGTACGAAAGGAAGCTATGCTTGGGGCTGTTTTTCAGTCTGCGCTTTGGTCTATCATGAGTAATTGCAAGCAATCACCCTTGCTCTTTCAATATTGTGCAGGCCTTTATGAACATGGCCAACTTAATGAGGTAGAAAAAGGTTATATTGGAGCAATGCTTAAAAAGGTGTCTGAGGAAAAACAAAAAACAATTCAACCAGGCACAAAAGCTGACCGATAGAAGCGCGATTGGTGAAAACAAACTCTACTGATGCCCACTTACTTGTGGAGGCTGAGTTTTTAGTTTGCCATAATTTTTGTTTGAAAAAACAGTTGCGTGAAACGATAATACAATAAACAACATGACATCCATATGATAGCTATCGCCATTTTTTGTCTTGCATATTTGGGCATTGCCCTTGGAAAAATTCCAAGGTTCAGCATTGATCGGGTTGGCTTTGCCGTTCTCGGCGCAATTGGTATGATAGTTTTTGGTATTCTAACACCGGAAAGTGCCTTTAAGTCGATTGATCTCCCTACAATTCTTCTGCTTTATTCTTTAATGATTATTTCCGCCCAACTCAGGCTTGGAGGTTTTTACACCTGGGTTGCATTGAAAATCGTGCCTTTTTATTCACGGCCGAAACTTTCTTTATTTGTTACTATGATAGTGAGCGCTTTATTATCTGCAATACTGGCAAATGATATTGTGTGTTTTGCTTTTACTCCGATATTGGCTCTCTCATTGGTTGAAGCAAAACTGAATCCTCTTCCGTTTCTTATCGGACTTGCGGTTTCAAGCAACATCGGCTCAGCGGCAACAATAATCGGAAATCCACAAAATATACTTATCGGCCAGGCCGGGCAGCTTGATTTTCTAAAATTCTTCTATTGGTGCGCTCCTCCTTCTATACTCGCTCTTTTAGTAAGCTATCTGATCATATTGTGGATATACCGGAAAAGAATCTATGAACCGGGAAAAGTTATATCAACTAACTATAACCAATCACAGCAACCTTTTAATAAATGGCAAACCTCAAAAGGCATCATTGCGGTCTTTGTGCTAATCGCATTATTTTTTTCTTCAATACCAAGGGAAATCTCAGCCATAGGCATCGCCGGGGTTTTATTGTGCAGCCGTAAATTTAAAACAAGAGATATTACCGGGCTGGTGGATTGGCATCTTATTACATTATTTTGCGCACTTTTTATTATTATCCAGGGTGTTTCACAGAGCGGTTATCTAGAAATTGTGATGGATAAACTTGCCGGTTTTGGAATGGAGATGCATAATCTGCCTGCATTAACCGGATTATCTGCGATATTAAGTAATTTATTCAGTAATGTGCCGACAGCAATGTTGCTGATACGTTTTCTTGATCCTTTAGAACCGGCTCAATGGTACACATTAGCAACCTCAAGTACTTTTGCCGGAAACCTGTTTTTATTGGGCAGCATTGCTAATTTGATAGTAGTAGAACAAGCTTCAAACTTTAATATCAAAATATCGTTTTTAAAACATGCCGCAGTTGGAATTCCGGTGACTTTGGTGTCGTTTTTCATACTTATCATCTGGATTTCAATTAGATAAGGAGAACTATTTTATGAAACGTAGTTATATTTCCGTATTATTATGCTTTGTTATTTCTTCTTTTATTCTGTTTGCATTACCTATTGGGTTATTCTCTCAAGAGGATCAGATAAGAAACAAAAATCTTTTATCCTCAAATCAAATTACCGATCTGCAAATATTTCTTCTAACCGATAATACTTCATATTCCAAGGGTGATGAAATTCATTTCATAGTCGAATTTATCAACCGCGGGAACTCACCATTTAGAATTATGATTGATAGTACTTTTGTTGGTACAAATATAGAGTGCAAAGATCCGGATGGAAATGTATGTGCTTATAACGGCGGTTATAATTCCTGGTCGCCTAAAGCCGGTGTTTATACCGGGAGGACATATCTCTTAAAACCAAAAGAAAAAATGAATATCAAAATGGATGCATTGGTATATGATAATTACCAGTTAATTTTCAGCAATTTGTTTGATCAAAAAGGCAGCAATGGTTATCAGGATTTCAAGAAAAATAATAATCTGCTTTCTGCTTTTCCGGATAAATATATATGCGCAGGCAGGATAATTTCATTACTAAAACCGAATAAATACAAATTTACATATGTATATGAGGCCACCGAAAATGATAAGTATTGGAGATTTGCTGGCGCAAAAACTCCTCAGGAAGCCTCTGTGGATTTGTTATGGTTAGGTAAAGCAACTTCAAATACAGTTGAAATCTTGATTAAATAAATGGATTAGCTGGCTTATAAGGCATGATTGCTGATTAAATATTTAAGGAGGAGCAGATGAAGGGTATAGGAGGAATGTCATGAATATTCATATATTAACATCATTTTTTATGTGGTGCACAATTATAAACGGAGCCTTGTTGATCCTTTGGATAACAAGCTATGCATTGGCTCCGGATTTGGTGTACCGCACCCAGATCAAATGGTTTCCTATTCCACAAGAAAAATTCATAGTGATTTTTTACTCATTTCTCGGTTTGTTCAAAATTTTGTTTCTGGTTTTCAATGTGGTTCCATACCTGGCTTTGCTGATAATAGGATAAAATATAATTATCTATAAGCCTTGTGCTTGAGAACCAATATATTGTGAGCTAAATAGCTGCAAGTCTTGTGCGTCTGAACAGTATTTATTGGAATCAATGCTTCATCCTCAAAGTCTCGGGGCAATTTTCAACTGTTTGATATTGATGGGCTTGTAAAAATGCGTTTTTTGGCTTATTAATATCCTACCAATTTAGGCATCTATTTAAATTTATACTTCAACCATGTCAAATTGATAATATTGATTGAATTTAATTATTGTGATTTTCTATTAATAAAAGAATACGGTATATTTTATATTATGACAGACAGTGCAAATAAAATTCTTGGTGAAGTATTCGGGTATAGCAAATTCAGATCTCATCAAAAAAAAATCATAGAAAATGTTCTTAACAAAAGAGACTCTCTGGTAATTATGCCCACAGGTGGGGGCAAATCACTTTGTTATCAGATCCCGGCTCTGATATTTAAAGGCCTGACCATTGTTGTTTCTCCCCTTATTTCTTTGATGAAAGATCAGGTGGAGCAATTAACCGAACTTGGCGTTTCTGCATTGTTTTTAAACAGCACTTTATCCGGTGAAGAATATAGCCGAAATGTTGAGCTTTTAAAGAAAAATAAAGTAAAACTGCTATACCTTGCCCCCGAGAATCTTTTATCTAAAGGCACGCAGTCTCTTCTTTCCTCACTTCAAATTGATTGTATGGCAATTGATGAAGCCCACTGTATTTCGGAATGGGGACACGATTTTAGGCCTGAATACAGGCAGCTTGCAGATGTAAGAAGCCGTTTTCCATCTGCAACGTGTATTGCCCTTACGGCAACTGCCACACAAAGGGTTCGGGAAGATATAAAATCCAACCTTGGCTTTGATGTTTCGAATGAATTTATTGCAAGCTTTGACAGAAAAAACCTTTTTATTGATATTATTCCTAAAGATGATCCGGTATCGCAAGCTATGGATTTTCTCTCAAGCCGTTTGGGGGAATCAGGTATAATATATTGTTTTTCCCGCAGGCAAGTTGATGCTTTGTATGAAGTATTAAAAGATTCCGGTTATTCCGTAAAGCCATATCATGCAGGATTGTCCGACAAAGAGCGTTCAGAAAATCAGGAATTGTTTATTAAAGATGATGTCCAGATTATTGTTGCTACAATTGCTTTTGGAATGGGAATTAACAAGCCGAATGTGCGTTTCGTAATTCACTTTGATCTTCCAAAAAACATTGAAACATATTATCAGGAAATCGGACGTGCGGGGCGAGACGGCTTAAAATCTTTCTGTCTGTTACTGTTTAGCTATGGTGATATTCAAAAAATCAAATATTTTATAAATCAAAAAAGCAAAGACGAACAGCAGATTGCAAATATTCATCTTAATGCTCTTTTGCAGTTTACCGAAACCCAAACATGCCGTCGTAGGCCTTTACTTACATATTTTGGCGAAGACTATCATGAAAAAAAATGCGATATGTGTGACAACTGCATAGCTGGAGACAGAGAACTTTCCGATATTACCGTTTTGGCTCAGAAGTTTCTTTCATGTGTTAAGCGTACCAATGAGATGTTTGGAATAAATCACATCATAGATGTTCTGCGCGGCTCACAATCACAAAAAGTATATAATTTCGAACATGAAAAATTATCAACTTATGGGATAGGACAAGATTATTCAAGGAAACAATGGTTTCATCTTGCCAGACAATTCATAAGTAAAGGATTAATGATTCAGGATGCAAAATATGGAGGGCTAAAGCTTACCGAGAAGACTTATGATGTTTTTAAAGGGAAAGAAAAAGTCTTTGGAATGATTGAAGAAGAACGCGCAAGATCTATAAAACAGAAGGAAAGAGATACGGAATATGAATATGATCGCATGTTATTTGAAGAACTTAGAAAGAAGAGAAAAGAACTTGCTGATAAAGCGGGTGTGCCTCCTTACGTAATTTTTTCGGATAAAACCCTGATAGAAATGTCGACATTTTATCCGCGTTCTGATGAAAACCTGCTTCACATACATGGAGTAGGATCAGTAAAACATAAGAAATACGGCTCTTATTTTTTAGATATAATTGGCAGCTACTGTGATGAAAACCAAATTGAAATAGGCCCTGTTAAAAAACTATCAGTACTGCCGCCTATGCTAAAACCTTCCCTGAAAACAGAGAAGAAAAGATACATTGTTATCGGAGAAGTATACAATTCAGGAAAATCCATACAGGAAATTATGAAGATGTTTAACATAAAAAGAGTTACGGCTATTGATCATCTTATCAAGTATCAGCAATCAGGCCATAAATTAAGATCAGATGGGTTACTTGAAGTATCGGAAGTTTCGTCAAAACAGCATAAGATAATACTTGATGCATTTCATAAACTTGGCACGGAGTTTTTAAAACCTGTTTTTGATTCTCTTGAAGGTAAAATAAGCTATGATGAGCTTAAAATATTCAGGCTGTATTTTATTAGTGTGGTTAATACCTCCACCTATTAGATAGCTGCCCTTTAGGTATTGACAATTTGCTTGAAGGCAGGATAATCAAACACAATTATATGTTTTTATTTTTTATCCTGAACACTCATTTTTTATCGGAGGCACTCGCATGAGCGTTAATAATCAACCCAATCCCCCTGTTCAACATTATTACGGCAGAATATTAGAGGGTAATTATTCTCCTAAAATCAAGGAAAAAGTAGCCGGATATATCATGGCCTTTAAGGCATTTGAAGATTCAGGTGCTCCGGTGATTCCATATATTGCTGCATGGAATGAAAATGAAAGAATTATCTGGTATGAATTCGCAGGAGCAAAATTCGTTAAATTACTTGAATGTGATTATAATGAAATAGCCGATGTTTTCCGCAAGCGAATTATTGACCGCCGGGTTTATAAATATAAGGATTTAAATAATGAGATTAAGGAAGAAATTATACCGGGAAAGGAACTGCAAGGTTGGCAGGACGGGTTGCGGGAAGAAAGTAAACAGACAGGTTTTGTAGAAGCTGTTTATAAGATTGCCCTTAAAAATAATAATATTAAATGGCTTAAAGACCAGGCTAATATCGAAACCTTTTCAAAGGGCAATATCTGTATTTCACTTGGATGTCTTACTGATGTAACAAAGGAAATGGAGCAAAAGGATTTGCTTGAAAAGATAGGTTACTTTGATGAACTGACAAAACTTCCCAACAGAAAAATCCTTCATAGAATTTTTGAAATAAATATCGGCCAGATAAACAGAAACCATTTAAATGATTTTATTTTTTCAATGATTGATATCGACCGTTTTAAATTGGTTAATGATACTTATGGTCATCAGGCAGGAGACTATGTTCTTGCCAATATCGCTGAAGTTATGACATCTATGAAACGTGTAGAAGATGAAATCGGCAGATATGGAGGTGAAGAGTTTTACACCATATCGCATGGAAATATCCATAGTGGTCGGGTGTTTGCAGAACGATTACGGAAAAAAGTTGAAAATACGGATTTTATATATAACGGCCAGCTTATTAAAGTAACCATATCCATAGGTCTTGCATCAGCAGAAGAGCTGGAAATATTAGAAACCCACAAACTTATTGAGCTTGCTGATAAAAGACTATATATGGCAAAGCAAAGTGGTCGTAATCGTGTTGTTTGTGAAGGCTAAAAAATTTATGACTTTCCTGTTTAAACTTAAAAAAAACCGGGAACACCTTGTAATGTGGTGGTGCTTATAAAAATCTTATGGCCGTTTTTTAAAGCAATTTAGTGAAAACTTTAAAAGATTTTTCCAGCTTTCCATTTACTATCTCCGATGATATATTTTTTTTCACGACCATCCAGCAATTCTCGCTAAAACAAGAAACTGCCTAAATTTATCCAAAAAGCTAATAGCTATCTAATATTCAAGTATTAAATATGTATTTACGATTAAATGCTTGACATATTGGGGCGCTTGTTTTAATGACATTTCTGACATATGCCATTGCTGGCAGATATACTACATGTAATTCTTTTCCTGCTGTTATTGACGGACTAATAAAAAGCACCCTGACAGCATTGTCGTATCTTAATACTACTCAAAATAGAACTTATCATGATTATAAGATCCTGCATTTATGAAAATAAATTTAAAGGAGGAAAGTTTTACTATGATAAAAAAGAATATATGTATTAATGGAAAAACAATGATGGTTGTAGCTGACCCTGGTACAACACTGGCAGATACATTGCGTGAACAGTTGAAGCTTACAGGAACAAAAGTTGGTTGCGGACAGGGGCAATGCGGTTCATGTTCGGTTATAATGGATGGAAAGGTTGTTCGGTCTTGTGTCACAAAAATGGGCAGAGTACCTGAAGATGCCTGCATTACCACAATTGAGGGAATAGGTAGTCCTGAAAAACTCCATCCACTTCAGCTTTCCTGGACAGTAAATGGCGGAGCCCAATGCGGTTTTTGCAGTCCCGGATTTATTGTTTCGGCTAAAGGTCTTTTGGATACAAACCAGAGTCCTTCAAGAGATGATGCAAGAGACTGGTTCCAGAAACACAGAAATGCCTGCCGTTGTACAGGTTACAAACCTCTTGTTGATGCTGTTATGGATGCTGCAAAAGTTTTGCGCGGTGAACTGAGCGAAGATGATCTTGCTTTTAAAATGCCTGCCGATAACAGGATTTGGGGGAGCAAATATCCGCGTCCCAGTGCAATTGCAAAAGTTGCCGGTGTTACGGACTTTGGAGCTGATACAGGTCTTAAAATGCCTGTCGGCACACTCAGGCTTGCACTTGTTCAGGCTAAAACCTCACATGCAAAAATTCTTTCCATTGATACTTTTGAAGCTGAAAAAATGCCCGGAGTGGTTAAGGTCATTACTCACAAAGATGTTAAGGGCAAAAACCGGATTACCGGCTTGATTACATTTCCTACAAATAAAGGTGATGGTTGGGATCGTCCTATACTTTGTGATGGAAAAATATTTCAGTTCGGAGATGCCATTGCTATTGTTGCAGCAGATACGGAAGCAAATGCTAAAGCAGCGGCAGAAAAAGTTAAAGTAGATCTTGAAGAGCTTCCCGCTTATATGAGCGCTCCTGCGGCTATGGCGGAAGATGCCATAGAAATCCATCCCGGAACGCCAAATATTTATTTTGAACAAAAAATTGCCAAAGGTGATGAAACAGCGCCTATTATGAGTTCGGCGGCACATACGGTTGAAAATGACTATTATCTGCAGCGTCAGCCCCATCTGACCATGGAACCCGATGTCGGATTTGCATATTTTGATGAAGAAGAAAGGCTAACAATACATTCCAAAAGCATCGGCATACATCTTCACCATGCAATGATATGCCCGGGGCTGGGTGTTGAGCCGGAAAAACTCAGAATTGTTCAAAACCCTTCAGGCGGAACTTTTGGATACAAGTTCAGCCCCACCATGGAGGCATTACTCGGTGTTGCAGCTTTAGCGGTAAATAAACCGGTTACATTAAAATATGATTATTTCCAGCATATAACTTATACCGGAAAACGTTCTCCCTTCTTTGTTAATCTTAAATTAGGTGCCGATAACAATGGTAAACTTCTTGCCATGGAAAGTGACTGGAGCGTTGATCATGGCCCGTATTCGGAGTTTGGCGATCTTCTTACTCTTCGTGGAGCACAGTTTATAGGAGCAGGGTACGGAATTCCGAATATCAGAGGTGTGGGAAGGACAGTATGTACAAACCATGCATGGGGTTCAGCTTTCAGATCTTATGGTTCGCCTCAGAGCTTTTTTGCTTCTGAAAGCCTTATGGATGAACTGGCTGCGAAGATCGGAATGGATCCTCTTGAACTTCGTAGTATCAATGTTTATCGAGAAGGAGATACAACTCCCACCGGTCAGACTCCTGATGTATTAAGCCTTTCCGAAATGATTGATAAACTTAGGCCATTGTATAAAAAAGCAGTAGAAAAAGCCCAAAAGGCATCCAAGCCTGATAAGAAAAAGGGTGTAGGTGTTTCAATCGGCATTTACGGATGCGGTCTTGATGGACCGGATGCATCCGAAATAGTCGTTGAATTAACCAAAGATGGTATAACCTTAAGCTCCGCTTGGGAAGATCACGGGCAGGGAGCCGATATCGGCGCACTCGGCACTTGCCATGAGGCGCTTTTGCCTTTGGGAATTACACCGGATAAGATCAAACTTGTGATGAATGACACGGCATTAGTTCCAAACAGCGGGCCGTCTGGCGGAAGCAGGCAGCAGGTAGTAACAGGAAACGCAATTAAAAACGGTTGCGAAATGCTGTTAAATGCGATGCGCAAAGCTGACGGATCTTACCGTACATATGATGAAATGGTGGCTGAAAATATTCCACTTAAATATTCCGGTACATGGACGGCTTCCGTATGTACGCCCTGTGATGAAAATGCCCAGGGATCACCGTTTTCAGTATATATGTATGGCGTTTTTATGGCCGAAGTTACCGTAGAAACAGATACAGGCAAAACTCATGTCGATAAATTCACGGTAGTTGCCGATGTAGGTAAGATAAACAACCGCCTTGCAGTTGACGGCCAGATTTACGGTGGAGTTGCTCAGGGTATCGGCCTTGCCTTGTCTGAAGATTTTGAAGATCTGAAAAAGCATACAAGCTTAAATGCTTGCGGACTTCCTTATATCAAAGACGTTCCTGATTCAATTGATATTCATTATGTGGAAACTCCGCGTGAACACGGGCCATTTGGTGCGGCCGGTGTGGGAGAACTTCCCCTGACATCATCTCACGTTGCGATTATAAATGCGATTGCAAATGCGACAGGTGTCAGAATTACCAAACTTCCTGCTTTACCTGAAAAAGTTCTGGCAGGTTTGAAAAAATAAAAAAAGAAGGGTTCGAGGGTTCAAGGTTTCGAGGGTTCAAGTGGTTGTGTAGAGACGCAAAATTTTGCGTCTCTATTCTTTTCCCCCTGCCCCCTTGAATCCTTGAACCCTATTTTTATCATGGATCAAAAAGAATTAAGACTACTTGAAAATAAATGCATTCAGGATGAACCGCCCGAATGTATGGCTGCCTGTCCTATCCATATAGATGTCCGCTCTTTTGTGGCCAATGTATCTAAAGGAAAATGGGAAGAAGCATGGAAGACTTTAAGAAAAACCATGCCTTTTCCGGGTATTTTAAGCCGTATATGCGATGCGCCCTGTAAAGATCGATGTAAACGCAAAGAGGCAGGACAGGCGATTGAAATCGGAATGCTGGAGCGTGCCTGTGTAAAGGTACAGGCGCCTAAGCTAAAAATTATGGCTCTGCCGAAAAAAGATCATCGCATAGCAGTTGCAGGAAGCAGATTGAGCGCTCTTACAGCAGCCTGGGATCTTTCACGCAAAGGTTATAAGGTAATAATATTTGAGGACAGCACAAAACTGGCTGATGATCTTCTTTCAATACCAGAAGAGATATTACCGCATGATGTAGTAAATCAAGAAATTGAAATACTGTTTTCATTGGGTGTGGAAACAGTACTAAATTATTCATTTGATGATAAAGATTTTCTTAAAGATCTTTTGGCCCGCTTTGATGCCGTATGCCTGGGACCGGATTTTAAAGGTTTGTCCAACTATTTTTCAGAGTGGGAGAATGTTTTTACAAGAGGCTTTTTAAAATATGATAATAAATCTCCGGTATGGCAAGCTGCCGAAGGCCGCTGGGCTGCAACTTCCATAGACCGTTTTTTGCAAAAAGTCTCACAAACTGCGGGAAGGGAAAAAGAAGGACCTTTTGAAACAAGGCTTTATACTAATATTGATGATATTTCTCATGTTCCGGCAGTAAAACCCAATGATGCCAAATCGGGTTATACTAGTGATGAGGCGATTAAAGAAGCAGGCCGCTGCCTGCAATGCGAGTGTCTTGAATGCGTCAAGGCCTGTTCCTATCTTGAAAAATACGGCTCTTATCCCCGAAAATATGCAAGAGAAATCTATAATAATGCATCCATTGTAATGGGGCCGCGCCAGGCCAATAAACTGGTTAATTCATGCAGCCTTTGCGGATTATGTGAAGCTGTGTGCCCGGAAAATTTTGCAATGCAGGCACTTTGCCTTGAGGCGCGAAGAAATATGGTTCAAAAAGGCAAGATGCCTGTATCGGCTCATGAGTTTGCGCTGCTTGATATGCAGTTTAGCAACAGTGACCGGTTTGCGATGGCTTTGCATGAACCGGGATATGAATCAAGCGCATATGTTTTTTTCCCCGGATGTCAGCTTTGCGCCTCTTCTCCTGAAAAAGTAAAAAACGTTTATGCGCATTTAAGAGATACGCTTACAGGTGGAGTGGGCCTTTTTCTTGGATGTTGCAATGCCCCGGCGTTTTGGGCAGGAGAAGAAGATGGTTTTGAAAAAGAATTTTCGATTTTGCAGAACAAGTGGACAGAACTTGGCAAACCTCAGATTGTATTGGCTTGTTCTACCTGTTATAAGATGTTTAAGACATATCTTGATGAAGCTGATATAGTATCGCTATGGACCATTCTTGATGAAACCGGGCTGCCAGGCGGTGCCGGCATTATAAATTCCGAAGCTTTTTGTGCATTGCATGATCCGTGTACTACACGTTATGAGACAACTTTACAATCGAGTGTTCGTAATCTGTTGCAAAAGATAGGGCAGCCTTTTTCCGAACTGACAGCAAAAAGTGAGTATGCCGAATGCTGCGGTTTTGGCGGTTTGATGCAAAATGCTAATCCGGATTTGGCTAAAACCGTTATAAAACGGCTGGCCGGGCAAAGTGATGATGATTACATTGCATATTGTGCAGTATGCAGGGATAACCTTGCCGGAGCAGGAAAGCGAACGCTTCATATATTGGATCTGCTCTTTCCCGAAAACAGCGAGCCTGATCCTGCCGCAAGAAAAAGGCCGGGTTGGTCTCAGCGGCAGGATAACCGGTTGCGTTTAAAAGACGATTTGCTCAAAGAGCTTTGGAAAAAAGATCCGGGAGAAAAACAGAATCAAAATAAAGTTGTTTTAAATATATCTTCCCAAGTATGGCAGATTTTGGAGGATCGCAGAATACTTGAAACGGATTTACAACAAGTAATACAGCATTCCGAAAAAAGTGGCCAGAAGTTTTTTAATCCTGAAAACGGTCGTTATAAAGCCTCATTGAAAGTATACAATACAACTTTTTGGGTGGAATACATGCCTTTTGATGATGGATTTGAAATCTATAATGCATACAGCCACCGTATGGTAGTTTCTGGTAGGGAATAGCAATGAAAAACAATTATGCCAATCCAGATGATTTAAAATGGAAATGCAATAAATGCGATATCTTTTTATCTGTAGATACTGCAACATTAATGTATATGGGAAACAAGATAAAAGCCCAGCTCCCTATGTGCCCGCAGTGCGGTTTTGTTTTTATCTCCGAAGAGCTTGCTCTGGGAAAAATGGCGGAAGTAGAGCAACTTCTTGAAGATAAATGAATGATGAGTCTGTATCCCATTATAAGTTCTAACTTGAGCATTCTGTCATACCATCTCGAAAGCCGGAACCCAGTTGTATAATAGGGTTCAAGGATTCGAGGGGTCAAGGGTTCAAGGAAAAGGCCGTTAATAGGCTTATAAATAATATGTGTTCTGAACTCCTAAATATCTTTATTTGCTTATGCCTTACGTCATAGCTTCTGAATTACGTTCAATTATCGGTGATGCATTAAGGCCGGGAGGTTTGACTCTTACTGAAAGAGCAGCTGATTACTGTGGGTTTTGTGCAAACGATAAAATTATAGATATTGGTTGCGGTTTTGGGGCAACTCTTAAATATCTTCACCAAAATTATGGCAGTGCGGTTTATGGTATCGATCTTAATGTTTCCGGGTTTTCCGGTGATTTCTCATTTGTGCAATCAAACGCTAAAGAGCTGCCATTTGCGACCGGTAGTTTTAGCGGAGTATTTTGTGAATGTGTGCTTTCTTTGTTATCTTATCGAAGTAAAGCCATGAATGAATTTTGCAGGGTGTTAACAAAATCAGGGTTTTTGGTTATTTCAGATATTTACTTAAGAAATCCGGAAAAGCAGCCAAACAGTATTTCCTCTGATCCGGTTTCATGTTTATCCGGTGCAGTGGGACGCGATGCACTTATCGAACAAGTAAAATGCTGTGGATTTGATGTGCTGTTGTGGGAGGATCACTCAGATGCTCTGGCGCAGCTTACTGCCAAAATAGTGTGGGAGCTGGGCTCATTTGATATGCTTATGAATATAATGTTGCCGGGTAATTGCACTTTATGTGACAAGCAATCTGTGCGTGATTCCAAGCCCGGATATATTTTGATGATTGCACGAAAAAAACGAAGGATTTTGGCTTGACATCAAAAACCCTTGAACCCTTGAATCCTCGAATCCTGGCCCCCTTTCTCCAAAGGAGAAGTACATAATGATAGATGAAACTGCTTTCAGAATACTTCAGCTGGCAGGCAGCGGTTATTGTTGCAGCCAGGTGTTGATTATCCTTGCATTGGAAGCACAAGGCAAAACAAATTCCGATCTTGTTCGGTCAATGGCAGGTCTTTGCATGGGTGGGGCCGGTAGCGGTAATGCCTGCGGAGTTTTTACAGGCGCAGCCTGCATACTTGCATTGTATGGTGCAAAAGGAGAAGACAGTGAAAAAGAAAATGAAAAACTGCCTTTGATGTATTCCGAACTGAGCGAATGGTTTGAGCAAACAGCCCGTGCTTCTTACAGTGGGATTTCATGCAAGGATATAATAGGAGAAGAAACAAGCGTGCCGGACCCTAATTTGTGTGGTCGTCTCCTTGTTGATACATATAATAAAGTTATGGAAATACTTCTTCAAGTGGAACAACCCCCTGGCCCCCTTTGTTAAGGGGGAATCAGCGGATGAGGGCATCAACCATTTCAAATCTTCCCTTAGAAAAGAGGCCATCATTTAGAAATTCCCCCTTAGAAAAGGGGGATAAAGGGGGTTGTAGAAATGGTAAGCCTGCATCTATTCCTTTGAGATTAAGGGGAGTGTGAAGGTATTGATATGTCAAATAGTGAAATTTCAAGCTACCGGGTTTTATCTAAAACTAAAAGCCTTTGTCCTGTATGCCTTAAAAAGATCCCGGCATTCAGGGTTACAGATGGAAGTGATGTTTATCTTGAAAAGTGGTGTGAGTCCCATGGGCAATTTTCTACTGTAATCTGGCGTAAAGATCCGCCCTTTGAGAGATGGATAAGACCTAAAATACCTGTCCAGCCTCCTGTATGCTACAGCAATATTAATAAAGGCTGTCCGTTTGACTGCGGTTTATGTTCTTCGCACAGGCAGATTACCTGCACGGCTCTTCTGGAAATCACACAACACTGCAATCTTGGTTGCAGATACTGTTTTGCATCTTCGGAAAAATCTGCTGTTTCCGATCCTGATATTAAGACGATAGAGTTCTGGTTTGAGCGTGTCAGAAAGGCTGCCCCGTCATGTAATATTCAGCTTTCCGGCGGCGAGCCGACATTAAGAGAAGATCTTTTTCAAATCATTGAAATGGGGAGAAGCAAAGGATTCGGATTTATTCAGCTAAACACAAACGGCCTGCGGCTGGTCGAACAGAAAGATTATGCGGCAAAGCTTAAAGATGCAGGTCTTGCATCGGTTTTTTTTCAGTTTGACGGTCTAAGTGATGAAACATATCTTGCTTTAAGAGGACAAAAATTGCTTGCCAATAAGCTGCTGGCAATAGAGCGATGCGCAAAAGCAGGTATTGGTGTTGTCCTGGTTCCCATGATAGTGCCGGGGATAAACGTTCATGAAATCGGTGCAATTCTGGAATTTGCTTTAAAAGAATATCCTGCGGTAAGGGGTATTCATTTTCAGCCTGTCAGTTATTTCGGACGATATCCCAAAAAGGTGGAAAATCATGACCGTATTACTATCCCGGAAATTATAACAGCTCTTGAAATTCAAAGCGGTGGTATGGTAAAAGCCTCCGATTTCAGACCTCCCGGCTGTGAAAATGCTCTTTGTTCTTTTAACGGCAAGTTTCTTGTGATGAGTTCAGAGCAATTAAAACCGGTGGTAACAGATAACAGCGTTTGCTGCAACAAGCCCTTAAGAGCCGATATAGGAGCAAGGCAGTCAATAACTTCCGTAGCAAGGCAATGGAGTGGGGTGAGAGATCAGGTATCATGTGTAAAAAGTCAAGAAGCTAAAAGAATAGGGCAGGGGGGTGAAGACGAAATGTGCGATATGGATATTGACGGTTTTTTAGATTTTGTACATAACCGATCTTTTTCAATTTCCGGCATGGCCTTTCAAGATGTCTGGAATCTTGATTTGGAACGTCTTAAAGACTGCTGCATCCATGTTGTATCAAATGACGGCCGTCTTATTCCTTTTTGTGCCTATAATCTTAACGACAGCCAAAATAAACCTGTTTACCGGGGATTGGGTAATTTCTAAAATACTTTTTTTAAAAACCGGGGATTGGGTAATTTCTAAAATACTTTTTTTAAAAACCGGAGATTAATGGCGGGGTGTAAAACCCCGCCCAACAGAAGATGCCAGTAGGGCGGGGTTTTACACCCCGCCGAAAGATGTTTGTGGCATAACGCAAGATGATGGTCAAATGACATATATTGCCATTACATGGCGGTATGTAAAATACCGCCCTACGGGAGTATGGTTTCTTTTGCAAGGTGGATTTTACACACTGCCGGAGATTTGGATATGATTTCTAAAACTCCTTTGGAGGATTGGATTTTAAAGAAGATATCGCTCGAGAAAGCATTGCCTTATCTCACAAGAGAAGCTATTGAAGCTTTTCAAGTTGATAAGATTAACGAAACCATTTCTTATGCCCGCAAAAATAGTCCTTTCTATAAAAATCTTCTGGCCGGTTTTGAAAGCAATACTGTAAAAACCTTAAATGATTATTCCAGCCTTCCATTTACTATCTCCGATGATTTAAGAAGCTATCCGCTGCAATTTCTCTGCGTTTCGCAAAGCGCTGTTAAACGTTGTGTTACATTACAAAGCTCTGCTACCACAGGTTTGGCCAAACGAATTTTTTTCACAAAAGAAGATCTGGAACATACCCTGGATTTTTTCCATTACGGTATGTCAACACTGGTTAATGAAGATGACCGGGTTTTGATCCTTTTGCCAGGCGAAAGGCCGGACAGTGTCGGAGATCTTCTCTCAAGAGCTTTGCTTCGCATGAATGTAAGAAGTATCATGCATGGTTTCGTTATAGATCCTAAACAAACGGTAGAGGCTGTTTTGAAAAATGACATAACATGTCTTGTTGGAACTCCGGTTCAGATTCTTGCCCTTTTTCGGTGCAGAAAAGGGGAAAAATATTTGAAAAGTAAAAGGATGAAAGCACTTTTAACTACCGACTATGTTCCGGATATCATCACTGAAGTGCTGAAAAATATATATAACTGTGAGGTTTATAGCCATTATGGTATGAGCGAGATGGGATATGGCGGTGGAGTGGAATGTGATGCCCGATGTGGTCATCATATGCGCGAAGCAGATCTTTATATTGAAATCATTGATCCGAAAACAGGACAGATATTGTCTGATGGAGAGACGGGTGAAGTTGTGATAACAACTTTAAATCGTGAGGCAATGCCTCTTATCCGTTACCGCACAGGTGATATATCAAAATTTCTTGCCAAACCATGTCCTTGTGGTTCAGTTTTAAAACGATTGGATAAAATCGCCTGCCGTACAAACAATATAGTTTATCTATCTTCGGGAAAGCCGGTTATGATGGCTTTTTTGGATGAAATGCTTTTTGCCCTGCCGGATGTTATGGATTATACAGCAGCACTTACAACCTGTGATGGTAAAGATTGTCTTGATATTACCTTAAGTATTGATGGAAAAGCAGATCAGGATGAAGTTTGTGCTGCTGCAATTGAAAAGATAATGATGATTCCCCAGATTGCATATTCTCAAAAACTGCTGTTTATTAACCCTGTTAAATGTGTTTCAGACATTATGCTAAGTTCAGGAATACAAAAGCGGGTTATATCAGATAATCGAAAATAATAATTATTAAAGATTTTTTACGCGACTATCAATTATAATTGCTTTTTAAATCAAACTATTGTATAAAATATTAAATAATTAATTGCGTTTTATCAATTATGGATGTGTTTACTGGTCTTCAAAAATGTATTATTTCCAGGCCAATTATTTTCTAAAAGGAATATGGCATGAATACAGAAGAATGGAACCCGAGTAAGCTTTTAGGTATATCCGGCAGTTATTGGGCGACCTGTGCACTCCATGCAGGAGTCAAGCTGGGCGTTTTTACTGTTATAGGTGATCAATCACTTACCGGTCAAAAGATTGCCGATAAACTAAGTGGTGATGACAGAGGAGTCATTATGCTCCTTAATGCTCTTTCGGCCATGGGCCTCTTAATAAAAAAAAATGAGTACTTTTTAAACTCAGACTTTTGCAAATCTTATCTAATAAAAGAATCCCCGCAATACCTCGGATATATTATAATGCATCATCATCATCTTATGGCATCCTGGAACGAGCTGGATAAGGGTGTTAAAACCGGAAAAGCTGTGCGTAGCAGAGCTTCTTATGATAATGCCGAAGTACGGGAAAATTTTCTTATGGGCATGTTTAATCTTGCATCAAGCCTTGCACCGCAAATAGTTGGAAAAATCGATCTTTCCGGAAAAAACCATCTTTTAGACTTAGGCGGTGGTCCTGGAACATATG
Source organism: Pseudomonadota bacterium (assembly GCA_043825875.1). Lineage (GTDB taxonomy): Bacteria > Desulfobacterota > Desulfobacteria > Desulfobacterales > RPRI01 > RPRI01. Next base: position 16,796 of record JBDRRF010000076.1, on the reverse strand, counting down.
CAATTCATTTTTGTTTAAACAATCCATCACTTCTTGCTACTATTTATGATCAAAAAACAACCAGGCCTTTTGCCGAAGAAACTGTTGCTAAATTCGGTCTTTCGGAAAGGATTGACTTTCAGGCCGGTGATTATGTGAATAAAGATATTTCAGGCACCTATGATGTTGCCTGGTTGTCACACATTCTGCATGGCGAAGGTCCACATGATGCTCAAAAGATCATACAAAAAGCAGTGTCTGTTCTTAAACCGGAAGGCATGATTTTGATCCACGAATTTATTTTAAATAATGATATGAACGGCCCGATGTTTCCGGCTCTTTTCTCTCTTAATATGCTTCTTGGTACAGAAAACGGCCAGTCCTATTCTGAAAAGCAGATCATGGATATGCTTGCAGCAGCAGGAGTTGAGAAACTCCGCCGTCTTCCGATTCAAACACCCAATGATTCAGGTGTTATTCAAGGGATAGTAAAAAAATAATATCGGAATATAATACTTAAGAAAAAGTTAAAAAATGCCGAAACTTTATAGTATGAGAAAGAATAATAAGCTGATAATAATTGCCCATAACAGTGAATTGCAATTTGTACTTTATGGTCGAAAGGATATTGATGGCAGGGTTATCGGCACAATACCGATTAAAGAAGAGTATTTGCCGGACGAATTTTCCGGCATTTTTTTCGAGGAAGCAAAAAAGGTAAAAAATCCTTTGCTGGTGATGCCTGATTATGTTGCCGGTATTGAAACTTATCCATTTGCTACAGGTAAAAAATCAATTGTATCTGCTTTTATCAAAAGAAAACTTTCAGAGTCCTTTCCCGCTGTTCCGGATGTAATTGATTTCTATAATTATACTTATTCAAAAAGCGGCCAGTCTGCCGGAAGTATTTATGCTTTTTTCCTGCATGATCCTCTTGTATTTAATTTGTACAATCATCTTAAAGATGCTGACATATGCCCTGACCGTATTACTATTCCGGCCTATATTTGGCAGCATAAAATAGGCAAGCTGGTTGACAATGCGTCTTCTGAAAATTTTTGTCTTATACATGTATTATCTGAAGAATGTTATCTGTACTTTTATTTAAATGGGGATTTTCTTTTTTCAAGAAGTATTATGTTACCCGAATCTGAAGAAGCAGGCAGTGGAAAGCTTGAAATTCTATCCTTTGAAATAAGCCAGTCCCTTCGTCTTTTTTCACAAAAAGCAAAATCCGAGATCAATAAGTTCTTTTTTGTATCTTCCATACATATAAATGAGACCGAACTTTCAGAAAAACTTGGAAAAGATATTATCCGGATTGAAAGTGACCGGAAAGATATTGTTGAAGTTAAAGAAAAAGATTTTATGCCCCCACCATTATCGGCATTTACTTTGGCCGATATCGATCAGAAAGCAGTGCCTGCTATAAGTCACCGCTTTGTTGTTATGGAAAAAGCCTGGCATTCGGTTATTCGGGCCGGGATTATCACCGGGGTGCTTCTTATTTTTCTTTTAGGATTTGAGGCTTTTTTTCTGAATTATTTATCAGGAAGCAATTCCAAATCAGTGATGTTGCGACTTTCAAATGATATGATGGCCAATCGTCAGGTTATCGAAGAATATAATAATACTATTGATCTGATTACAAATGAGATGCAGCGCCCTGATCCTGCATCTATACTTGGAGGAATTGCTCTTAGCCTTCCCGAAACTGTGACAATGGAAGAGCTGACTTTCAATCTTGAACCTCCTTTTCAGGTTGTAATGAAAGGCCAGGTAAGAACAGAAAATCCTGATGGTATCAAACCCGGTCTTTCTGCTATGGTCGATGGTTTGACGCGGAATCTTAAACTTAGCAGGCCCGCTGTAATAGGAGATATCAACTTTGATATGGAGCAGGGGGGTGGTAATTCCGGACCTGCCGGTTATAAGTTTAACATTAAGTTGGACTTGAAATAATATGAGAAATAAATGGATTATAACAGGTGCTTTATGGCTTGCAGTTATTGTTCTGACATTTTATAATGCATCTGAGATCAAGCGTTTGAAATATCAATCCGAAAAGATTGAAAGCCTGCGTATGGATGAAGAGTTCTGGCAGCAGAATTCAAAAAATATCAGTTTCATCATAACAGAAGGTGAGAAGCTGTTTCTTGACGTAGAATCTGTTGATCTGGGTCTTTTGGCAATTGACGACCGCCTTAAGAAGCTATCATCTAAGTATCATCTTGAAAATCTTAAAATTGAAAAGCAGCATGCTAGCGAGTCAGATGGTTATGTGCCGGTTGATTTATCATTTGAAGGAAATTATGAAGATATTTATAAATGGTTTAAATCGGTTAAAAATGACTTGCCGTTTTTGAAACCTAATAATTTAAAAATAACTATGAATCCTATATCAAACATGACTGTTTTAAACGGGTCCTTTTTTTTCAGATACAGGATTAAATCGGCAAATAGCGAATAGAATTATATATGATACAAATCGGCTCAAAAAAACGATTAATAATTGATGGTTTTATAATTGCAGCCGTTATAGTTGTTGCCATAAATATCTATTTGCTTACGGAGCTTATCGGATCTCCGATAGCACAAAAATCCGAAGAATTTAAAATGGCAGGCAATAAATGGAAGCAGTATAAACAAATGCAGGATCAGACGGTAGACGATCTGATTAAAAGTGCGGAGGCAATAATTGCTGTTGCCAAAATGGGACGTAAGGCAAAGCCTGAAAAGATACAATTGACAGCAAGTACTCAGCCAACCGAAAATCAGAAGATAGCCGACATTCCGAATCTTGCCGGAATACTTCAGGTCGCAGGACTTGGAGAAAGATCAAAATTTATTGCACTTATGGAAGGCAAAAGACTGTATGAAAACGATAAGATCATGAATTTTACCATAAAAAAAATAACGGCTAAGGGAGTTTTACTATCTAAAAACGGGGAGACAAAATTTATCCCTGCGCCTGAAGTCTATTTTTCCCTTGCTGGGAAACAAAAGCCCGCAGGGGCCGAATCGAGGTGATTATGCTCCGTATTTTCTCCCGGTATAGTTTGTTGTTTATTATATGCCCTATCCTGCTTTTTACAGGATGTGCCTCTATACAGGAAGTCAGGCCAGTTACTACGCCGGCTCTTGAAAATATCGATAATCCGGCTAAAATCCTGGAGCAGGAAAAGATATCTCAACTTCCGGGCCCCCCGCCTTTTTCCGAAACTTATCTGCCTGTTTCAAAAGGGCTCGAAAAAGACATCAAGCTTTTTTCCATGGTTTTGGATCAGGCCAAATTGGGCGAAGCCATGGCCACTATTGCAACCGAGGCGGATATTAATATGTCCGTAGATTCGGATGTTGATCTTACAAAGCTTGTCACAGTTAGGCTAAAAAATGTGACTATGGAAGAAGCGCTTGATATGATAGTTGAAAAAGGGGCGGGATATACATGGACTATTAAGGATGGCGTATTGAATGTATGCCGTTTCAAAGAATATATATATCAAATGGACTACCTTGATATGGTGGGTGAAACCGACATAGATGTTGGTGGCGACATGCTGGCCTCTGGTGTGGAAGGTGCAGGGGTAAAAGGTAAATACCAGGTCAAAGCCAAGCGGGAAGGTAAAAGCACAGATGTCTGGGCAAGTATTTCCGCAATACTTGAAGGAATCAAGTCCGAAGGCGGTATTTTAAAACTCAATCCTAATGCAGGCATAATTTATATGCTTGATACACCTGACAAAATTACTGCTATGGTAAATTTGCTCGATTCGTTATCAGAATCCTTGCATCGCCAGGTTTTTATTGAGGCAAAGATATTAGAAGTTCATCTATCCGATGACAGTCGCTATGGACTGGACTGGTCTAAATTCTCTCTTGGATTTACGGCAAACGGCGGCGGGATTATTGACAAAAATCTGCCGGATGTCTTTGATTTATCAGTTAACGGCAGCGGCAGACTGTTTTTATCAACCCAGTCACAGTTCAACGGCGTTTTAGATTTTCTAAAAACCCAGGGGGATGTTACGGTTATATCAAACCCTCACATCTCAGTGCTTAATCATCAGTCGGCAGTGCTCACTGTTGGATATCAGTTTCCCTATGGCGACATCGACAGTGTAGATAGAGACCAGGAAACAAATACGTTAACCATTGGCGCTAAAATAAAACGTGCAATTCTAGGTTTGCAGCTCGGACTTACTCCACAAATATCAAAAGACGGCATCATTACTCTTCATATAGTTCCCACAATCACAAGGATACAGGGAACCGAGCGTGTTGAGATTCCGACAGGAGCCACGGAGGTACAAAGCATTTCCAATCCTATTATAGATCTTCGCGAACTTTCTACAACAGTAAGAGTAAGAGAAGGTAATACAGTGGTGTTGGCCGGCCTCATAAGCCAGATAAAGCAACTGGATGATGTAGGACTTCCTGGGCTTGGCTCTATTCCGTATTTAAAAAATTTATTCCGTAGCATGAAAAATCTTAAGGACAATCAGGAACTGGTGATCTTTATTACGCCATATATTAAGAAAATCTGATAAACAACTAAAATTCAACAATCAACAAGAGGAGGGGGATAAATGCAGAAGCTAAGGTTAAACGGTAATCAGAAAGGTTTTACATTGGTTGAAATTGCAATCGTGCTTGTTATTATTGGTTTGCTGATAGGCGGCATTTTAAAGGGTCAGGAAATGATTCAAAACGCCAGAGTCAAGCGCGTTGTAAAACAGGCGGATGAGATGAGGGCTGCCTATATGACGTTTTTGGATAAATATGGGCAATTGCCTGGGGATGAAAACAGTACTTTGTTTCCGCCGGGCACCGATACCACTGTAGGTAATTTTAACGGCCAAATTGCCGGAGCAGAGGTATTTGCCGCTTTCAGCGATTTGGCGCTTTCAAATCTTATTGGAGGATCATATAATGGTACAACTGACCTCCCAGCTAATGCTTTCGGTGGCACAGTTCGTGTCGAGTGGATTGATCCAGGTCCTGGAGTTGCTAGACATTATATCCGCTTTACAAATCTTCCAGCCGAGGCCTGTCTTGAAATTGACGCTAAATACGATGATGGTGTTTTTAATACCGGTACTATCTTAGGAAGTGCAGCCTACACGGTAGGAACTACCATCGCTAATTTTCGGATTCAATTTTAAATAATATTTTAACCCCGGCTATTATACTTCTGAGCCGAAATAGCTACAGTACAGAAGTGTAATAGCCAAAACAAAGGGGCAACAGATGCCATCAGATCAGAAAGGCTTTACTATCATCGAGATTGCCATTGTTATGATCATTATAGGAACGATCATAGGATTTGGAGCCTCTCTGGTAGTATCACTCACAGCAAGAGCCAAACGTACCGAAAGCAAGGATATTCTAAAAGCTGCCTCTGAATCTATTATCGGTTTTGCTGCTGTAAACGCAAGGTTGCCTATTTGGGGAAATAATCTCCCGGATGCCACTATTGACGAGGTCTGTGAGGTTATAACAAATCAAAGAGACACATTTACCCAGCCTGTTTATTATTTTCCGGCAGATGGCGCCAACCAGCTTCAAACAGTTGGCTCTATATGCGGCCGCAGATCCACAAATCTAACAGTATGCCGTGATCCGGCCTGTGCCAGCAGAGTATCAGATGTTGCTTTTGTTGTGGCAACAGGTTCGGAAAATGCAAACCCTCAGACAGGTATTATAACAGCCGGTTGTCCTACAGGACAAACTTGTATCGGAGTTTATCAAACCGGTGAACCTAATATAGATGATTGTACAAATGCAGGAAATTGCCCAAACTATCCTGCAAACAGGGTGATCAGACCCGCTGGGGAGCAAGATGAATATGACGACCTTGTGCAGTGGGTAACATTAAATGAGTTGAAAGTTAAAACAGGATGTCAGGGCCCCCCGCTTCGGATAATAAATAATGATCTGCCATCCGGTACAGAAAACGTTTCATACAGCGTTGTTATATACGCAGATGGCGGTATTTCCCCCTATACGTGGAGTCTTGTTACTGCGGTACCTCCTGCTCCAGGGCTTACATTTGCTTCCTCAGCAACTACTGCAACAATCTCAGGCACGCCTTCTGCAAATGGTGCTTATATGGTTACATTACAGGTAAGTGACAATAACGATTCTACTGGTACTAATGATAATACAGCAGTAAAAAGTTTTGTCATAACCATTAATCCTGACACAAGTGGTGGTGGTGCCGGCGGTGGAGGAGGAGGTTCCGGTGGTGGAGGCGGTGGCTCAGGTGGCGGAGGCGGTGGAGGCGGTGGTTCCGGCGGCGGAATAGGCGGTGGCGTCGGTGGCGGTAAAACCGGTTCCGGTGGAAAAGGCGGTGGCGTCGGTGGAGGTAAAACTCCATAAGGTGAAGGGGAATACGTAGAAAGGGTGAATCAGGGATAATGGGAAATGAAAAAATCTGATAGTAAAGGTTTTGCACTGTTTTTTCTGATTGCGGCCATTCTTGTTGTAAGCGCCCTGATCGGTGCAGGAATAACCATGATCGGGCCAAGAGTTATAAAGGCAAAATACGACCGGACAGGAGAAATTCTTACAGCTGCAATGCAGTCGGTGATTTCCTGGTCTGTTCAAAACGGTCAGCTACCTGATGCGGCAACTTTTCCTTCAATCATACCAAGCGCTGTTGATGACTGGGGCAGGCCTCTTGTTTATATCTATGATGATGAATTGGCAAAGACCGGTAGAGGTGGAATATGCGGCGGCCGCCAAAGCACGTTCCTGTCATACGGCACGGTGAATAATGTTGCTTTTATCATTTTAAGCGGCGCTGAAGGTATTACTGTAAATACAACACATTCCGTTTTAGGACCACTTGTAGAAACCGTTGCTTCCGGCCCCCCCGATATTGTGCGTTTTATATCCCTGGAGGATTTGAAAAATCAGGCCGGATGCTTTGGGTTTACCACTGGTGTGCTTAGAATACTCAATAATGAACTGCCGGATGCAGTTTCAGGTACACCTTATAACAATGTAGGGTTATATGCAGATGGTGGCGTGCCACCCTATGCATGGAGTATTCTAACAGGGCTGCCCACCGGCCTTACTTTTAATTCTGCTTCCGCCGTTTTTTCAGGGACTCCGACTACAGCAGGTTCTTTTTCTGTTACTGTAAGGGTGACCGATGCCAATGGCGGAACATCAACACGGCCGTATACTCTTAATATATCTTGATTAATCAATTGTCTTGGAACCAAATGCATGTTTACTTGAATTTGCTTATAACATCATACATGGGCAGCATAATAGAAATAGCGATAATACCGAATACACTGCCTAAGAATACGATAGAAAGCGGTTCCATCAGGTTTACCAAAGTTTCAACAGACCGTTTGACTTCGATGTTAAAATAATTTCCAAGCCTTGTAAAAGCCACATCAAGTGTTCCTGTGGTTTCCCCGTTTCTTATAGAACCAAGCAAAAGCGGAGGAAATCCTCCGGCCCTGTCAAAGCCATCGGCAATTGTGAGTCCTTTCTGGATGTTCTCGTAAGCTTTCTTAAGTCGTCCTTCAAGATAAAGGTTTCCAAGAATATTGTCTGTTAGAGTCTCAAAGATATTGTTAATGTTCATGCCTGCAGAATACATTGTAGCGAAATTCTGGCTCAGTCTGGCCATGACGATATTGGAAGCAACAAGCCCTAAAACAGGGATTTTCAGCAGGTATTTATGAATCAAAAGCTTTCCCTGCTTTGTTTTGCCGAATGCCAGAAACATAATTATAAAAAGGGCAAAAAAAATGAGGATATAAAGCCAGTACTCATTCACAAAGGTACTGATATCAAGCATAGCTCTGGTTACCGCCGGTAGAGGAACCCCCATTTCTTTAAGCAGGCCAGCCATTTTGGGCAGTACATAGCCTACCCATACTGCGATTACTCCAAAAAGGGCAAGGATGATAAAAGTTGGATAGATTGTGGCCCGCTTTATGGTTGAACTGATATCTTCTTTCCATTCCAGAAATTCAGCCAGTCTTTTAATACTGTTAGGCAGTGTTCCGGATAGTTCTCCCATGCGAATGATGCCAATATCAAGCTTTTGAAACACTTTAGGAAAACGGCTCATGGCTTCATGTATTGAAGTACCACCTTCTATTGCTGACTTTAATTCATTGATTATTTTGCGCAAGGCTCTGCTTGGAATAATTTTTTCATTTTCCTCAAGAGCCGAAATCACGGGAAAACCGAGTTCTAAAGTTTGTGAAAGCCGGTAATAGAATTCTATTAATACGCGCGGCTTGATAGACCCTGAAAACAGTGTGTCGGTGCCGGCACCTTCTGTTTTGCTGTGGCTCTCAACAAGCGTAAGTCCGGTTTCTTTTAATCGATTTTCAAGCTCTTTATCGGAAGCTGCAAACTGAGTGCCTTTTAGCAGCTTTCCTTTGTCGTCAACCGCCTTGTATTTAAACTCAGGCATATGCCACCACGCGCAGTACTTCTTCTAACGATGTTATTCTATAATGAATTTTTCTCAATGCCTGTTTAAACAGTAAACTGGTTCCGGATTTCACAGCTGCGTCTTCTATTGCGCTCTGGGTAGCTCCTGAAAAGATAAGTTCTATAATCTCACGGTTTATCATTATGATCTCATAAACAGCTATCCTGCCGCTATATCCTGAGTTATTACAGGCATCACATCCAACGGCTTTGAGCATTTCTGCGGGAGGCTCAAGGCCGTTTTTGATGAAAATCTCCTTATCTTCTTTTTTGGTAATTGTAGCAGCAGCACATTGTTGGCATAACTTTCGAAGAAGTCTTTGTGCTGCTATCATGGATAAGGATGATGCCAGCATGTTTGGATTTACGCCAAGATCGACCAGCCTGTTTATTGCAGATGCTGCATCATTTGTATGTAATGTCGATAAAACCAGATGGCCGGTAATCGAGGCACGAATAGCAAGTTCTGCTGTTTCCTGATCTCTGATTTCACCTACCAGTATAACATCAGGATCCTGACGCATTGCCGAACGAATCGCGCTTGCGAAAGTGAGCCCGGCTTTGGGATTAACGGCAGTCTGTCTTAATGTAGGAATAACATATTCAATCGGATCTTCAACAGTCATAACATTAATATGTGGACTGTTGATGGTCATCAGAGCTGAATATAAAGTTGTAGTTTTGCCTGAACCTGTGGGACCGGTAACAAGTATTAAACCGTAGGGACGATGAATACCCTTTGTGAAGCGCTCCCGTTCCTCTTTTTCAAAACCAAGCCTTTCAAGATTTCCCACAATCCCGCTGTATATTAAAAGCCTCATAACAACCGTTTCACCAAGGTGTGTGGGAAAAGTGGAAATACGAATATTGATATCTTCGCCTTTGCCGGAAAATTTGAACCGGCCGTCAAGAGGGATATTTGGGTTTGATATATCCATATCTCCCATAATTTTAAACCGCGTAACCAGGCTTTGTTGAAATTGCTTGGGAAAAAGATATTTCTGGTGTAACACTCCATCGACACGGTAATAAATTCTTACCAGATTGGTATCTGCTACAACGTGTATATCGCTGGCATTTAAGACTCTTCCTTTTTCAATAATAAGATCAGCAAGTCTTATAGTCTGATTTTCATCAAACCCGGCATCAGTTATGCTGGATCTGATTATATTATCGATTTCTTCATCAATTATAGCCGCTACTTTGTAATACAATTCAATTGAATTTCTAATCCATTCTTTGGGTGCTATGTAAGATTCAACCCGGCAGTTTGTTATTCTTCCCAGATTATCATTTACTATCACATCAAAAGGATTGGATGTGGCAATTTTGATGATTTGTCCGTCTTTGGCGAATGGAAATATATTATGGGTTGTGACAAATTTTTCAGGAATACTTGCTATCAAATCAAAATCAATTTTTACGCTTGATATATCCACAATTTTAGCGCCGCTTTGAACGGCAAGAGCCATTTGCATTTGCTCTTCGCTTATCCAGTCGAGGCGAACCAATACACTTCCCAGCATTACCCCGGTTCTTTTTGCTTCCATGAGCGCCATGTCCAGCTGGTCGTTTCCTACAAAACCCATCTCAAGCAAAATATCGCCTATTCGCTTCTTTGCCATGGCTTTATCGGCAGTTTGAGCGGGCGAAGCGGATATACAGACATTTATGCTGCTGCCTTTACCGGAAAATTTGATACAGCCTTCAAGAGGAATATCGGATTTATCGATACTGATGTTTCCCATGATTTTAAAGCGTGTTATCAGTCCCTGTTGAAAGTACTTGGGGAAAGTATATTCCTGGCTAATTTCATTATCTGAACGGTAAGAGACTTTAAATATATTGGTTTCCGGAATTACGTGGATATCGCTTGCATTAAGCATCCGCCCTTTTTCAATGAGCAGATCAGCAAGTTTAATGGTACTGTTTTCATCAAGCTGCTTATTGGCAGAGCCTATAGCGGTAATTCCGGCTATTTCTTCATCAACTTTGGATGCAGTTTTATAATGCTTCTTGATGGCATTTGTAACCCAGTCATTAGGCGCAATATAAAACTCTACCTTGTTACCTGTAATCCGCTCAAGATTGTCCCGGACTATCACATCAAACGGATTGGATGTGGCAATTTTGATTATCTGTCCATCCTGCGCAAAAGGAAATATACTATGAGTTATAGCAAAAGATTCCGGAATTTTTTCGATCAAAGTGTAATCAATAACTACGTTCGATATGTCCAAAATATTTGTTCCGCTTAAAACAGATAGAGCCAGCTGCATTTTTTCTTCGCTTACAAATCCCATCTTCAGCAAAACATCTCCCAGCATTGCTCCGGTTCTTGTAGTTTCTGCAAGCGCTGATTCAAGTTGGCTTTTTTCTATAAGCCCCATTTCCAGTAATATATCGCCAAGTTTTTTCATTTGATGTTATTCCCGGTTCTTTTAAGGAATCTGATTCTGTTTTCTTTCAATAAATACAGTTAAAATAAGCGCGCGGTTTTCAACGGATATTCTTTCTTTATCGGACGACCAGCCGTTTTTTTCAAGAAACATACGATAATATCGGAGTGCTTCATTATAGTTTCCCATTTTGTCATAAAGTACTGCCATGTTGAAAATAAGCCTGGTATTTCCCGGATCTTTTTTCTCAGCAATTTTATAAAAACTCATTGCTTCATCTAATTGCCCAAGACTGCTAAAAGCAGCAGCTTTGTGAAAGTAGATGTCAAACAAGGACGTGCCTGAAATATTTTGTGCAGTGTCAAGCAGGGAAATGGCAATTTCAGGTTCGCTTGTTTCTATCCGGGCTATAGCCAGATTGATCATAACACGCGGGTTATTTGGTTCTTTTCCATATAAGTCTTTAAGAATTGGCAAAGCAGCAGTAGGCTCGCTATTTTCCAGATATGCACAAGAAAGATTAAACAGTGCATCCCTGTTATAAGGGTCTTTATCAAGCACCTGCCGGTACATCATTATAGCTTCTTTGAGCCTTTTTTGCATGTGGTATTGAACAGCCTTTTCATAAAACGGCGTTATAAGTTCACTATTTACAGGTTTCCTGGCCAAAGCTTTCTTTGCAGCGGGTTTTTTAAACACGGGTTTTGATGGTAATTTGGGGTTTATAATTTGTTTCGATTTTATTTCTGCTTCTTTCTTAACAGGAGTTTCTACTGTTTTTTCAGGAAGAATAGAAGTTGGTTTTTCCGGCAAACTGGTTATAGTTTCATTTGTTTTCGAGTCTTGCATTTGTGAAATATTATTGGACTGAAAAGAATCGGCATCCATAACGTTGGCCTCCTGTTTTTCAATTACAATATCCTGAGGCCGGGGCAGGGGAGAGGTTGGTTTTTTGGGCAAAAACATGTTGGCTAAATATGGGATTGCAATTCCTATGGCTATTACAAGACAGGCTATTAATAAGTAAATCAAAAACTTTTTTTTTGATTTAATTTTCTCACCTTTATTAAATAAAGGTGGTGGAGTATTTTGAAGCTGATTTTCCTTATCTTTTTTTCTTAAGGCCGCATTAAGCAGGCTCATCTTTTCCCCCAGTATCTGCCGATATATTAATAAATCCTGTTTGTAATGCTAATACGTAAACCTTTATGCTTGCTTTAATTATCGAAGTACAACTACTGGAGAAACATCAGAAATAGCAATTTTGCCAGCAGCATGTTCTGCTCCTTTTCTTGTGACAAAAGCTCCTATAAGCAACCGGTAACCGCCGTTTTCCATTTTCTGGATATAACCGTCGTACAGGTTGGCTTTAAGATTATTTATTATTTCTTTCATTGCTTCAGGAGATTTTTCTTCATATACCTGAATTGCCCAGGGCGCTCTTAGAATCAGTACATCGGCAAGGCCATATTCATTGATATAATTTTGTGCAGCAGCTTTGTTGTCAAAACGTCCGGTAAAATGTCTGTGCCAGATTCCATTATTCCCTAAATCTACTTCCACCCAGTGAGAATCAATGCCTTTATTTCTAAAAAGCGATGCTTCTTCAGACACCCTTTTTGAAAAACGATGCGAGGCAAGCAGTATTGTATATGAAACTTCTTTGACTTCTTTTTCTATGTAGCCGGCTTTGTGATTCAATGCTTGCTTTGCAATTGTATTTTTAATTGCGGGAACAGGTATGGAAGCAAGCTTGGCCGTTTTACCCGGTTCGGATTTTTCAGTATTTTTATATATTAAAAATCTTGTATAAACGGCAAAAAAGGCAATCACTATTAAAATACCGGCAATTGCATAAAAATAATGTGGCTTTTTGAAAACTAAGTTTCTTTTTTGGACATATTCGGTATTTCCTATTTCTTTAAGAGCTTGTTTGACATGTTGTTTAGTTATTGTGTAATTGTTTGATAAATAGCAAGCAATCAGGGAATAGTCGCAAATTCTGTTGATAAGGCGCGGGATACCCGAAGATGCTTTATAGATTACATCTGTGGCTGAAGAAGTGAAACGGACCTGCCCTTTGTTTCCTGCAATAAAAAGTCTTCTTTCGATATAGCCCGGTATTTCTTCCTTTTTCAGATAATCCAGATTACAGCTTATAGCAATCCTCTGGCGTAACTGTCTTAATTCAGGCTTTGAAATGGTGGCAAGCAGTTCAGGTTGACCTGCAATAACCATTTGAAGCAGTTTTTCCTTATCTGTTTCAAGGTTGGACAGCAAGCGCAAATCTTCCAGCGCTTCTATCGGCATAGTCTGAGCATCGTCTATAATTATAACAACTGGTTTTGTACGGTCGCTTGCAAGAAGAAAAGAATTCAGGCTGTCCATCAGTTCTTTTTTCCCTGTACTGGCAGAATATGTGACACCTAAATCATCTAAGATTGTGGCCAGGATTTCAATCCCTGAAAGTGATGGATTTATTATATAAACTGTCTCAGCATTTGTCTCAAGCCTGTCCAAAACCGATCTGCAAATTGTAGTCTTGCCGGTTCCTACCTCACCGGTTAAAAGAATAAAACCTAAGCGGTTTTTGATGCCGTATATGATTCTTTCAATTACACTCTGGTGGGTGGTAGAAAGAAAAAGAAATCCAGGGTCAGGAGTAATGGAAAAGGGGGCCTCTTGGAATTGAAAATAATCAAGATATATACCTTCACGGTGTATTTGTGCGGTATCGATTCGCTGTTTTGACATCTTAATCGTTAACTCATTACCTTTGGCAAGTAAAAGAATTTAGTATGTTTTTTAATTGGTAGAATAATTCAAAGCAGGCGCAAAGTCAATGGATAACTTGTTTTCCATTATAAAACAGCAAGTATATGAAAGGAGAATGCTTTGGATGACGGATTGGGAGCATATTTTTCTATGATGGAAGAAATTGCCATAGAGGAGGGTATTCCATTGTATAGCGGTGGACTGGGAGTTCTTGCAGGTAATACTTTGCGAGCTCCGCAGCAATATTTAACTAGTGCTTATTTTTTATTGCTACAATTTTATTGTAAGTATCATGAATTAAGTTCTGTTTAATAACTCCGGCAAGGACTATACCAGGAGGTAATTATACTGTATAATAGCCTTATTGCCGCAATATGTAGCGTAACTAATCCAACCCAGCCCATAATGCACTATTAATTAAAATTGTTATCGGGAGAATTTGAAAAGTAACCGTGCAATTATACTGTATAAATATTGGCTGTGTAATTATACAGGTCCTTTAGTAAAACCGTTCAATAAAGGACCTTGATAAATAGGCGCAAATGTTTATAATAGTTTGATAATATAGCGTATAACTGTATTTATAACTTTAATGTGTAATTGGTATACAGTATAATTACATAAATTAGACAGTTGCGGATATTTAAATTAAACAGTATAATAATTCTTGACAAAGGGTAAATCTTTATTTATTAACGTATTACTTTGGAGATAATAATTGCACAGTATATCCTTTGCATAACTTCACAAACACTGCTTTTTAATAGAACTTTTTGATTGTTTAAGTTTATGAAAGGAGTGTGAAACTTCTTTAATTATTATATTGTATTTTTTGTCTTGTTGTCATCAATAGTTTTTAATTATTTCTGCGGAGAATAATATATATTTAAAAAATAGATAACTCTCCTAGCTTCGCTGCTCTTGCTCTTATAATTTTCCTATATTCGATCTCAATCTCAAAAATATTAAACTAATTGCTATATAATAGATCTGTTTTTGCTTATTCTATTATCTTCTTTAAAATTATTAAAATAATTTTAAAATGCCATTAGCAGTAAACCATTAAGTTTTTAGAAGCTCAATTTAACTTTAAAATGGGGGAAATAAACATGATTTCATCTGAACATGTTGAAAGCAAATGGTTAACAAGTGTTGAACTTTTCGAGATGACCGGGATATCACGTGCTACGCTCAATAATTATATTAAAATGGGTTTAATTCCTAAACCGATTGTAAGAAGACCGGATGATCCAAGTTCACGTGCAAAAAAAATTGGCTTTTTCCCTCAAAGTGTTATTGACTCAATTTCAGCTGTGCAACGAATGAAGAAAGAAGGCATGTCTATGGAGAGCATAGTTAGTATATTATGCGGAAAACATTCTTCTGCACAATCCGGGACTCCAGAAAGTGATAAGCATGTTGTAGAAGAATATATGCCATCAGATCGACAACATACTGAATTTCTAAAAACAACTGATGATTTTGAAATAAAACATAATAATTCCGGAAGAAATATGCAGGAAGGCTTGTTGTTGAATTTAAGTATAAATGATATCAACTGTCCCGCGTTTCTTATAAATAATAATTTTGAAATTGATTGGATAAATACTGAGGCTGAAAAAAATATATTCAATTTTGATATCAAATCGATCAAAGATGCATCAGAAAGAAATATATTTAAATTGTTCTCAAAAATGGGATTACTTTCCAATGATAGAGACACAGAAGTAAACGATCTTGTATCTTATCTTATGAAATTTGTTAAAAATACAATTCAAAAAAATTCCATTAAAAAGCTTTATGACGATATTACGGAAAAGGAAATCCTGTTGCTCCAAAATGTATATGACAATGTAAAACCTCTTGGTAACGAATCAAGATATGCAACTTATTTAAAATTGGGAGGAAATAGTGAAAAAGATTCATTTCCCCATCATGCGTACCATGTGGTTTTTCGGGAGGGCATTTTAATTATACTTGCACATATGGATGATGTTTTCTACGGTATTGTTGATCTTGTTATAAGCCGCCAAAAAATTATACAGGAATTAATGAGACAGCGGATGCCTTCTCTGATTTCTTTTTCCGTACTTGTTGCAGATCTACAGGATTCAAGCCGTATTTGTGCAGAATTGCCGCCAGAGGAATATTTTGAACTTATCCGTGATATATGGAAGTATATGCATGATATTTTTAAGAAATATTATGGTACTTATGGTAAACATGTTGGCGATGGGATGGTTTTTTATTTTCTTAAAGAAAAAAACAGTAATTATATCTTAAATTCAATTTATTGCGCTCTTGAATTAAGAGAAAAAATGAAACAATTAAACATGGAATGGAAAACTCGAAAAGGCTGGTTAAATGATCTTTTTCTTAATATTGCTATAAATGAAGGTCAGGAATATTTTGGAAATACTCCTTCGCCAAATATGGAATTTACCGCTCTTGGTGATACAGTAAACTATGCCAGTCGTCTTTCGGATGTGGCTCGTTTCGGAGCTATATGGACAACAAAAAATCTTTTAAACAAACTTGGGATGGATCAGCGGAAAACACTGCACTACGGGATTAGACGTATGGAGCAAAATCGTGAAATATTTGGAGAAAATCTATTTGCCAGGGTTGTTGATATGGTTCCTACCAATGACTCAAATTATTCTAAATTTATGGACATTGCCACTCTTTCCATAACTGAGATAATAAGCACAAGCTCATATTATTGGGGGGAAGAAATAGAAGATTAGCAATACAATTAAGCTCATACTTTCAATTATTTATATTAGCCAGTTATATTATGTAATATAACTGGCTAATATATAATTATAAATACTCTTCGTTTAACTCTAATGCTGCTATCCAGGCTTCGTTTGCCTGGTGACGGTTTTCTAATTTAAATATCCTGAGCCAGTTTGAAAACGCCCCATTTTGGCCGATCTTAAGCGTTGGGCTAAAATTTCGCATCAAGTAAAGCATCACCGCTATCCTCGAAATACTCAATATATTACTGAGGATGAAATTTTCTCCCGCATTTATAGTAAGCGCAATATAAATTGCATTTATAAATAAGTTGTGGCATATTCACTTCAAGGGGGTGAATTATGCCAAAGACAATAAAAATTAAAAATGTAGAACAAATTAAAAAGCAAATTAAAAGTTATTTTAAAATTAATG
>JBDRRF010000075.1:0-59068 GCA_043825875.1 Pseudomonadota bacterium | reverse complement strand
AGCCACTTTCAAAACGTTTCAGTTTGGTCAAGCTCAAGGCGGGAGAAAATTTCAACCACAGGAATACATTGAGTATTTCGAGGATTGAAATTTGAGCCCAACGCAGAGATCGGCCAAAATGGGGCGTTTTGAAACTGGCTCAAACGCATTATCTTTTTCATGCCAGATATCCTAAAATACCTGACCCCGCCTTTATTTTATTTCCAACAGCTACACTAATTTTTGAATCGGCAGGCATATAAACATCAAGACGCGATCCGAAACAAATCATGCCGAAACGTTCACCTCTTTTTACAACATCTCCATGCTTTAACCGGCAAATAATTCTCCTTGCAATAAGCCCGGCTATTTGTACAGCACAGATTTTTTTACCACTTGCCGTTTCAATTAAAACCGCATTACGCTCATTTTCTTTTGAGGCCTTATCAAAACTTGCATTAAAGAACTTTCCCGGAAAGTAGCTAATGTTTGTAACCTTTCCTTCATGTGGAATACGGTTAACATGGACATTAAATACATTCATGAATATGCTTATTTTAATGCAATCTTCCTTAGTAAATGGATTTTCCTTTAAACGCTCAACAATAATTACTTTTCCGTCAGCAGGAGATACAACGGCTCCTTGATCCATAGGCACAACTCTTTCCGGATCACGGAAAAACCAGCAAATAAAAAGAGTAACCGCAAAACATACGCTCGCTAGTATAATAGTTCCAACAAACGCAAAAACAACAGTTGCAAAACCTGCTGCAAGTATAAAATAATAACCAGGCGCTGCAATAGGAATTGCGGATCTTTTATCAGGATCAGCTTTTTTATCGTTCATCAATTATATATAAAATCTATGGTCTGTAAAACTGCTTCTCATCAAAATATAAAGAGATTGCCTAGCCCGCTGCAAATATTTTTATCGGCTAATTATTAAAATGCCAATATATTACGAGCGCAATCTCAGTTTATACATACAAATTTGTTTTTAAAGCCCTTATACCAAAATAAATCGTATGCTGTCAAATATAACTTATTTTCGCAGCTGGTATTTCCTGACAGCATTATCATGTTCACTAAATTTAGCTGAAAAATAATGTGTGCCGTCATTTTTTGAAACAAAAAAAAGATAAGGTACATTAGCCGGATAAAGTGCAGCTTCAATAGATTCAAACCCCGGACTGGCAATCGGGCCTGGCGGAAGCCCCCTTATTACATAAGTATTATATGGAGTTTTTGCCGAAAGATGTTTGCGTGTAATATTTCCCTTATAATCATTAATCCCATATATTACAGTAGGATCTGTTTCGAGTCTCATGCCTAATTTAAGCCTGTTGTGAAAAACAGCCGAAATCAATGGGCGCTCTTCGGGAGCAGCCGTCTCTTTTTCAATTATTGACGCAAGCGTAACAATTTCATGGGTTGAAAATCCTATCTCTTTTGCTCTTGCTTCCAATTTTGATGAATAAACGGACCAAAACCTATCGACCATTGTAGAAATGATACTTTTAACAGATTCCCCTTTTGAGAAAAAATATGTATCAGGATATAAATACCCTTCAAATGACAAAGCTTCTATTTTTTTTTCATGCATAAATGACGCATCTGATGAGATTCTTAAAAATGATTCCTTTGTCCCAAAACCGGCTTCTGATACAAGAGCCTCTATCTGCTGCATATTATACCCTTCCGGCACTGTGATTTTATGAAGATATGTTTTCCCTTTCACCATTTTATCAAGGATTAAAGCCGGCGACATCGAAGTTGAAAAAGCGTATTCCCCTGTCTTTATTATTTTATCATATCCTTTGAGCAGGGCATAAAATCTGAATTTTTTCGGATTTTTGATAATGCCGGATTCTTTAAGGCTATATGCGGTTTTAATAAAAGTCTGGCCTTTTTCTACAACAATAAATTTCAAAGATTTGTCCGAACCTGCAGGTTTATTTGCATAATTTATTATATCCGATACAAAAAGCAACACAGCTATTATAGATACAGCAAATAATAACAATGATATTTTTGTATATTTGTTTAATTTTTTCGATTTATGCAAATCCATAAATAATATAAACCTATATTTTTATAAAATAATAATCAAATTTATATATTACATAGGGGTTTCTACAAATGGCAATTTATGTTATGGTTTTAATGAGATTTTTGTGCAATTGCTATTTCTCATAAACTTTGGGAAAATCAATTATTCTCCAAATGGCTCGTAATATATACACATCAAATTAAAATGTTGTATACTTTAAAATATTTTTGCAATTTTTTCAATCAGGAATATACTTATGAAATCAAATAACAATTTGGATTCTGAATACAAAGGCTTTGAGCAGGGGCCGATTCGCCCTCCTAGTGAAGCACACAGTCTTCTAATACGCATAACAAGAAACTGCCCATGGAACCGATGTTCTTTTTGTCCTGTATATAAAACATCAAAGTTTTCTGTCCGACCTGTTGAACATGTTATAAAAGATATTGATACCTTACATAAATACGTCACACATTTGCTTGATCTTGCAGAGGACGCCCGCAAGAAAGGCAAGAAAGAAATAAGTACTTCCGAAATTAATGTTGTGCCGGGTGAGAGCAGAGCTTTCAATGCTGCATATTACTGGCTTTCAGCAGGAATGAAATCAATATTTCTTCAGGATGCAAACAGCCTTATAATTAAACCACCAGATCTTATTACAATTCTTGAGCATATGAAAAAATGCTTTCCATGGACGGAAAGAATCACATCTTATGCAAGGTCCCATACTGTTGCAAGAATAAGCGATGATGATCTTCTGGCTATAAGAGAAGCCGGTTTAAACAGGATACATATAGGGCTTGAATCAGGATCGGACAAAGTCCTTGAAATGGTAAAAAAAGGAGTTACAAAAGAAATCCATATAAAAGCAGGACAAAAAGCGAAAAAAGCAGGCTTTGAACTATCTGAATATGTTATGCCGGGTCTTGGTGGTATTAGTTTATCAAAAGAACATGCTCTTGAAACGGCAGATGCCTTGAATCAGATAAATCCGGATTTTATAAGGTTGCGCTCACTCACAATCCCTGAAAACACGGGTCTTTATGATGATCACCGGGCAGGAAGGTTTGAAAAAGGCAATGATATTATTACAGCACAAGAGATTCTGCTTTTTATAGAAAACCTTGATAACATAACAAGCAATATAGTAAGCGATCATATCTTGAATCTTTTTGAAGATGTTGAAGGGAAACTTCCGCAGGACAAAGAAAAAATTATGAGCGTCCTTCGTACATTCCTTGATATGCCGCCACAGGAGCAACTCAATTACCGGATTGGAAGAAGGCTTGGTATTTTCTCACGATTAAGCGATATGAATAATCCGCAAAAGCTCGAGAGAGTTGACAATGCTCGTATAAGCCTTGGAATAAATCCTGAAAATGCGGATAAACAGATTGATGAACTGACTAGTAGAATGATGTGAATAAACATATGGCAAAAGCTAAACTTAAAGAACATAAGATAAACAGGCGGTGGTGCAAAGGATGCGGAATTTGCGCGCATTTTTGCCCCAAAAAGGTTCTTGAAATTGATAAGGATGAAAAAGTGGTTGCAGCACGTCCAAAGGATTGTATCGCCTGCAAGCTTTGTGAATTAAGGTGTCCCGATCTTGCTATAGAAATTGAGACTGAGCAATAACTATTCAGGTTCAGGGTTCAAAGTTCTGGGTTCAGGGTTGGAGAGGAATAAAGATCTAAAGGCAACCAACCGTGAACCCTGAACCCTGAACTATGAACCTATCAACCTGTATTGTTACAGAATAAGGCCATAACATGAATGAGAAGAATATAAAATTTGTTCAGGGAAATGAAGCTTGCGTAGAAGCTGCGTTATATGCCGGGCTTGGTTTTTTTGCCGGTTATCCTATAACGCCTTCAACTGAAATTGCAGAGCTGCTTTCAGCAAGACTTCCGCAAACAGGCGGAAAATTTCTCCAGATGGAAGATGAAATCGCATCAATATGCGCAATTATAGGGGCCTCTTTAACCGGCAATAAAGTGATGACGGCAACAAGCGGCCCTGGTTTTTCTCTCATGCAGGAAGCATTGGGATATGCGATCATGGCTGAAATTCCATGCGTGATAGTAAATGTTCAGCGCGGCGGTCCTTCAACAGGCAATCCTACACATGTAAGCCAGGGCGATGTTAATCAGGCAAGGTGGGGAACTCACGGGGAGCATTCCATAATTGTTCTTACCGCTTCAAATCATCAGGATATTTTTTCCATTACCGTTGATGCTTTCAATATGGCCGAAACATACAGAACGCCCGTTATTCTTCTTTTTGACGAAGTTATAGCGCATATGCGAGAAGGTTTAACAGTGCCTGAAAAGGGCGCTCTTGATATTGTTGACAGACTGAAGACTTCTGTAAAAAAAGGGGTAGATTTTCATCCATACTTGCCAAGAGAAGACGGACGTCTTCCCATGTCGGATTTCGGAGGTGTTCACAGATACAATGTTACCGGACTTTTTCACGATATGTGGGGGTTTCCTTCCAGTAACCCTGGAATTGTTCATGGGCTTCTTCGCCATCTTGTAGATAAGATAGAAAATAATGTTTATAATATTGCAAGATATAAAGAATACTTTCTTGATGATGCCAGAACCATTTTTATCTCCTACGGATCATCAGCCAGATCGGCGCTTCATGTGGTAAAAAACAGAAGAGCACGGGGAGAACGTATCGGACTGCTTGAACTTCAGACTTTATGGCCTTTTCCCGCAGGAATTGTCAGGCAAAAATGCTCTGAAGCACAATGTGTTATAGTAGTTGAAATGAACATGGGGCAAGTACTACAGCAGGTAAAAACAGCAGTCGACAATCCTGATAAGGTATTTCTTGCAAATCGTATTGACGGTGAACTGATAACTCCCACGGATATCAGGAATATAATGAGGCTGATCAGGGGCAAAGGTGTATAATAATGCCAGTTAAAGATTATATTAGAGAAAGGTTTTTCCCACAGATGTGGTGTCCGGGATGCGGGCACGGCATAATTTTAAACGGCCTGATAAAAGCAGTAGAAGAGCTTGGCATAAATAAAAACGATATTGTTATGGTTTCAGGCATAGGATGTTCCGCCAGGATATCCGGGTATCTCGATTTTCACACAATGCACACACTGCACGGACGCGCGCTTGCATTTGCAACCGGCATAAAAATGAGCAGACCTGAATTGAATCTTCTTGTCCCTATGGGAGATGGCGACGCACTTGCAATAGGCGGAAACCATTTCATTCACGCAGCACGCCGCAACATAGATATTACAGCCATAGTTATGAACAATCGTGTTTACGGAATGACAGGCGGACAGTTTTCTCCTCTTTCCGGTTACGGCTCTCTTGCTTCTACAGCGCCATATACAAATATAGATCACCCCTTTGATGTTGTGGATTTAGCTACGGCTGTTGGCGCTACTTTCGTTGCCCGCTCAACAACATACCACATAAAGCAGTTAACCGATTTAATCAAAAAGGCGATCACCCATAAAGGCTTTTCTGTTGTTGAAATCCTTTCCCAGTGCCCTACTTACTACGGCAGGAAAAACAAGGAAGGCAATGCATATGAAATGATGGAACTTATGAAGCAAAAAACAACGCCCATTGGTTCAGAAGCAAAAAAAGAAAACCCTGATCTGATTGAGACAGGCATTTTTGTTGAAAAAGATAAGCCTGAATATTGCGCAGAGTATGATAAAATCATCGAAAGAGCGACGAAAGGCAATTAATTATGGAAAGAATCAGGATGGTTTTTTCAGGTTCGGGAGGCCAGGGAGTAATTACTGCTTCAATCATTATTGCAGAAGCGGCTGTACTTTATGAAAATCTTGTTGCAGTACAATCCCAATCTTATGGAGCAGCAGCAAGAGGAGGCGCAACAAAAGCCGATGTATTAATATCGGATTCAGAAATAAATTTTCCAAAAGTAAATAATCCCAACCTTCTTGTCTGTCTTACTCAGGATGCATATAACCAATTTTCGCCTATAATTCGTCCCGGCGGCTTTCTTGTTACCGATACCCATTATGTAAAAACCCATAACGGAGTTGCTGCACGCCAGAGAGAACTCCCCATGTATCAATCTGTTATGGATAATATAGGCAAACCGGTTGTATACAATATCTGCATGTTGGGAGCAGTAATATCTATGATTGATTTTGTTCAACCCGAATCCATTATGAAAGTACTTGAAACAAGAATGCCTGCGGGGTTTATAGATATAAATAAAAAAGCTCTGGAACTTGGGATAAAACTTGGAGAGCCGTTTAAGGAATAATAGAAGGAATTGATAGACTTCAGTAATAAGCCTGCCGGAATATATATACATATCCCTTTTTGCATAAGTAAATGCCCTTATTGTGATTTTTTTTCCATCACAGATTTATCTATTAAAAAAGAATTTATAAAAGCTCTTCTTGCCGAAATGTTAATGTACAAGTATTTGCCGTTGGTCTTTGATACTATTTATATTGGCGGCGGCACACCTTCAGTTCTGAACCCAAAAGAGATAGCGCAAATATTAGATACGGCTTTCAAACTGTTTAAAATAGCACCGGACCCTGAAATAACAATAGAAGTAAATCCTAAAACCATAAGTCCTGAATCATTAAAAGATTTCAGGCAAACCGGAATAAACCGGATAAATATCGGGGTTCAATCTTTTTCAGATGATAATCTTAAATTCCTCGGACGTATTCATTCGGCCAAAGAAGCTAAGGCAGCTATAAGATGGGCACAAAATGCAGGGTTTGAAAACTTTGGTATTGATCTTATTTACGGGCTTCCCGCACAGTCTGAGAAATCCTGGCTGTCTGATCTTGAATGCGCCATGCAATACAAGCCAGCTCATATTTCCTGCTATATGCTTACATACGAACCAAATACTCCGATTTTTAATAATATGAAATCAGGCTGCTTCTCTCCCTTGCCGGAATCTCTTGCAGGTTCCTTATTTGAATTAACCGCCGACTTTTTAGAAAACCAAGCTTATATCCATTACGAAGTTTCAAATTTTTCCAGCTCTTTAGATAAAAAATCAAGGCATAATATAAAATACTGGTCTGATACGCCATATTTAGGATTCGGCCCTTCGGCTCATTCATTTGATGGAAGACAAAGAAGCTGGAATGTACGAAGTGTGAAAGATTACATAAAAAATATTGAAGCAGGCATCTCACCTATAGAAGATAATGAAGTACTTTCAAGAGAACAGCATATTATGGAATCCATTCTTCTTGGTTTAAGACAAACAGAAGGGATAAACATAAAAAACTTTAATGCGAAATTCGGAATAATCTTTGAAGATATCTTTAAAGATACAATATCGGAACTTCAAAACAGGGGGCTTGCCGTTTTAACTGTTGACAGATGCAGGCTTACAACGAAAGGCATGCTTCTCCTTGACAGTATTTGTGCCATGTTCGCTTTAAATGAGTTTTAATAGCTTTTACTACTTCACACTTGTACCTTGCAGCCTTGAGACCTTTTCAACTTATTCGCTTATGAACCCAGAATGTCTTTAGCCATTTCCTGAATCGTCTCTTTGGCTTCAGGTGGTACCTGATCCGGTATTGTACAAAAAGGAACAACTTGTTCTGTTTCCAGCCAAACCGACCTAAATTATCGTTGACAAAAGGCAGACATGAGCTTATAATTTTGATATGAAATACTTGAATTGGAATTCTGAAAAAAACGAACCCTTAAAACGAGAACGTGGAATATCCTTTGAGGAAATCGCCTATTTAATTGAGTCGGGTCTGGTGATTGGAATCGAGGAAAATCCTGGGTACCCCAATCAAAAAATATATGTTTTAGAGATCGACAATTATGCCATCATCGTACCTTACGTGGAAAATGATGATGAAATATTTCTAAAAACAGCTTTCCCAAGCCGCAAATACACAAAAAAATACGGTTTGAAGGGGGAATAATGAATAAAATCAGCAAAAAGTCGTTTAAAGCAATTGACCAGGAAGAGCAGGATCTGATGGAATCCATCGAACGTGACGAATGGCAGCCTGTTAAAAATTTTGACCAAGAGAGAAAAAAAGTAATAGAAGCCGCTCGAAATACTTTGAAAAAGGATAAACGAATAAATCTTCGCCTTTCCCAAAAGGATTACCAGCAAATACAAATAAAGGCAATTGAAGAAGGTATACCATATCAAACTCTTATTTCAAGTATCGTGCATAAATATCTGAATGGTTCTTTAACGCCCAGATCATAGGAAGAAAACAGAACCACCCAATGCACCGGATGCAAAAGGCCTCGGCTTTTTCCATGGCTGGTGGTTTTTCGCTTTCCGATACTTTTGCATAGTTTTATGGAAGCCTTTTGCACCCGGTGATCGGGAACATTGGGTTTATTAAGGTGTTGAATAAAGCCTTAGACGATTTCAGCAAAATCCGTAACCAACACGAAATTAAAGAATCGGGGTAGTATTGGGGACATTTAAACTATTAAACCGTACGGGTCTATGAGAGCCTCAGGAGGCCGTTAATTAGGGCTACTCTACCACACCCAGCAGGTTTGAAAGCCGTTATGTGAATATACGGCTATGATCTGAAAAAATAGGCCTGAAATATATGAATACCAAATACGATGAACCCCACTGTTGCCCCCTGTGCAGTTGTAAAGATATAGATCCATTTTTCGAAGAGGAAAAAAGAATCTACTTGCGCTGTTTGCATTGTAAGTTGGTATTTGTCCCAAAGCGCTATTGGTTGAACACCGATGATGAAAGAGCAACTTATGATTTGCATGAAAACGATGCGCAGGATCCGGGTTACCGTCAATTCCTATCTCGATTAAGTACGCGCCTATTGGAGAAACTGGATTCAAATCAAAAGGGATTAGATTTTGGTTGTGGCCCAGGTCCAACCATGTCAGTCCTATTGGAAGAGGGCGGTCAGCAGGTGGATCTCTATGACCCCTTTTATTACAACGACCCTTCAGTGTTTTATAAAAATTATGATTTCATATGTGCCACTGAAGTAGTGGAACATCTGCGCAATCCCAAAAAAGATTTTGCATCATTGTTTAGGATATTAAAACGCGGCGGTTGGCTGGGTATTATGACAAAGCTGGTGATTGATGACCACGCTTTCAAGCAATGGCACTATATTCGCGATATGACGCATATTTGCTTTTATAGTCGGCACACCTTTGAACACCTCGCGCAGTGCTACAATGCCGAACTCACCTTCGTAGAAAATGATGTGATATTGCTCAATAAGAAGTAAAGCCCCAGCAAAAAATCCTACAATCAACCCGCAAATGTTTCTGTTATGCTGCAGATAAAGGGAGGCAATCAGAGACAATACGGGTCAAATGCAGACTTTAATGGGTAACACCATTTGCTCTTCCCAACAATCGAAGTGGGCAGGCACGAACAACGAGCAAATCGGGCCTGCCCGAAACGTTGGGCATCTTTAAAACGAAAGGCAAAAAAACATATGGGTTAAGCGATCCTTGAAACGATCACGATTTTATAGCGTCGGTCATCAACGCACCCACCCGTCGGGTGAAACCGGCAGGATCCTCTATTTTGCCACCCTCACTGATGGTGGCAAGGTCAAACAGAAGGTGGGCGTAATCTATGAGAACCGGCGCGGCAGCATCCTTTTCAAAGATCGAATTGATCTTATCGACAACCGGATGATTCATGTTAAGCTCAAGAATCCTTTTTGCGTCGGGTGGTTTTTGACCCGAGGCCTTAAGAATCTTTTCCATGTAGGCGCTCATGTCAGAGCTGTCCCCGGAAAGACAGGCCAACGAATCGGTGAGGCGGGTGGACGGTTTTACTTCTTTTATGTTTTCTTCCAAAAGCAGACGGAGTTGCTTGAAAAGGCCATCATATTTATCCTTTTTGTCATCATCGACCTTGTCTAACGTAAGGTCGCCCTTTTCAGCACTTTTCAATGATTTGCCTTCGTATTCGGTAAGAGATTGAACCACCCATTCATCTATCGGGTCGGACATGAGCAGGACCTCATAATTTTTTGCCTTGAGCTGCTCCAAAAGAGGGCTGTTCAAAAGAGCGGTCATGTTATCACCGGTGATATAGTAGATTTCCTTCTGATCGGGTTGCATGTTGTCCACATACGTCTTGAGTGAAACCCACTTACCGTTTGATTTGCTTGTCTTAAATCGCGCCAATTCGGCGATTTTGTTCTTGTTTTCAAAGTCGGTATGTATGCCGATTTTAAGAACGGGCCCAAATTCCTCGTAGAATTTTTCGTATTCTTTGTCTTCCAGACCTTTCAGCAGTTCCAGAATCTTTTTGACAAGATTCTGGCGGATATTTCTCACCAGGGCGTTTTGCTGGAGAATCTCACGACTGATATTTAAGCTAAGGTCCGATGAATCTACAACCCCTTTTACAAATCGGAGGTATTCCGGCATCAGCTCCGCACAGTCGTCCATGACAAAAACCCTTTTGCAGTAAAGATGGATACCATGTTTTGCTTCAGGATTAAACAGGTCAAGAGGCGCTTTGGAAGGAATATACAGGAGGGCAGTGTATTCGGTGGTTCCTTCAAATTTGCTGTGCAGCCTTGCCAAAGGCGGGTTCCAGTCATGGCTAATATGCATGTAAAACTCTTCATGTTCCTTGTCGTCAACCTCCTCCTTAGCCTTGGCCCATATCGCCTTCATGGTGTTTAAGGTTTCTTCCTTTACAACCTTGCGGGTGGTCTTTCCAAGGGGTTTGCCATCCTTGTCCTTGATTTGCTCCGCTTCCGGGAGGGGTTCTTCTTTTTCCACATCCATCACCACCGGGTAGCTGACAAAATCTGAATGCTGCTTGACAATTTGCCTGATGACCCATTCATCCGTAAAATCCTGCTCCCCGTCTTCTTTTTTCTTTAGTTCAAGGGTTATGGAAGTTCCACGGCTTTCCTTTTCAGCTTCTTCGATGGTATAGGTCCCGTCTCCATGGGATTCCCAGCGAACCCCCTTTTCCGATCCGGCCGCTCTGGTCAGGAGGGTGATCTTGTCCGCTACGATAAAAGCACTGTAAAATCCGACACCGAACTGGCCGATCAGTTCAGGGGTAAGGGTGTCGCCTTTGCTCTGCTCCATAGCCGCCATGAAAGCAGCCGTTCCGCTTTGAGCAATGGTTCCAATGTTTTCCATGACCTCGTCATGAGTCATTCCAATACCATTGTCCGAGATTTCAAATGTCTGTTTTATTCCGTCCGGGGTGAGCTTAATCTTAAATTCCGTGTCGTTACCCAGTATGTCGGGGTTTGTTTGGGCCTCAAATTGCAGTTTATCGATGGCATCCGACGCGTTGGATATAAGTTCGCGGAGAAATATCTCCTTGTTTGAATAAAGAGAGTTGATGATCAGCTTCAAAAGCTGCTTAACTTCCGTTTTAAATTCGTGGGTTTGTGCTTGATTACTCATAATTCCTCCAGTCAAAAGGCAGTTTTCAAATAATATAAAAATATGCATTAAAATGCGTGTGATTTTTAATTTGTCAACCCATGTAGTTTATATTATGGGCATTTAAAATTAAACTTATGAGTACTCCGGGGTCTCATATTGTCATAACAGGGAGAATAGTGGGAACATCTATGCTTTTATGCGTTTCTCAGATGCAAACTCAAACTGATTTTAGGCAAGAAAATAAAACAATAGGGATGCTGTCAGATATTAAGCTTTTCTTAATTTTCTGATATCTCCTATACGGATCGTAACATTTTTTGAATCAAAATATTCCAGAAGCGGGATCAAATACTTTCTTGATGCTCCTGTCATATCTTTAAACTGCGGGGTTGTCATTTCCTCGTTTGCTTTTAAGAATTCAACCACCTTGTTTTTAAGATTATTGATATTCTCGGAATGTATATAAAAATCTTCTTTTATCTTGACTATAACACCCTCATTTACAAGAAGCATAAGCACATCTTTTGCTTTTGCAGAATCAATCTTAAGTTCTTCTTTCAAATCTTTGAGGAAGGGGGGGGTAAGAGCACCTTTATGATATATTTCAATGATTTTAGTTTTTATGCGGCTCTGATCTTCACCAAGCGAAACCTTATGACCTTTACGGCGAACCATATCCTCATCAAGTTCAATTTCTTTTTCCTTTATCATCTGATTAATTATCAGGTTGAAAAACTTCGGGTTTAAAAAATCCGGCATTTTGGATTTAAGTTCTTCTTTGGGCATTCCGGCTTTAAGCGGATTTGCTTTGTGATAAGCATCAAGAGAATTGGTAGTATCAAGTTTTAGATCATTTAAAACATCCTGATGAAGATATATCCTGTTTTCTTTGTCGGCTAAAATAATACTTTTTTTGGACAAAAGATTTTGAAGATTGCTGTCAAGCTGCTTTTCGGAAATATTTGTCATGACCTTTAACTCTGAAATAGAAGCGCCTTTGAAACCGGATTGAGCGACATAATACGATACCAGGTCTTCAGGCAAAAGGTCTGAAAGGCTTTCAAGACCTTTGGTAATTTCCGCCTTAAACCTCTTATGCTTTACGGGAACCGGGTTAAGAATTTGCCCGCCTGCTATTGTCCTTACAGGAGAAACACTTCTTAAAACGAATCTGTCATCTTTTACAACCGCAACCGGAGTATCGAGCCTGAGTTGGGCAACAGCATCTTCTCCTGGAAGAAGTTCTTCCCTGTCGAGCAAAATAAGATTGCCTGGGATTTCACTTGTACCGGCATGGAATCTGACACGAGTGCGGTTTTTAACGGGTTTCTTATTGCTTGATAAATAGTTCAGTGAAACATCTAACATGAAAGTCGAAATAAGCGCTCCGGGAGTTGAAACAATTTCACCCCGGTTAACCGAAGCTTTTTCAAGACCCTGGAAATTAATGGCTGTTCGCATACCGGCTATAGCTTCCGTTACGCTTTCGTTATGAACTTGAATCCCACGAACTTTGGAAGTTATGCCCGAAGGATATATCATAATCATATCCCCCACCTGAACATGACCTGATATCAGCGTGCCTGTAATAACAGTACCAAACCCCTTCATACTAAATACCCTGTCAACAGGAAGCCGAAAAAGCCCCGATGAAGAACGACCTGGGATATTTGGGCTTATTTCGGAAAGTACTTTTATAAAATCGTCAACTCCTTCTCCGGTTGAGGCAGATACCGGTACTACAGGAGCATCGTCTAAAAAAGTCCCTTTTACAAATTTTTTTATATCATCTGTTACAAGCTCCAGCCATTCTTCATCAACAAGATCAATCTTGGTCAATACAACAATTCCATATTTTATACCCAGAAGCTGGCATATTTCCATATGCTCTTTTGTCTGTGGCATCACTCCTTCATCTGCGGCAATAATCATTGCAACAATATCTATCCCTGAAGCTCCTGCAACCATGTTTTTAACAAATTTTTCATGGCCGGGCACATCCACAATTCCGATTCTTATACCGTTTGGAAGATCCAGCCAGGCAAACCCAAGCTCTATGGTTATTCCCCGGACTTGCTCCTCCTTAAGCCTGTCGGTATTAATGCCGGTCATGGCTTTTACAAAGCTTGTTTTCCCATGATCAATGTGTCCTGCCGTCCCAAGAACAATCTGTTTCACAGATAAAATATCTCCTTAAGTTTATTGCATAAAAAATAGAATATAAAACGCTGTTATGTTATCATGACAATCTTGCTAAAAATATATACTATGTATTGTTAATTTTATGAAGCAAAATGATCATTTCCGATTTAAAATACACCGATGCATATAGCAAAGGTTAAAACATCATATTTAATATAAAATTATATAAAGGGTTTATTAACACCTTGAAACATGTTACACTTTAAACCAATAAAATTATATGTAAGCCAAAACCAGATATTCTCCAAAGTCCGTAATTTGCAGGAGAAATTTTTATGAAAAAAATAAAAGTGATAAACCTTGAAGACAGTCCTACAGATTCTTTACTTATTCAGGAAATACTTTCGGAAGATGAAATTGAATGTGAAGTTATCCGCATAGATACGAAAGAAAGGTTTATTTCTGAAATTGAAAAAGGTGATATAGATATAATTCTCGCTGACTACACCCTTCCCTCTTTTGACGGACTTTCTGCCTTAGATATTGCGCTTAAAAAGCTGCCGGAAGTTCCTTTTATATTTGTTACCGGAACACTAGGTGAGGAGATCGCAGTTGAATCATTAAAAAGAGGTGCAATCGATTATGTACTTAAAGATAGACTGATGCGCCTTGCGCTATCGGTTAAAAGGGCTTTAAGAGATGCGGAATTAAGAAAAGAGCAAAAACGCAAAGATGCTGCATTACGTGAATCGGAGGAGCAATTCAGAGAGCTTGTTGAAAATATAAATGATGTATTTTTTATGGCAGATGAAAAAGGTATTATAACCTATGTCAGCGACCCGATAGAATCATTCTGGGGATATAAACCATCAGAAATTATAGGCCATAATTTTCGGGATTTTATTTGCTCTGAAGATCTTCCCATTGTTGAGAAAAAATTTAACGATAATAAATCAGAATACCTCACATCACTTGAGTTCAAGCTTGTCAAGAAAACAGGCGAAATTATATGGGTCCGTTCATCAGGCCGAAATATAATACGTGAAAACAAAAGTATTGGTTCGCGCGGGTTGTTGATAAACATTACCGAAAGCAAAAAGAGCGAAGAAAAGCTTAAGGAAAATTTTGAAAGGATGCAAAAAGCCACCAGCGGAGTTATTCAAGCTATGACTTTAACAATAGAAGCCAGAGATCCTTATACTGCGGGCCATCAGAGGCGAGTGGCTGCGCTATCCAAAGCTATAGCAATTGAGATGAATCTTCCTGCCCAAAAGATTGAAGGAATTGAAATAGCAGGATCCATTCACGATCTTGGCAAGTTATCGGTACCAGCCGATATTTTAAGCAAGCCTTCCAAATTGAGTGATATTGAAATGCAGTTTATACAAACTCATCCTGATGCAGGTTACAATATTTTAAAAGATGTCGAATTCCCCTGGCCTGTTGCACAGATAATTTTACAGCATCATGAAAGAATGAATGGCTCAGGTTATCCGAAAGGCATTGAGGGAGAAAATATTCTTATTGAAACACGAATATTGAGCGTAGCAGATGTTGTAGAGGCTATGGCATCACATCGACCGTACCGATCAGCTTTGGGAATTGACAAAGCGCTTGAGGAAATTAAGGAAAATAAAAATATTCTCTATGACCCCGAAGTTGTAAAGGCGTGTCTTACAGTTTTTGAGGAAAAAGGCTTTGAATTTGAGTAACCCCGTAACATTAATTGAAACTTCATCTGCATTAAAACATGCGCTGCAAAACATAAAAGAAGATAAAATGATTGGCTTTGACCTTGAAGCTGACTCCATGCATCATTTTCCGGAAAAAGTCTGTTTACTCCAGGTTGCATCAAAAAATTATCTTTTCGCAATTGATACTTTAAAACTTAAAGATTTATCACTTTTAAAACCCATCTTTTCAAATAAAGATATTACAAAAATATTTCATGGCGCTGATTATGATATTCGCTCTCTTTTCCGTGATTTTAATATCGAAATAAACAATCTTTTTGATACCGAACTTGCTTCAAGATTTCTTGGAATCAGGGAAACAGGCCTTGAGGCTGTAATCCGTCAACGGTTTAATGTGTTTCTTGAAAAGAAATTCAGGAAAAAAGACTGGTCACAAAGACCGTTAATTGACGATATGTTAAATTATGCTGTTAATGACGTAAGATATCTTGTTACTCTTGCCGAAATTCTCGAAAAGGAACTTGATAATATTGGGCGTTCATCCTGGGTTCAAGAAGAATGCGATATATTATGCAGGGTAAGACCGGATAAGGACAATGGCGAACCTCTTTTTTTAAAATTCAAGGGAGCCGGAAAACTTAAACCGGAAAAGCTTGCTATTCTTGAGGCGCTTCTTGTTTTTCGAAAAGAAATTGCACAGAAAAAAGATGTGCCCTTTTTTAAAATAATAGGGAATACTTCATTGCTAAAACTTGCCGAAGCAAGACCGGACAGTATAAATAAAATTATAAATACAAATGCATTATCCAAAAAGCAAATGGATATATATGGCAAGGATCTGCTTACCATAATACATAAAGCCATAAAAACACCCAAAGAGATGCTTCCGGTTTATCCGAAAAAAAAGACTCCTGCAATATCCCCTGCTGCTTTAAAGCGGATCGAAGAGATCAAAACATGGAGAAATCATAAAGCAATAGAACTTAAGATTGATCCTGGGATCTTATTAAATAAAGCGCTGCTAACCGCTATAGGCACAAAAAATCCTGTTTCTTTGTCAGAACTTAAACAAATTAGCGAAATGAAAAACTGGCAGAAATCAGAGTTTGGAGAAGAGATATTAAATGTTCTAAGAAAAGAAAAAGATTAGAACAAGTCTCAATCTGAATTTGTTTTGGCAAATACTATAGCGGTGCTGCCCCAACAGCATCGTTAACTATTGCCTGAGCTTCTTTGATAATACAGTCAAGATGTTCATTGTCTTTAAAACTCTCGGCATAAATCTTATATATATTTTCAGTGCCGGAAGGACGCGCCGCAAACCATCCGTTTTTGGTAACAACCTTTAAACCGCCAATAGCAGCACCATTACCCGGAGCGCTTGTGAGTGCAGCCTGTATTTCTTCTCCTGCCAATTCTTTAAGCCGGACACTTTCAGGAGATAATTTCGAAAGTCTGGCTTTTTGCTCCGGTGAAGCAGGTGCATCAATACGTTTATATATGGGATCTCCGAACAGTTGTGTCAAATCGCTGTATATTTCGCCGGGATCGCGTTTCATGGTTGCCGTCATTTCAGCGGCAAGCAAAGCTGCGATAATGCCGTCTTTGTCGGTTGACCATGCTTTCCCGTCCATTCGCACAAAAGAAGCACCGGCACTTTCTTCGCATCCGAAGGCCAGTGAACCGTCTTGCAGACCGTCAACAAACCATTTGAACCCAACCGGAACCTCATAAAGTTTGCGGGAAAGTCCGGCTGCAACGCGATCGATCATACTGCTGCTTACAAGTGTTTTACCTACAGCCGCAGTTTTTGACCAGCTGGGGCGATGCTGAAAAAGATAGAAAACACAAGCAGCCAGATAATGATTAGGCGGAAGTAACCCGGCACCACGGGTAACAATCCCATGACGATCATGGTCGGTATCACAAGCACAGGCTATTTGGAATCTGTCCTTAAGTCCTATCAGTCGCTGCATGGCGTAGACTGAAGAAGGATCCATTCGTATCTTTCCATCCCAATCCACAGTCATAAAACTAAAAGTTGGATCTACTGTTTCATCTACTACAGTTAAGTTAATTTTATATCTTTCGGCAATAACTTTCCAGTAATGGACACCGGCTCCGCCAAGAGGATCTACTCCAATTGTTATTTCCGAGTTACGGATAGCTTCCATATCTATAACCCGATTTAGTTCAGCTGTGTATTTATCAATATAACCATAATAATGTGTAGTAGCCGCATTGAGCGCTTTTTCAAACGGAATTCTTTTAATACCATTTAGCTTATTTTCGAGAAATGAGTTCGCCGCCGATTCAATCCATTTTGTTATATTTCCGCCTGCCGGGCCTCCGTTTGTAGGATTGTATTTAAAACCTCCGTCTTCGGGAGGATTGTGCGAAGGAGTAATAACTATACCGTCTGCCAACCCGGCTTTACGATCCCGGTTATAATTTAAGATGGCATGCGATATAACTGGCGTCGGGGTGTATTCATCCAATTTTTCGATCATAACATCTACACCATTTGCCGCCAGAACCTCAAGAGCGCTTATAAAAGCGGGTTCCGAAAGCGCATGCGTATCTTTTCCTATAAACAGCGGTCCTGTAATTTGCTCCTTTTTGCGATACAAACAAAGAGCCTGTGTTACAGCTAAAATATGTTCTTCATTAAAAGCATTTTTAAATGCCGAACCACGATGTCCTGAAGTTCCAAAGCTGATCCGTTGCTCTGCAATCGAAGCATCAGGTTTTTCGCTGTAATATGCCTTGGTAAGTTTAGACACATCAATAAGTATAGATGATTCCGCCGGTTTTCCGGCATTTGGGCTGATACTCATGGAATAATTTAATCCGATCCGGCAATACAATAACAATTATTTTATCGCCGCAAATATTGTAGCCAGTTATTTATTAATATATAATAGTTGATACCTGTTGCAGAACAAGTGATATCAAGATAAAATGCATTAAAACTATTCGTTCATAAGTTTATTACTTATACCAACTGAATTAATAAAAGCCAAGAAATATTTTGGTTACTTTTATTATTTCAGTATATTATAGAGTAATTTATAGAATAAATAACACCAAGCCAAAAGGACTCGTGGTATTTTATGCGCCGATTTATAGTAGGAGTAATGGGATCGGGCCAAAGTGCTGATACCTGTGATACCGGCAATGCATATGAACTTGGCAGGCTTATTGCTCAGGAAGGCTGGATTGTACTAAGTGGCGGCAGAGATATAGGAGTAATGGAAGCGGTTAATCAGGGCGCAAAAGAGATACCTGGCAGTATAACTTTGGGTATACTGCCGTCTGCAGATTCAAAACCCAGCCCGTTTGTGGATATTGTTATTATAACAGATATGCATAATGCGCGTAATAATATTAATGTTCTTTCAAGCGATGTTGTTGTTGCTTGTGGCTGCAAAGGTTCAGGGACAGTATCTGAAATTGCATTGGCGCTTAAAGCCTGCAAACCTGTTATTATGTTGGGAGCAGATATAGAGTCTATTGCTTTTTTTCAGAAACTGGGAAATGGGGCTGTTCACATTGCAGAAAAGCCAGGCCAGGCAATAGATATAATCAAAATGCTGCGGCCTATATGAAACATTGTCTATAATTAGCATAGGAGGCAATTTTGATACAGATATCAATACCCGGTTCAGGTGATTTAGAATTAAAATATCTTATTTTGGATTATAACGGCACTATAGCATTTGATGGCAGGTTATATAACAGCATTAAGCCGACTTTAATTGCGTTATCCGATTTAATGAGCATCCATGTTATTACTGCCGATACATTTGGGGATGTACAACAACAGTTAGGAGAGCTGCCTGTTAACCTGTATATACTTTCTCCCGGTGAACAGGATAAACAAAAGCAGGAATATGTAATAAAACTGGGAAAAGATAATTGCGTATGCATAGGAAACGGAAGAAATGATGCTCTGATGCTAAAGGACGCCAAAATAGGAATTGCAGTAGTACAGGAAGAAGGAGTATGTACCCAAACGCTTGTATCAGCAGATATTATCTGTACATCAATAATTTATGCGTTTGAACTGCTTTTAAACCCCAAAAGACTAATTGCAACTTTAAGAGTATAGGTTATGAACAAAACTGAAATACTATATGGGATTCATCCTGTATCTGAAGCCATTAAGGCAGGCAGAAGAAAAGTATACGAAGTTTATATTGCAAAATCAAAAAATTCAAAACGATTTGCGGATATAATCAAATTGGCCGAATCAATGAGAATCCCTGTAAAAACTGTTGAAAGCAGTCATCTGGAAAAAATTGCAGACTCTGCGTTTAACCAGGGTATCGGTGCAAAGACAAGTATTTACCCATTGCTCCCGTTTGATGATATTCTGAAACAAATAACACCAGAACATAAAGATTTTTTTTTACTGCTTGATAATATTGTTGATCCCCAAAATCTTGGCTCTCTTGTCAGAACTGCCTTATGCGCCGGTGTTTCCGGAGTTATAATTACAAAAGACCGTTCGGCTTTACCCACTCCGGCAGTTTCCAAAGCTTCGGCAGGAGCGCTTGAACATGCACATGTTTCCGTGGTTACAAATATGGTTAGCGCTATTAAAATTCTTAAGGATAAAGGTATCTGGATTGCGGGAATGGATGCAACAGCGGATATGCCGGTTTATAAATGCGATCTTTCCGGCCCTGTTGCCTTAGTAGTAGGAAGCGAGGGGAAAGGCATACGTCCGCTGGTTAAAGTAAATTGTGATTTTCTTGTTTCAATTCCACAAAAGGATAGCATCAGTTCACTGAATGCTTCCGCTGCCGGAGCTGTGGCAATGTATGAAGCATTCAGACAGCGACACCACCCGGATATTTATAAATAAAAGCTGATAAACGTTATTAAGCCACAATTTCATATATTAAATTTATACGGGTAATATCGGAATGAGGTTTAGAAATGACTGACTTTAACTACATGAAACACAAGAAGTATTTCACAAGATTTGTGATATTGCTGCTATCTTGTTTTTTCGCGGCTTGTTCTTTATCCAGAGATATCAGGTTAAGCAGTTATGCTCAGAAACAGCAGCTGCATGAAATAATTAATACTCTCCAGCCAAAACTCGATAAAGGCAATACGCTGTCTTCTTTTCAGCTTTTTTTACTGGCATCCTCTTATAACGGAATTCGCAATTACAACAAAGCGCTTTCCATAACAGACTTGCTTCAAAAGCAGATTGATAATGGCGACAATACTTTTGTCGGTTCCGATCTGACAGTCTATCCCCAGGTTTTGCGCGGTTCAATTTATCTTGATCAGGGTGAACCTCAGATGGCAATTGAACAAGGCATTATCGCTTATAATCTGTTACATGCAGACGGACGTGATAAACAAAGCTTTTACACATCTCAACTGATCTCTGTTTACGATATTCTTGGCGTTGCCTATGCTCTGTCCGGAAATACACCAGATGCTGAAAAAATTGCTGATTCTTTGCAGAACGTGAGCATCACGGTCATGAACGGTCCCGAAAAATACAGCGCTCTGGCCCGTATTTACATGGCATTGAAAAAATATGATAAAGCTCTGAGTGCAATAAGGAACCCGGATGCAAAAGTAACAGGAACGATCACAGCATTCTACGATCAGACTTTTCAGGAAATACCCAATCTGTTTATTTTATCAAAAAGCCTTTACGAAACAGGAAATATAGCTGAAGCCAAAAAAGGATATGACCGGCTTTTAGGACATCCGCAAATTGAGCAAATCGGCAGTATTTACTGGATTGTGCTTCTTGATCGTGCAAAGATTGCTCTTGCCGAAGGTCAGAAAATCAATGCAGAAGATATGCTCAAAAAAGCAATCGATATTATTGAAAAGCAGCGCTCTTCGATTAATTCAGAGGCAGGACGTATAGGCTTTGTCGGCGACAAACAAACTGCTTACGCTGAAATGGCAACTCTCCTTCTTGATGGAAATCGTTATTCGGAGGCATTTGCTTACGTTGAGCGTGCCAAAGCCCGCGTACTGGTAGATTTGCTTGCTTCACAGAAGAATATAAAAGCCCCTGCAGGTCAGACAGCAGTCCAAATCGAATCAACTCTTGCCAGACTTAACAAATCGGAAAATGATCTTAATGTTGTGGCGCAATCTGATAAAGATAAAGAAATACAAACCAAAACCCGGTCGGTTGTCCTTAAGTTAAAAAAAGAACTTCAGGACAATGCACCTGAACTGGCGGCTCTTGTTTCAGTGACTACTCCTTCCACGACTGAAATCCAAAGCAAGATTAAAAACGATGAAACACTACTGGAATATTATTGTGCAGGGGAAAAATGGTATGTTTTTATTTTAACAGACAAGATGATTTCGGTTCATAAACTGCCGGTAACGGATTTGAATAAAAATATTGAAGCACTGCGAAAAAACATTACTACTCAAAACCTTCCGGCTTTTAACCGCTATAGTCAGATGCTATACCGCCAAATATTTGCTGTTGCGGCTCCCGCAATTAAAACAGAAAAATTAATTATTGTTCCTCATGGCTCCTTACATTATTTGCCTTTTGCCGCCCTTTTAAACGGCAAGGAATATTTGATTGACCACTTTAGCATACGGATGTTGCCCAGCGCCAGCGTTTTAGACTTTCTTAAGAAAAGTATAAAGCAAGAAAATCAAGGTGCTTTGATTTTCGGCAACCCAAAGTTAAACAACCCTAAATATGATTTGAAATTTGCACAAGACGAGGCTCTTGCCATTAGTAACATAATTCCTAAATCCAATGTTTTCTTACGCAATGAGGCTTCAAAATATAATCTGGAAAAATTCGGGAACAAATATTCTATAATTCATCTGGCCGTACATGGAATGTTTGATATTGATAAGCCCCTTGATTCAGCGCTTCTGCTTGCTGCAGACACGATTGATAATGGACTGCTGAGAGCCGGTGATCTTTATAATTTATCTTTAAGCGCCGATTTGGTAACTCTCAGTGCCTGTGAAACTGCTCTGGGTAAAGTGGCAACAGGTGATGATGTTATTGGTTTTACGCGCGGATTCCTTTATGCGGGAGCGCACTCGTTAATATCCAGCTTGTGGCAGGTGGATGATGAGGCAACCCGCGATATAATGGTTAATTTTTACACCAACCTATCGAAGATGAATAAAGACGAGGCTTTGCGGCAGGCACAGCTCAAGGTTAAAAAACAATACCCAAACCCTTATTACTGGGCAGCATTTGTACTAACCGGAAGTGCCATGTAAAAATCCAAGCCCTGAAGTTCCGGTGCATACTATCAATTAGCAAAAAGAAAAGAGAAGATGCTGAAAATAAGTTAGAAACAAGGTATTTTTATAAACAGGTTTAAAATCCTTCATAAATTACATAACTATGCAAACCCCAGAAGCCTTCCTCCCTGGTAAACACAAAAGGCTGAAACCCAGGCAATTACTGTGCTGTATGTTATACTGAAAAAAGTCCATTTAAACGAGCCTGTTTCTTTTTTTATCATTGTAATGGTAGCAAGGCAAGGTAAGTATAATAGCACAAAAACCATCATGGAAAGAGCTGAAAGAGGTGTCATGCCGGAAGAACGCAATGCATTGGACAAGGCATTCTTGTCATCGGAACCTTCGGCTGAATAAAGAACTCCAAGCGTACTTACAACAATCTCTTTTGCAAAAACACCCGTTAACAATGATACACTGCCCCGCCAGTCAATCCCCAATGGCTCAAAAACAGGTGAAACTCTTTTTCCTATTTTACCCATATATGATTTTTCTGTTTTTTCAAGGTTCATTTTTTTCCGGATGTCTGCTATTTCAGCAAGCATTTGTTCATTTAATGGATTTTTATCTTTTTCATCAGCTGATGCAATTTTTTCCTTAAATGATTCATTAATATTGTTTATTGCTAAAGTATAATCTTGGGAATAATTAATATTTCTTGGAAAAGATGAAAGAAACCATACAATAATGGAACCGATTAATATAATTTTTCCCATCTTTTTTAAAAACATCTTACTTCTGTCCCACATATGAATCATAAGACTTTTTAGCATTGGCACTCTGTAGGGAGGAAGCTCCATTACAAACGGAGCGTCAACACCTTTTAGAATTGTCGAGCGAAAGAGCCTTCCCGATACTATAGATAGAACAATTCCGAAAAGGTACAGGGAAAATATTACATTACCGGCTTTTGCGGCAAAAAAGGTCCCTGCAAGCACAATATAAACCGGAAGTTTTGCAGAACATGACATAAAAGGAGTAATAAGAATTGTTAAAATACGATCTTTTTCACTCTCCAATGTTCTTGTCGCCATAATAGCCGGAACATTACATCCAAATCCCATAAGCATGGGAATAAATGATTTCCCATGAAGCCCTATAAGATGCATGATCTTATCCATGAGAAACGCAGCTCTTGCCATGTAGCCGGTATCTTCAAACAAGGCTATGCAGAAAAAAAGTATTAAAATATTCGGCAAAAAGACAATTACACTGCCTACACCTGCAATGATGCCATTTATCAATAAATCCTTAAAAATACTTTCCGGAAGAACCCTTTCAAAACCTAAAGAAAGAAGTGCTATCCCTTTATCCAGCCAATCCATCGGGTAAGCGCCAACCGAAAAAGTAAGCTGAAACATTGCCCATATAAAGAAAATAAATATTGGAAAACCTATAAATTTGTTTGTAAGAACAAGATCAATATTTCGTGAAATATCTACTCTGATTTTAGGCGAAATTGTTTGAATTTCCTTAATGATCCCGGTTATAAACCCGTATCGTTCATCAGTCATAACGATTTCCGGATCTTCATCATAAAGGTTTAATAGATTTTTGCGAAGAGCCTGAACTTCATTGATAATATCAGCTCCTGCATTTCCTGTTTTTTGCACAAAGCGTTCTTTTACAATCTTGTCGTCCTCAAGAAGCTTTATTGAAGTCCACCTGGTATTATAATGTAGATTATCTTTTACTTTATCTTCTATCAGTTCCTGAATTCTTACAATTGCGTTTTCGATATCCTTACTGTATTTAACGTTTCTTTTCTCTTTCTTAACAGGGTTTGATTCTGCAAGCTTTATTGCTTCTTTCAACAGATCATCAATCCCTTCGTTTTTGTTACCCACAGTAAATACAACCGGAACATCAAGAAGTGATGAAAGTTTTTCGGCATCAATCTTGGTTCCATGAGAACGGACTACATCAGCCATGTTTAAGACAAAAAGGACCTTACCGTCTATTTCTCTTAACTGGGTTGCAAGATAAAGACTTCTTTCAAGATTGGATGAATCTATAATATCAATTACTACATCCGGAGATTCTTCTAAAACAAAATCTCTTGCGACAATCTCTTCTATTGAAAAGGGGGTTAAACTATAAGTTCCGGGCAGATCAACTATTTTAAGATCATATCCGAATTTGCTGATGAGGCCTTCTTTTTTTTCTACGGTAACACCGGGCCAGTTCCCAATCTTTTGCCGTGACCCTGTGATATTATTAAAAATCGTAGTTTTTCCTGAGTTAGGATTACCTGCAAGAGCTATGGTTATGGTTTTATTATCAATCATGCATTCCTACTCTGATTTTTCGACTGTAATCTGTGCTGCTTCTTCCACCCGTAAAGATATATGATAATTTTTCACAACCAGTTCCAAAGGATCTTTTAGAGGTGCATATTTTTCTATATATATTTTGGAGCCTTTTACTATTCCCATTTCAAGAATTCTTCTTCTCAAAGCTCCGCTACCGGCTATCTTGACAATTATACCTGTTTCTCCTTCCTTTAACTCACTAAGCAACATAAACAAACCCCTATTTTTTGACAGGCTCAACAATTATTTTTTGCGCAAGACCCTGTCCTATTGCGTACCGGCTGGATTTTGATGCAACTACAATCTGACCTTTGGCAACTTTAGTTATAACTTCAATCTCATCATCAGGCCTGATTCCCATACTAAGCAACCTCATACGTGCACCGGCCCCTCCGGTAATATCCTTAATCATCAAACGCTCGCCAGGTCTTGCCTTTGATAAAGGCATTAAAGATGACCTTTCTTTCAGGCATTGGGCGCAAATTCCATAAAGCTCCATTTTATGCTGAAGCATGTGAAATCCATGAGCTGAGGCAATTTTGATTTGTAACCTTTCTATTTCATCTTCTTCAAATTCGATAATTTTTTTGCATTTTATACATATCATATGATCATGATGTTGCCCCAAATGCCTGTGTTCATAGCGTATTATGCCATTATCAAATTTATTTTTAGAGGCAAACCCAAGCTTGCACATCAAATTTAAGGTATCTTTTACAAATGAATTATCAAGATTATGCCCATTATCATTGAGCATTTTTGTAAGCTCTTGAGATGTCAGATGATTTTCAGTCTGAAGAAAGGTATCTAAAACTTTGAATCGTTCTTCAAAATTATCAATATTTCCCTCTTTGAAGAATTTTTCAAATTGTTTTTTTTCCTGTTTATGAGTTTTTTTCATATATGTTCCTTGCTGAATTTATTAGCAATAATAATGCCTGAATATACGCTTGTCAATAAACAGGATTTATTCGGTAATTTTACAAAAAACCTCTCTTGCGGCTTTTATAAAAATCAAAACCGTACATTTCACATTACCTATCTAACCATCCGGTATCATTAATTTTACTTTGGAAAATTCGATCTGCCTGGAAACAACTGGATTTACAGCTTTGTTTGAAAGGAAATATGAAATAATAAATCAAGCTATTTGGAATATCCCGGGATATTGTATGTGGTACATGATCCGCTCGAGCATGCTCTGGTCTGAGTGCCGGAAGGTTCATTTCCTGCTGATCCTGCACCCATACTGAAATTTGTTGTGCTTATTACCCTCTCAAAATCCTCGCTATTGCATTTAGGGCATTTAAGCTGGGCTTCTTCATCTTTGTTCATTAAGATCAATTCAAAAAATTCTTCACATTTCAAACATTTAAACTCATATATCGGCATTGCAACACTCCTTAATTCTTTGCACACACTAAAAATCTTTAAATATCATATTTGTATTTATTACCACTATTAACCTATTGTCAAGTAATAGAAAAATCAAAGCGCAATATCAAACAGATAGAGTTAGCATAAATATGTTTCTTTTTTTCATTTCATTCAGTTTATACCCTTTCGTAAAGAACTGATATGTTCTTCACTGCCGATAATATAAAGGATATCACTATCTTTTAAGATAAATTCACCATCAGGAATTACAACTCTTTCCGGAATAATTTCTCTGATCATTACAATTTGAATCTGGTATCGGTTTCTTAACATTAAGTCCTTTAGTTTTTTACCACGCCATTCAAACGGAGGACTCACCTCAATCAAACTGAAACCTTCTGTTAGCGGGATATATTTTAGAAAATTTGGAGAAGCTATTGTATGCGCCATTTGCTCCGCCAAATCACGCTCTGGGAAAATAATATGCGTAGCGCCAATTTTTTCCAATATTTTCGAATGATCCTCACTAAGAGCTTTGGCAATAATATTTTTAATATTTAATTCTTTCATATAAAGCGTAATTAATACGCTGACATCCATTTTGCTGCCTACAGAAATAACAACCGTATCAAAATCAGTAATACCCAGCTTCATTAAAAAACTCTTATCCTTTGCATCACCGATTACAGCTTTTCTTACATACGGTTTAACCTGATTCACCAGTTCTTCTTTAATTTCAATAGCCATTATATTAAAACCTTGTGAACTTAATGACTTGCAAAGATAAAAACCGAAACTATTAAGACCTATTATCGCTATATTTTTCATAACAATTACCCCACTAAAATATTATCTTCTGCATATTGAACATCTTGTTCATCTCTAGCTGCTATAACGACCGCTAAAGTTAAAGGCCCGACTCTGCCTATAAG
The DNA here is from genome assembly GCA_043825875.1 of Pseudomonadota bacterium. Classification (GTDB taxonomy): domain Bacteria; phylum Desulfobacterota; class Desulfobacteria; order Desulfobacterales; family RPRI01; genus RPRI01. Next base: position 31,915 of record JBDRRF010000075.1, on the reverse strand, counting down.
CATTACTATAGTTATTAATATACGGCTAATTGAAGAAAGTTCCGGTGTTATCCCGGCAGAAAGGCCCACAGTACCAAAAGCGGAAATAACTTCAAAAATAATTTTAATAAATAACGTTCCATTATCTGCAAAAGGTGTATTATGAAACTCCGCAACTAAAACTAAAAAAGAAAAAATGATTACGGTTAGAATAGCAAAAACAACAAGCACTATTGCTTTTGAAATCACTTTAAAAGGCAAGGTACTGTAAAACAAATTTACGTTTTTTGACCCTTTGATTTTAGATTTTACGAATGCAAATATAACTGCCAGGGTAGCCGTTTTAATACCACCACCGCAGGATGCCGGTGATGCGCCAATGAACATAAGACTTGCGATAACAAATAATGATGGCATGGATATGGCGGATATATCAATTGTATTAAAACCGGCCGTACGTGCAGTTACGGATTGAAACAAAGATGAAAGAAATTTTGTAAACAGGCTATATCCTTTCATTGAAACTTCATATTCAAAAATAAACAGAAAAACTGTTCCGATAATTATTAGTAAGACAGAAAATAATAGAACAACTCTGGAATGAAGGGATAGTTTGTAAAAAGTGAAACCTTTTTTGCGGAGCTTATAAATTTCATATATCACAATAAAACCGATACCACCGCTTACTATCAAAAACATAACTATTAAATTAACAAATATATCTGAACGATAAGCAGTCAAACTATCAGGGAAAGTACTGAAACCGGCATTGCAGAAAGCTGAAATCGAGTGAAATACGGCTGTGAAAAAAGCTTGGTCTAAAGGCATATCAAAAAGAAAACGGATTGTTAAAAGAAATACTCCAATAGCCTCAAACGAGAATGTAAATATGAATACCGATTTTAAGAGAGCACCAATATCAATCGTATCAAAAAAGGCTAAGGTTTCCTGAATAATCTCCCTGCTGCCGATTCCGAATCTTCCGCGTAAAAAAAACAGAAGAAAAGTTGAAAAAGACATTATTCCCAAACCGCCTACTTGAATAAGAACAAGAATTATAATTTGGCCTGTTAGTGAAAAATAGGTCCCTGTGTCTACTACAACTAATCCGGTAACACAGGTAGCAGAAGTTGAAGTAAAAAGAGAATCTACAAAATTTAACGCCAAGCCGGTTGAAGCAAACGGACATGATAATAAAAATGCTCCGACTAAAATAACGCTTACGAAACTTAATGTAACTAAAGCCTGCGGGCTTAATTGTGAAAAAGATATTTTATATGGTTTTTTCATTTATTATCAAGCATTTCAGCTGCATGAGCAATTGTTGCATCCGTTATTTTTTCACCGCCAATCATTCTGGCTATTTCTTCAATACGCTGCTTTTCATTTAACAAAGTTATTAAGGTTTTTGTTTTTCTGTCTGCCACATACTTTGATATTCTGAAATGGTGATCGGCAAAACTTGCTATCTGAGCAAGATGGGTAATACAAATTATCTGATAATTTTGTGCAAGAGCTGACATTTTCCTGCCAACCACTTCGGCAACACCTCCGCCTATACCGGAATCAACCTCATCAAAAACAATTGTTTCTACCGATTCGGTTTGGGCAAGAAGGGCTTTTAAAGCAAGGATGACTCTTGAAAGCTCACCACCTGAAGCTATAGCAGAAAGAGGTTTTAATGTTTCTCCCACATTCGGAGCAATAAGAAATACGGCATTGTCAATTCCGTTTTCATTTATAATACAGCCGTCTGATATAAAAATTGAATCCGCACTGCTTGATGCAACCTGAGTCTGCAAAGATACTTCAAATTTGGTGCCCGACATTTTAAGGCTTGAAAGTTCTTTTTCAACTTTTGCAGCAAATTTCTTTGCGCTTTCAATCCTTTTTGCTGAAAGCATTTTGGCAGATGCAGCAAGCTCTTTATGCATTTTATCAAGCATATTTTGTGTTTCACAAATATTTTCAGCAATATTTTCTATACCGGAAAGTTCTTTTTCAATTTCTTCAAGTCTTACAAAAATTGCCTCAAGAGATCCTCCGTATTTTCGCTTCAGCTTGTTTATCAAATCCAACCGTGCTTCGACAGCTTCCAGCTCATTTTCATCCGTTTGTATTTTTACAAGATAACCCCTAAGACCATTAGATATCTCTTCTATATTATAAGCTGCCTGCTCAACAGATTCTGCTTGTAAAGAAAGAGCGCAATCAAGCTTTCCTGCTTTTTCAAGATTTTTTCTTACACCAACAAGCCGCTCTATCACAGCACCATTCTTGCTGTATAGCTCCTCAATACTGCTGTTTACAGCTTCGAAAATAGCTTCCATATTTTTAAGCTTTATTTTCTCAAATTCCAAAGCTGTATCTTCCCCTTCTTTAATAGCCGCATCAATTATCTCTTTTTTCTGGAACGAAAGATAATCGATTTGTTCAGCCTGGCGATCTTTTATTGAGTTTAACTCTTTTAATTTTTTGGCAACCGGAATCATTTCATGAAATAATTCCGATACTTGATTCCTAAGCAAAACAAGCCCGGAAAACTGGTCAAGAATTAAAAGGTGTTGATCTTCTTTCAAAAGGCCCTGGTGAGCATGCTGTCCGGAAATACTGACAAGATTATCGGTTATAGATTCTAAAATCTGAATTGTCGAAAGTCTTCCGTTTATATATATTCTGTGCCTGTCATTTCTTGAAATAATTCTTCTTATAATAAGGCCTTCGGCAGGATCATATTCGTGTTCGCACATAAGCTTTGCGGTTTTGCTTTCAGGAGTAATTTCAAACAGGGCTTCAAGTTCTGCACTTTCTGCCCCGGTTCTTACAAGAGTTGCGGATGCCCTGCTTCCAAGCAAAAGATTTACGGCATTTATAATAATAGATTTACCTGCTCCGGTCTCACCGCTTAAAACAGTTAAACCGTCTGAAAAACGAATGTTAAGATCATCTATTATTGCAAAGTTTTTTATGGAAAGCTCACAAAGCATAATAATAAACCGGATTCATAAGTTTATATTGGTCATAAGTGCTTTTCTTATCTCACAACCTTTTGATTTTGTAAATATTAATTTATCAATACAAAATTATATAGATATATAGCCATTCTCAAAATAACGTTTCAATTGAAGCCGTTATTTTTGATGAGGTTTTTAATTACATCAAGAATAGCTTGATATAGCATAATGATTCCTAAATAACATAGCTTTTATTTAGCGGTAAAGATATCGGATGATAGCAACTATCAAACGCACTTTATTTTGAATTATACTGCAAAAAAAAAGTTGTTTAGATTGGATGTTCCTTCACACCTTATCATTCTTCCGCAGGGTAACCGCATTTGGATTATTTCTACACTTTGTTTGATTAATATTATGTTTTTTAAGAAAATTAAAAACCTCAAAAACTTCTTTCGTCATTCCGGCGAAGAGACTGTGTCACAATTAGAATAAATGTCATTCCGAACGTATGTGAGGAATCTTAATATACTGAATTTATTTAAACCAAGATTTCTCGCTTCGCTTCGAAATGACATAAAAATGAATTACGACACAGCCTGGAAAGCCGGGCACGAAGTGAAGCCTTAGCGCTATCCAGTAATTTCATTGGGTTCTGGATACCGGATCAAGTCCGGCATGACGGTCTATGGTGTTTGTATAAAACCATTATTTCTAAATACGGTTACCCTGCCTACTTACATAAAGGCCCTTGTCTTTATTTAATATTTTTGCTAATTTTCCTAAATTCTTAACAAGATTCACTTATGGATTAATATACTTCGAACAATTCATATCATCCATAACAGGATACGGGGGCGGAGATGAACTTCGGGAAACGGTTTTGACACCGCAAACAATTAAAAAGACTTACACTATATGCCGCGCTTTCACCTAAGCAGTCAAACCTGATGAAAATATATATGGGAATTTTAACAGATGGTTTTTCCAAATAAAATAATTTTTAAAGTTTTTCTGGTTTTTATTCTTTTAGCATCCGTTTGTTACGCTGATGACTCTTTTGTTAATCCGCAGGAAATTCTTTTAAAGCATTACGAAGCAGTGGGAGGGCTTGAAAAGCTTAAAAGCATAACATCCGGCTATGCTGAAGGGAAAAATACTTTTGACGGGCTGGAAGGTACATTTAAAAATTGGGAGGAAATACCTTTAAAATACAGGCTTGAAGAAGATTATGGCGTAATAAAACAGACTTTTGGAGACAATGGCAAACAAAGCTGGTCTGTAGATACGAATGGAAAAGTGCAGATACACAGAGATGAAGAAACCCTTAAAAGAAGAAAAATAAAGGCGCTTCTGGAAGTTTATGATCATGTGCGGCCTGGTACAAAAAATTTTATCTTTACTTATAAGGGTGAAGAAAAGATCGGGGCCATTGCCTGCCATGTAGTTGAGATGGCAAATATAATAAATGATGACATTACCTTCTTTTTTTTCAATAAAGAAAATTATTATCTTATCAAAGCTATAGTAAAACAGCCTGATTTTGAAATTCGTACACTCTTTTCCGACTACCGGAATATAGACGGTATAATTCATCCGTTTCATGAAGAAACTGAAGTTTTTCCAAGAGAAAAGAAAGAAACCATCCAGCTCGCCAGATATGATTTTAATACCAAAATAAACAGTACTGTTTTTGAACCTCCGGAAAAAGATGTTGAGGATTTTGAATTTGAAAACGGGAAGAACTCAGAAACCATCCCTTTTTATTTTGTTGAAAATAATATTTATTTTTATGTCATTATAAACGGTGAGAAAAAGCTCTGGTTGCTTGATAACGGTGCAAGTATGTCCATTATTGATGCAGATTATGCCAAAATACTTGGACTAAAATCCGAAGGAGAAATAAAAGGATTTGGTATAGCGAGTATTTTTGAATTCTCTTTTGTAACTCTGCCTTCATACAAGGTAGGAGATATCCGGTTTAATCCCCAGAAAATATTTTCCTTCAAGGGCCTTTCAAATAAATTATATGATTCTGCTGTAGTGGGCATTCTGGGGCATGATTTCTTGTCGAGATTTGTTGTTAAAATTGATTATGCATCAAAAATATTAACCTTATATCATCCGGATAAATATAAATATAATGGGTCTGGTACAATAATAGATGCACCAATGAGAGAAAGAATATTTGCAGTGCCTGTAATTGTTGATGGTAAATATAAAGGTAAATGGACTCTTGATATCGGTGCTTTTGATATGTCTTTTAATTACCCTTATGCCAAAGAGAATAATCTGCTGGATTTAAAAGGTATTGAAAGAGTAAGTGCAGATTTGGGAGGGCAGCATGCTGAGAAAAGCGTCAGGTTTAAATCTGTGGAATTGGGAGGTTATAAGGTTTTAAATCCGCTTATAAATGTACCTGTAAGTAAAGGTAAGGGATCGAATGACAGCAGGGAAATTATCGGCAATATGGGAAATAAGCTGCTTAAACATTTTGTTATATATCTTGATTATAAAAAGCAGCAGGTAATAGTTGAAAAAGGGAAAGATTTTGAAAAAAACTTTCCTGAAGATAAAAGCGGTCTTTTAATAGGAACGGGTGAAGGAGGTTTTCCTGAAATTGTTTTTGTTGCTAAAAAAACGCCCGCAGCAAAGGCGGGTTTTATTAAAGGCGATATAATCAGAAAAATAAATGGTATTAATGCCGATTCGATAGGCGGTGTAGAAAAGCTACGGGAACTATTTTCAAAAGAAGAAGGCATGAAATACAATATTGAAGTACTGCAAGACGGAAGCATCAGGGAATTTAAAATCGTACTGAAAGATTTATTCAAATGAGCCGATTTCAAAACGTCCAATTTTGGCCGATCTCAGCATGATGTAACCTGAGATAGTCAACAATATGGCGAATTCGTCATTCCGGCGAACGCCGGAATCCAGCATAGTCAAGTAGTTCTAAACCCCGACATTCACAGGGGTGACGGTATGGAAGATTTATTGCGAAACCATTATAGAAAACATTCATGATTTTTTTCTCTTTATAAATTTTTCGATTTCTACCGCAATAAAAACCACAGACGATAATGCTAAGGTAAACATCAATTCACCGAAGCTCAAAGGCTCTGTCTTGAAGATGGGATTCAAGGCCGGCACATAGATCGTTGCCATCTGAAGGGCGAAAGTCAATAAAAATGCCCCCAGTAAAGGCTTGTTGGATGTCAACCCCTGGCTGAAAAAGGACTCTGTTTCCGACCTTATTGCAAGCACATGCCCCATCTGGCTCAAACACAAAACAGTAAAAACCATGGTCTGCCAATGGGCATGTCCTGTCTTAATAGACCATGCCTGCGTAAAGATTGAGACAAAGCCCATGAGGAGTCCTACCCAGACGATATGGACGCCAAGACCGTGTGCAAAAATGCTTTCCTTGGGGTGCCTGGGCGGTCTTTGCATGATCCCTTTTTCGGCAGGCTCTGCCGCAAGGGCAAGACCGGGAAGTCCATCAGTCACGAGGTTTATCCAAAGAATATGAATCGGCAGAAGAGGGATAGGAAGCCCTAAAAATGGGGCAAGGAATATGGTCCATATCTCGCCGGAATTGCTTGTCATGGTGTATTTTATGAACTTACGGATGTTGTCGAAGATTCGTCTTCCTGCCTTGACAGCCTTTACTATGGTGGCGAAATTGTCATCAAGCAGTATCATATGTGCCGCTTCTTTTGAGACATCCGTTCCTGTAATTCCCATTGCAACACCGATGTCCGCCCTTTTTAATGCCGGAGCATCATTGACCCCGTCACCCGTCATGGCAACAAACTGTCCCTTGTCCTGAAGGGCCTTTACAATCTTCAGCTTTTGTTCAGGGGCCACTCTGGCATAGACCCTTATATGTTCAACCCTTTCTTCAAAATCCTCCATGGATAACTTTTCAAGTTCTCTGCCGGTAATTACGGCATCAGAGCCATCTTCTAATATCCCAATCCTCCTTGCTATAGACTGTGCGGTAAGAGGATGGTCGCCCGTTATCATTACAGGCTTTATCCCGGCTGCCTTGCACATTGAAACAGCTTCTTGTGCTTCTTGCCTCGGTGGGTCAATCAGCCCCGCAAGACCCACGATGGTAAGTTCTGACTCAACATTTTCAGGAACTAAACCGTCAGGCAAAGCAGCCCACTTTCTAATGCAAAGACAAAGAACCCTCATGCCATCGGCAGCCATCGCATCGTTAATCTTGTTAATCTCACCAATATCAACTGCCGTTACTCCCTTAGATGATAAGACATCAACCGACTTTTCAATTAAAACATCCAGGGCTCCTTTTGTAAAAGAGATGAAAGCAACTTTATCTTCCGGTTCCGGACTTGATGCCTGCCACTTATGAAAGGTGGTCATACACTTTCTCTCTGAATCAAAGGGAATTTCGGCAACGCGGGGGAAATTTTTTTCTAATTCTTTTTTATCAAAACCGTTAAGCTTCGCGGCAGTGTACAAAGCAGTTTCAGTGGGATCACCGATAACATTGTTTTCTCCATCCGTTTCGGCATCATTGCTAAGGGCAAGTCCCGTCATGAAATAACCGGAAACGGATATTTGATCGCTCCCAATTTTATTTTGCAAACCTTCTAATGCACCGACTCCTACTGACATACCATCAGCGTATATTTTTTCTACGCTCATCTTATTCATAGTCAGGGTTCCGGTTTTATCTGAACAGATGTAGGTCACTGACCCGAGGGTTTCTACAGCGGGTAGCTTTCTAATGAGGGCATTCTGCTTTACCAGCTTTTTTGCTCCAAGTGCAAGTGAAATGGTTATCACAGCGGGGAGTGCTTCAGGGATCGCGGCAACGGCGAGAGAAATGGCGGTAAGAAGCATCAGTAAAGGAGCTTCCCCCCTTAGAATGCCTGCTATAAAGACAATAGCGCATATTGCAAGAATGGCAAAGGCGAGTTTTTTACCAAAGCTTAAAAGCCTTTTCTGAAGCGGTGTCTTTACCTCTTCCTCATCCTGAAGCATGGTTGCTATTTTGCCGAGTTCAGTGTTCATGCCTGTTGATGTGACAATACCTGTGCCGCGGCCATAAGTAACAAAGGTTCCTTTATATGCCATGTTTTTTCTGTCACCGATCGAAAGAAGTTCATCATGCAGAGCTTCGGTTCGCTTTTCAACCGGGACAGACTCACCAGTAAGCGCGGCCTCTTCAATCTTTAACTGTGAAGAATCTATCACCCGCATATCGGCAGAAATAATCATTCCTGCTTCAAGAATTGCAATATCGCCTGGGACAAGGTGTGAGGCCGATATACGCTCGTGCACGCCGTTTCTGATTACGGTTGCAAACGGAGCCGTCATTTTCTTTAGGGCCGCCATTGCCTTTTCCGCCCTGTATTCCTGTATGAAGCCAAGAACTGCATTTAAGATAACAATCACAATTATGGCTATGGTGTCGGTAAGATCCCCTATAAACCCCGATATTATGGCGGCAGCAATCAGGATAAGAATCATAAAATCCTTAAACTGATCAAGAAACATAGATAAAACCGTCTTCTTTTCTTTTTCTTTTAATTCATTAGGACCATAGCGCTCAAGACGTTTTTGAGCCTCTCCGGATGATAGGCCTTTAGGAGAAGAGTTCAGTTCCTCTAACACTGCATTAATGTTTTTTTGATGCCAGTTCATTTGTGGTTAGTTAGTCCTTAGTTATAGGTCCTTAAAGCTCCTCTGTCTTCATGAAACAAGCTTGTAGGTAGCCGTTGCTGTATTTAAAAAAGCATTAAGTCCGATTGAACCTTTGCCGAACATGAATTGATGAGTGAAAAGCATAATTATTGCGGTTAAAATAGAACCTGTAAAATTTCCAAGATAGACTATAACCCAGTTTCTTAATAACTGTGTTAAAGATATTTTGCCGCGCCAATGCCATAATAATGAGATTGTTGCCTGTAAATAATTCTGCACCGCCAACAATAACAAGTATAAGTCCCAGGCAGAAAACAGATTTTATATATCCGTATAATAAGTTATAGTTACTCTGAATATTTTCTCTTACTGACCGGCTGTTACGGGTTACGAAGCATAGATTACAATTTGGGAAACCTGATCCACCCTCCCAATAATTCGTAACTAATAACATAACCCGTAACGGTGATATTTTCCTAAATCAATTTAATGACTCAGCTAAAATGACTTTCGTAGATGGCTCTTATGTTTGTATTTGTGAGTTATGTGGGTATGCCGGAAGTATATTTTGGCCACATTTACTTCTTAAATACGCTAAACAATTTATCCAGGCCTGTTTTTTCGAGATTAGAAACCGTTTCCAATTCTCCGGCATCCAACCAGATTCCTTCGCATTCTGAGCATTTATCGATCTTGATTGATTTGTAACTAATCTCTAAAAGCTCCATGCCGCATTTGGGGCATCTCATAAAATGAAGTTCTTTAAGATCTTTCTTTTCCTTTTCGGCAAGTTTTTTGTGTTTTTCGTCTTCAATTTTCTTTTTTCTTTCAAATTCCATTCTGGTAAAATATTCTTCTTCTTTTTCATTGGGTTTCTGAACCATGTTTGTTTCCTCCCTTGTTTTTATATGGGGTTTTGTTTTTTACCTTTTCCCTAAAAAGTTCATGGCAATATTATACTAAGAAAGCCTTTGATGTCAAAGCTAATACCATTAATGTTAGGATAGATTTTACCCGATGCTAAAAATAAATTGAAAATTCCCCGCTGCAAGCAGCGGGGAATGCAGTTGCTATTACGGTTCAATAAAAGCCTGCTCATCCGAAACGTTCTATAGATCATTATAGAAACAGATTTCTATCAAGCACCAACCTGTACATCCCAAACAGGAGCGGTGCCCGGAGGAAGAGCATCCTGGCATAACAATGTAGTACAGCTTGGGCAATAGAACTCATGATAAACAAGAAATCTGTCAGTCTGGAGATAATTCTTTCCGATTTCGCTTCCCTTAATCTCGGCTTTTAATGCATGATCTTTGTAATTCTGATCATTTCCGCAAAATACATGGCCGCATTTCAAGCACTGGATCTTCTTGTCTTTGGTTACTTGCAGGTTTTCATGAATTCTTATAATCCCTTCTTCAATAGAAGCACAGTTTAGCGCGGGAGCTTTACATGTTGTCGCAGCACGTTCTCTTCTTTTTGCCTTAAGAAGTTCTCTTTGTTTTTCCGTTGCTTCTATGTTAATGCCCTCATTTTTGCCTTCAATTATTACACCATATATATCTTTTGCATATTCGGGACTGATTATAAGGTTTATAACATCAGATAAAACCTTTTCTGGCTCACGATCCAGAGGATCTCCATACCCGCCTGCGCCTACTCCATACAGATAGTAAATATCACCCTGGAAAGCAGGTGTTGCGGAAACCATGGTAGGCCATTCTTTTTGATCACCTCCGGTTGCTTTAATATCATCAAGACAAGTAATTGCTTTTCCACTCGCCAGATATTCATCACTTTTAGTATTATTGGCAACGTAATTTTTATAAGGAGCAGGCTGATGTCCTCCCCAGAGTCCCGGACCAGCAGTGGTTTCCTTGTTCCAGCCAAGAATAAGAACCTGAACTCCTGGAGTATTATGAACCTTATAAATAATCTCCATACCTGTGCCGCCGCGATATTTTCCGGCACCGGCTGTGTTCATGCCCTGACGTTTTGTAAGATAAATAAAAGGCATGATTGATTCATACATTTCAACATCTCCGGCTATAACCTCAGGCGTTACGGGAAAGCAACCCGAATCAACACCGTCAAAACCGGAACCGGCGCCCTGACCGCCGCTTAATATATCAAAAAAGACAGTGCCCATAACAAGGCCATACTGGTTAGGACCGCCCCAGGCTATAACCGCAGAATTGGGAGGTGAACAGGCATTCTGATCACCATAATATTCAGGAACTCCTACCATCATTTTTGAAACCAGAGTATTTAAAATAGCGCAAAGCTGTAAAACATGGAAAGCCGACATGCTGACAGGTGCAGGCCATCTTGCATTTTCTATACTGCCTTCAGGAGCTATTATATCAACAACGTCCAGAACACCCCTGTTCCACTGCTCTACATAAAACAACCGGGTACATAAAATAGTGTAAACAACACCTCTTACTGATTCGTAAATCATATTTGTGGGGCCGGGTCTCTGGGGATCGGAACCGGTAAAATCAATAGTAAGTTTGTCTCCTTTTTTGGTCATGGTCGTGACAATTTTAGCCAGATTGTAGTTTTTCCCGTCATGATCTATATAGGATACATCCCGCCAGACACCGTCGGGAAGTTCTTTTAGTTTGGCCTTGGCATATGTTCTTGTATCATCGATCATCTGCACAAATATGGACTGCATGTCTTCTTCGCCATATTTTTTAAATAATTTCAAAACCCTTTCTTTGCCAACGTTTAATCCTGCAACACGTGCGCGGCAGTCAAGTGTTATTCCTCCCGGATCACGGACGGCTCTTTGAAGAAGCATATATGTATCTTTGCGCTCAACACCTTTATCCATGAGTTTCAAACCCGGAATCCTGATTCCCTCGTGAAATATTTCCAAGGCGCTCGGGCACATTCCTCCGGGCTCTATAGCTCCTACTTCACCTGTATGAAACAGAGCCGAAAGCCAGCAGATTAACCTGCCTTCATAATACACAGGGCATAAGCAGGACTGGTCCGGAGCATGCATTCCACCTATGTACGGGTCGTTAAACATGAAAACATCGCCATCGTTGATGCCGGGATTCTCAGTATACCATTCGATAACTTTTCCAATTTGTTTTTCAACACCGCTTATATGCAATAACAAACCGGCTGAACTTACTATCGTCTCACCATTGGGCTGATGCAGACTGAAAAGAACCTCTTTTGCCTCTGTTACTACCACCGAGCCTGAAACCTTCTCCATAGTGGAACGTCCCTCCCACAAGGTCTGCCATATACTGTGCTTAATAACCTCATAGGTGATGGGATCTATTTTGAAATCACAACTATCTGTACTCATATATATTCCTCCTCTTCGGTCAAAAATTAAAGTTTTACGATAACCACGTTCATGTAAGCATCAACCTCCGCCTTTTGATCGGGAAGGATGACCATCGTGGTGCTTGGTGTTTCGATAATGGCCGGGCCTTCTATCTTGTTGCCGTATTTCAGCTTCCTGGAATCGTAGATATTGGTTTCTGCATAGTCATTGAATTTTCTGAAAAATGCGGGTCTGGTCCCTTTAACAGCCGGTGAAGAATCGGCTATAGGTTCATAGGAAGCCTTTTCAAGAGAAGGTTTAAGAAGTTTACTTACAGCATTCAACCTGAAAGTTACAACCTGCATTCCCGCTTCACGGAATCCTGAACCCTTGCCGTAGATTTGCTCGTATCTGGCTTCCCAATCGTTCATAATCTGCCGTACATCCTCAGCATTAAGCTTTTTGGTCGGAGCCGGAATATTAACTTCATGCACCTGCCTGTTATATCTTAAATCCAGCTCACGGTGAAGCTCAACATCTGCTGCTGCTATGCCTTCAAGAGCCATATCTGCTATCGCATGCTTTTCCATTTCTTCAAAAACGGTGTTCAGATGCATAGGATCAGCCGGCATAATATTAACATCGGTCTGGGTGTAAACATGAATAACATCCGAACAGGCAATGCCGAATGCGGAAAACACCGAAGACTGAGGAGGAATTATAACTTTTTTAGCCCCGAGATCCTTAGCAAAAGATGCACAGTGCATGGGCCCGTTGCCGCCGTAAGAAAGAAGGACGAAATCCCTCGGATCATGGCCTTTGTCAATTACCGATTGCCTTAAGTTATCTGCCATGAAAGAATTGATAATATCATATATACCGGCTGCTGCCTGAACAACATCCATGCAAAGCGGATCGGCAATTTTTTCTTTGATAGCCTTGTAAGCTTTATCTTTATTTATAGTAAGCTTGCCGCCGAAGAAATAACCGGGATTCAGATAACCAAGTACAACATCAACATCGGTTACTGTGGGTTCTTCTCCTCCACGCTCATAGCAAACAGGGCCTGGGGTGGAACCTGCACTGTCGGGTCCTACTTTAAGGCCGCCTGTAACAGGATCGATTCTTGAGATTGTTCCGCCTGCCGCTCCGATACATGTGATGTTGATAATCGGGATAGTTACACGAAAGCGCATCATGATAGGCTCTTTTTTGAAAGACCATTCACCGTCTGCCAGAACGCTTACGTCAAAACTCGTGCCGCCGACATCTGTTGTGATTATGTTTTTTTCTCCAAGAACGTTACCTAAGAATTTGCTTCCAACAACACCGCCTACAGGCCCTGACTCAATCGTGGAAACAGGTCTTGCGGTCTCCCAGCTGGTAACACCGCCGTAAGCATGCATAATGGAAATATCCTGCTTCAACCCGGAATTCTTCAGCTCCTTGTTTAATGAATCAATGTATTCACGGGTAAGTTTTCCGATACAGGCATCAATAATAACAGTCATTGTTCGGGCATATTCTCTGAGTTTGGGAGATATTTCATGAGATACCGCTAAATAAATATCCGGATAATTCTCCTCTACCAGCTTTTTTAACGCAATTTCATGTTCCGCATTCGTAAAAGACCATAACAGACATATGGCTATCGCCTCGCATCCTTCAGCCGCCAGCTCGTCAATTGCCTGTTTAGCCTGTTTGAGATCCAGGGGAATTACTGCTTTGCCGAAGCAGTCCATACGTTCAACTATGCCTTTAATCAATGGCCGGGGCACAAGCGGCTCAGGTTTGCGGCAGGTAGCCTGGTGTTTGACTTCATCTTCACTCAAACCATCGGTTTTGGCTCCGGCTCTCATAATGATGGAAATATCCTCGTGCCCGGCTGTGGTTAAAAGACCTACTTTGCCGAATGTTCGGTTTATAACCGCATTGGTTCCAAGAGTCGTGCCGTGTCCCACATAAACCGTATTAGGCAAAATATCTTCAAGTTTTTTCCCCATCTCGGATGCTCCATCCCGCAGGGAACTGATAACACCCGCCTTAAGATCCCCGTAATTTGTGAGAGCTTTGCCGATAGTAATTTTACCGTGTTTATCTATGATTACCGTATCGGTAAATGTCCCTCCGGTATCTATTCCTATTATGTACTTCTCCTTATTTTCTGACATATCATTCTCCCCTTTTAGTTATTATTCTGTTTCTTTGAATTATTATTTTAACCGTTTCGGTAAAGATTCCTCCGGTGTCTATACCGCTTGCATATATCTTCTTATGGTGTTGAAATGCCGGTTTATAAAATTTGTGTTAAAATTGCCTTTTGCGAATTCAGAATGACTCATCAATCTGTTGGCAAAATCGATATTTGTAGCAACCCCCCCGATATAATAGCCGTTTAATGCTTCCACAAGTCCGTTACGTGCTGTTTCTCTTTCTTTGCCGTGGGATATAACTTTGGCCAGCAATGAGTCGTAATAGCTGCCGATCCTGCTGCCCGCTTTCACTCCGCTGTCTACCCGGATGGCATTGCCATTAGGCTCGGAATAACGGGTGATTATACCAGTGGAGGGTATGAAATCCCTGTTTGGATCTTCAGCATAAATATGCGCTTGTATAGCCCATCCGTCAAAAATTAAGCTTGCCTGGTCGCACGGAAGAGCCTCGTCGCAGGCAATTCGTAGCTGGAGTTCCACCAGATCCAGTCCTGTCAGCAGTTCGGTTACCGCATGCTCCTCAGGAAGGTGGGGGTTTATCTCCAGAAAATAGAAAGCCCCGTGGGCATCCAGAATGAACTCAATTGTCCCAGTATTAATATAGCCGACTTTGCGTGCCAGATCGCAGGCAGCTTGGCCCATGCGCCGTCTTAAGTCTTCGGACACAGCAGGCGACGGAGATTCTGCGATAAATTTTTGATATTGTCTCTGGATCGAGCACTCTCTTTCACCCAGATGAACTACGTTACCCAAAGAATCGGCCAGGATCTGAATTTCCACATGACGGGATTGTTCAATAAAACGCTCCATAAAAATCCGGCTATTACCAAATGCCTTGCGTGTTTCCTGACGGCTGGCCGCAATCGCAGCCTCCATTTCGCCCGGTCCATACACAATACGCAGACCCTTAGCGTTGCAACCTGCCACAGGTTTGAGCAACACCGGATAACCGATGGATTCCGCCAATGCCAGCGCTTCGTCTTCATCTTTCAAGGTATCCGAATGGCCCGGAATGACCGGCACACCTGCCTTGATGGCCAGATTCTTGGCGGTGATCTTGTCGCTCAACATAGCGATAACTCCGGCTGACGGACCGATGAAAGTTAAGCCCGCGGTCTCCACGCTTCTTGCAAATATTGCATTTTCAGATAAAAAACCATAACCGGGATGAATAGCCTGGCAACCGGTTTCAAGAGCGGCGTAAATTATCCTTTCCCCGTTAAGATAGGATTCCTGGACGCACGGCCCACCAATATGTATTGATTCATTTGCCATCTGACGATGCAGGCTGTGACTTTCCGCGTCGGAATATACTGCAACTGTGCTGATACCCATACGATTACAAGTGCGCATGATTCGAATTGCAATTTCACCGCGGTCAGCAATCAAAACTTTATCAAACATGGCATGCCTCAAAGGAGTATGTTTCCGTTTTTGCGTTTATGGCCTTTGCTTCTTTTGTGAATTATCCAAAAAAAAAGGCCACGATTCGTTTCAAAGAAACGAATCGTGGCCTCATATTTTTTTCGCACCCTTTACCTCTTGGCAAAGGGCCCGTTTAAACTCTCAGGCAATCAATTTTAAAGACTTATAACCCTTCCGAAGAAGATCGCCGCCATAGCGCCAGTATTCAGACAGGTTAAAATTTGTTTAAAAATATCATGTGCACAATTCTTGTCAAGCAATTTATTCAGAAATTATTTTGGTTCCGGCGGAAAACAAAAAATCTTTATGCCCGATTGCGACTTTGGGCAAAGGAAGGAGGAGATACCAACGAGAAAATGATCACACGTTCACCGGTAACAGTGCTGATATCTGTGTGTAGACTCTTTACTTTTACGCCGACGATTTCCTCTACCGCTGCCTCCAGCAGGGGACGGCCTTGCTCTAGCAGAGTAATTCTGATGCGTTTTATTAATTCGCGCCCGTCTTTACGGTCAGTTGCTTCAGCAAGTTTGATCTCTGCCATCGTGAGCACGCTTTTAAGGCGCACCAAAACTATGTCGTCGATTATATAAGCCTTGGTTTCCAAGGGACCCCGGCCCATGTACTCTTTTTCAAATTTGATCACTGCATCGCAGATTTCAGCTTCAATTTGTCCTTTGGTTTTACTCATATGTCTCTTGATGTCTCTGAGTGTTATATATTAAGCTGTTGTATTGCTAAATTATCGGCAGCATTACAAACCATACCAAGCTATCCGATTAAAAAAAAGTTTACAGTTTGCAAAACCTGCTGTCAATTGCTTTCTGAAACAGCAAAAGCTATTCCAAAATAATTATTATATTGTGATTATGATGTATCAATATGATTTTAAATTGAAGAGTTTAAACAAACCATCGTACTATGGCTTCAATTCATAGAAACTTAAACAATTTGGGTGTCCACTCTCCCTACACTCTCTGCTTTGAACAAACAGCTGCGGCTTACCCATAGTATGTTTGTTCCCATTGCTACACCTTGCTGCCGTCAAGCTTTATCGCTATATCAGCAACCGGTTCGAATATGTATTTCTTGCCTTCTTTTCTCATCTCAAGCAACCCCATATCTCTGAGAGAAAGCAGATCGGTTCTCGCAGTCTGATAGGTAACACCATGAACGTTTGAATGCTTCTCTATTGAATATATCTCCTCGGGTTTTTCTAGGGCGCTTGCAAGAAGGGCACGTTGCCTTAAGTTCAGCGAAGGATAATTCACGACAAACCGATAAGCATTTCTTTTTTCTTTCTGCTTTCTCTCAATATATACATTCAACATTTCCAGCGCATTATGAATAGCCTTTAAATTATAGACAATAAAATACGTGGCGTCATTGTCATCCGTCTCGGAATAAAGAAACGACTTGTAATATTGGCTACGAGAGCTCAGTATCGCAGTCGATAGCGAAAGGTACTCAAAGAGCCAGTACTTATGTTTGAGCATGTACCAATAAAAAAGCGCTCTTGCCATACGCCCGTTTCCGTCCATAAAAGGATGGACATATGCAAGCCAGAAATGAATCAGTATCCCTTTTATGATTGGGTTAACAAACTCATCATTACTGTCCTTGTTTGCAAAATTGCACAAAGCCTCTATCAAGTCAGGAACATCAGCAGCTTTTGTCGGAGTATGAAGGATCTGTCCGTCGTTGTTGAAGACATGGATCTCTTCATCATCAGCAGTTCTGAATCTTCCGGCCCATGAAGAAACTTCAAGAGTACTTTCCGTCATGGAGGTGTGAATTCTATTTATCAAATCAATGGTAAGAGGCTCCGGCAGATGTTTCTTTATCATCTGCATTGATTGATAGTTATTATATATCATCTGTTCGGAGCGGTCCCTGGGTTTTCTGCCCATCCTGAACATCTCTTTTGCAACAACCCTTGTGGTTGCCGCTCCTTCTATTTGGCTGGATGATATTGCCTCGTCTATTAATGACCTTACCATATACCTCTGCTTTTCATCCGAATGGACTGAAGGATCATCAACAAGAATAGTCCCACCCGCCTGCTGATCTATATAATGAATTTCCTTAAGAACGCAATCCGGGAGCCAGTAGCCAAATTGGCTCCCTTTTGAATCAGCAAGTAAAATGTGTCTGGTCTGAAACAGTCTTGATGTTTTTACCATTACCCATGCCGACTCCGGCGTAACATCATCGGGCATCGGCTGATATTTGAAATTATCCCAATAGAAATATTCGCTGTTTGCCTTTTTTACAACATCGATAGTCTTTGTTGCCAGTTCAGGAGTAAAGCATTCTTTGAACAGGTTTTTCCAATCTGGAGCTTTTTCCAGTATTTTCAAGCAATTGCCCCCAAATACTAATTTGACATTAATTAGTACGTTATTAGTATCTAACGTACTCTTAGCTACCTAAATACTAATATTAATTAGATTAGTATTTAGGTTTTGTCAATTAATAATTTCATGGCTATTGAGCAATATTCGAACTTAATGACAAATGTGAGTTCAATGACAAATCATGACTCTTGATTTCTTTATTAAAAACTATGCAACAGTTAAAATACGGCCGTCTTTTAATTTCACAAGAGCCAAGAGCAGGCCTGACAACTTATCCAACCTTACGTAAATTTATCGGTCCCTAAACTATCCCCGGGAAGATTTTATCAGAATTCGGCTTGCTTGTCTGGGGGGTATGCGCTGTCGGTATGATTGATAATTTTTTACGCCCCAAGCTTGTAGGACAAAGAATGCAGGTGCATCCTATGATTATTCTTCTGTCTGCTCTTGGAGGTATTCTGCTTTTTGGAACGATAGGATTTCTTCTTGGCCCTCTTGCAATAAGTCTTTTTTACGCTTTTTTTGAAATTCATTCTGCTATCTGGAAGCATGAATAAAGAAAATCCATATGCCTTCCTTTAAATTACAAATAAGGCTCAAGAAATTTGGCCAGCTCATTCTCATCGCCGATAGGGCCTAAATATATACTCCGAATAATTCCATCCCGGTCTATCAGAAAATGGGTAGGGACTCTCTTGACATCATATATTTTGGTGATCTTACCTTCCTCATCCAGTACGATGGGAAATGATAGCTTGAATTTCCTGGCGAAAGCCTCAATATCTGCTCTGGATTGCTTTACGTTTACAGCAAGAACTACAAAACCCTTGTTTTTTGCACTACGGTAGTATTTATCGATGATAGGCATCTCCTTTACACAGGAACGGCACCAATCCGCCCAAAACCTTATCAGCACCACATTGCCTTTAAATTGGCTAAGTTCCTGCCGCGAGTCATTAATGCACCGGCAGGAAAAATCGGGTGCTTTTTGTCCCATAACCGGCCTGCTGGTTTTATCATAACATCCTTGGTTTGCAAAAAGCAAAAGAACCGATGCTGCAAGAAGGAAAAACCAAAATGCCTTTTCTGGTAAGAGTTGCCGCGATAATCGGATTATAAACCAGTTTTTCATAAAAATCCCTTTATAAACCTTCACGTGCATAAAGCGCCGCACCAATGGCCGTGGTGATCTGGGGGATTTCAGGAACAGTTATATCCCGCATCAGCTCATCTTCCAGAGCTGATTTGAGTCCGCAATTCATGGCTCCGCCCCCATCTAAGAGAACCCTGTCCTTAATATCAATCCTGTAAGCGAGGTGGGCAACTCTTCTTGCGACAGCTGAATGAACACCAGCAATAATCTCACCCTTTTCATACCCGTCTGCAAGTAGGCTGATGATCTCCGATGCCGCAAAGACGGTGCAGGTACTGTTAATTGTTACAGGTATCTTTCCGGTATCCATGCGCCATCGACCCAATTCTTCAAGAGTTACTCCCATATTTTTTGCTGTCATTTCGAGGAAGCTGCCTGTTCCTGCAGCACATTTATCGTTCATACAAAATTCTTTCACACCGCCGTCATCGTCCAGAAGAATTACCTTAGAATCCTGACCTCCTATATTGATGATTGTTTTGACAGGAGTCCCATGCCCTTCCACTCTTTTTACTCCCATGGCATTGGCAGTAATTTCACTGATGTTTAGATCGGCCTCCTTAAACAATTTTCTGCCATATCCGGTTGAAACCGTCAAGGATATGTTATCTTTTGATATGCGATGCATATCAAGCAGGCGCGTAAGGGCATCGGAGGCGTTCCGGTAGTAATGATGTCCTGAGGGTGTAATGTTTTTGGCAATTATATCGCCTTTCTCATCTATAAGAACGATCTTAATTGTTGAGGAACCGATATCTATTCCACAGAATAATTTCATGGTTCATTTTCTCCTTTTTCGGGATCTTATGGATTCCACAAAAGCTTCAAGCCGTGTGGTCAATTGCCCTCTGTCTTCTGTACTGTAGTCTGTCTCCACAAACAGCATTGGAATATCAGCGCCTCTTAATGAATTGCTTACGCCTCTCTCTTCCATCTGATAGAGAAAACACCCTGAATAGCTCTGATAGACCACTCCGTCTACATCAAAGCGATGAACAGTCTCTGATAGTTTTCTTCTGCGGTCCTCTCCCGAATCGAAAACAGGACAGGTACAGGGCTTTAAATATCGATCCGCAACGGCCGGTATCATATCATAAAGCCTCCATTCACCATAAGCCACCGTATCATGCAACAGCCTCGAACAGGAGCAGACCTCATCTGCTACAATAACCGCTCCTGCTTCTTCCAGCAGTAGCGGGAGTTTGAAACCGGGAGCCATGGGAGGAGATCCGGTCAGCAGCATGCGGGGAGCCCCCTTGCCGGCAAATATACCATGTTGTTTACGAACTTCCAGTTCGTCGTTCAATCGGGCTACAGCAGCCGTCCACCGATTTATATCATCGAAGAGAAAAGTACTCATTACCATAAACATATCTTTACCGTAAAGCAGCGTCGGATTATGCTGCTGCATGCGGGACAGCCGCCGGAATTGAGCGGATGCCTGCCGTACACCGTTTATGGCTGCGGTAAGATTTCTTTTTGTAATCCGGATTCCGGTGGCCTTTTCCAGAGCCAAAATCAGCTTTTTTACCGAGTTCCTCCAGTAAATCGCGGCTTCTTCAGTATCTTTTGATGGCGGCACTTCCAGGGAGTATATCTTAAACGCACCTTCACTTAGCGTCTCGATGGCTTTTCGTTTTTGATCACAGGTTGTTGGAACCACCACCAGAACCAGTCTATCTTTTAACTGCTCCTGAAATGCTGTTACCAGACCCACTGTGGCCTTTACGATTGAGCAAGTCTTAACAGGCAAAAACTCGGATCCCGCCTGTTCCAATGCGTGAGAACCGTTGCAGAGTCGGAGTGGCAAGGCATTACAAGCAAGGATCAGTTCCAGAGGCACCTGCATGCAGCTTATTGCAATAACCGGCTTATTTCCATCAAGGACAGCTGGATTATCCCAGTGTGTGAAAACATCATAAAAATACTGCATTGCTTCCGGGGAGCTCTCACCTATCTGTTCAATCCTTTTAAGGGTCTCACGGTTTTCTGAGTGCAGACGCTTTTTTATGGTCATTTTTTGTCTTTCTATCCGGTCAGGTTCCACTTATTTTCTCCTTTGATGCCCGTTTAAAAAATCCTTCCTCCGTTGCTGCATATAAAGTCGCTCCAAGGAAGCTGACTTTCAGGCAGTTTTCTTCCGGACAAACGGCAACGCATTTGAAACACATCATGCAGTCATCCTGAACAATATTTTTGCTGTCAACATTTTCTGCAATCTCACTTATACCAATATCACATACTCTATGACAATTTCCGCAACGTGTGCATTTTGTGCCATCCTTGGTCAGCCGCAACAAACCTATTTTAGAAAACAGATACTGAAGCGAACTCATAGGACAAAACAGGCAAAAAAAACGCCTTTTTATAAAAGCTCCCAAAAAAAACAGTCCGGTCACTACCATTCCAAGAGTGGTCAGCACCATTTTTGTTCCAGAACTAAAATCAACAACCAGCTGAGTGACGTCTCCCGAAAACAGAGGAAGTACTGTTCTCCCTGGACAAATCATGCAATAGGGTGTAGCCCATTCATGGGAAAGGCGGGGAAGACCGAAAATGGAATTGCTCATCCCAAGCGGCAAAAGCACCAGCAGTATGAGAAGAATATACTTAATTTTCTTAAGCCTTTTAAATGTTTTCTTCGAATACATACTGTAGCGGATACCGGCCCGGACTCTAAGTCGCGTGATCCAGTCCTGTATGGTACCTAAAGGGCAGATGAAACCACACCAAGACTTGTTAAACAATATAAGAAGCAGAATAAAAGTTCCCAGCCCGGCTATAAAACCGATTCCCCGGCCACCAAACATCTGGCGAAAGGGCATATTGACCTGGTGCTGTAATGGATACAGATAACAGGTTCCTCCTGCCCCTTTATTAAAAGGACAGGCGAATGTAGGCAGATGACTGCCAAAATCCAGCGCCAGGTAACCACCGTAAATAAGAATAAAAAAACAAGCAATTTGCACATAAAAACGGAATCGATCGATATCGGCCATGTAGAGAAATTTTTTAATCTTTTTCATCGAACATCACCTCCCTGTAAGGGCGCCTGCGACGTTCCCGATATATATAAAAGCCCAGAGCTCCTATTGCTATGATGAGTAAACCTATTGAAAGACCGAAGGCAGTCGAAGTATATTCCTTCCTTGAGGGAATATATGTCCAGGGGATGCTGGAAATATAACGGACACTGCTGTAGTCTTTTCCGGAAAATTGTCCCTGGCTTGGGCTTTCGTATTCGGTCACCACTGTGAACCTTTCCCGATGCCGGCTGTCAAAATACTTCCAGTTTTTTGGGTAATAGTCTCTGACCAGTTGAAATTCAGCCGTACCGTCTTTACCTGTAACTTCATGTTTGATCCACCCCTTACCGCTTATCAGTCTGATATTGGCACCGGCCACCGGAGCACCGTAAGAAAAAACCCTGAATCTAAGCCGGTCTCCCGACTGCACTCTGGAGTGAAAGTTGCCATCCCAAAGCTCCAGGCATGATATTTCCAGAGGAACGTCAGCAAGGGGTTTAGTTATTGTACGATCCTTATCGTATTTGTATCCGTGACCCCAACCGCAACTGTGATGAATCGTATGCCATTTGGCAGTCCTGACCAGGAGCCGATTACCTTCGATTTGTTGGTCGACTACATAAAGGGTATGGATGCCGTGCATGGGACCGTCACCAAGAGGTGTTTTGAAGGATACGTTCATTTCTCCTTTCTCTTCTTTTTGGAGCCGGGCAATCGATAACTGACCGTCAGGGTGGCGCACAAAAGCCTGAAGGCTTCCATAAGGAATTTTCGATTTCAAACGATAGTGCCTAAACGGCAGGGGCCGGTGCTCGGATTCAAATTGGATATGACCGCCCCGTTCCTTAGCCGTCGCCTCCGTAAGAAATAGCGGTTCAAAATCCTGGGTATTTCCGATAGACGGTGCTAAAACAGCCACAAGGGTCAGAACAGCCCAGAAACATAGCTTTTGCGGAAGGCTTTTTATGATCCCGTTCATTTTTTACCCCACTTATAAGAAAGTCCTACGAAAATTGTTCTCGGGTTTCCCGGAAAATATGAAAATATACCAGAGCTTGCCGTAACCCTTGTAGCGTATTTCTTATCAAAAAGATTCAAGGCGTGTACCCATAACGACCATTCTTCCCAATCGTATGATCCTCTCAGATTATATAAAGTTGGTCTGTCGTATGTATCGCTGTTTTCATCATCAACATAATATTTGTCCTGAACATCCATTTCTAATTCCAGCACCATTCGATCGATGGGGTTTACAGCAAGCCTGGCATTGAATCTGTTTTTCGGTGCCAAAGGAATCCGGTTATCACTGTAATCATTTCCCGAAACCGGATCATCAAACTGTTCATAGTTATTCCTTGCATATGAATACGACATTACCAGGTTTATCCAGTCCAGTGGAAAAACACCCAGTGTCACTTCTATTCCTCTGTGGGAAGTTTCTCCTACGTTTTGATACTCTATAGCTGAAGTTACAGGGTCCACAGTCTGAACGATGATTTTGTCATCGATCTTCATACTGTAGAAGCTCAAATCAAGCTTCAGTTTTTTTTGACAGGTTGTACCTCTGAATCCCACCTCATAATTATCCGCTTTTTCGGGATCAAGATCTTTGCTGGCGCCCCTGCCTGTAAATAGCTGGCTGACGGTAGGAACGACAAACCCCTGAGAATAACTTGCAAACAAATTGAGGTTTGGGCTTATGTCATAGGTAATGCCCACCTTGGGAGAAAACCTTGAGAAGTTCTTCTTGCCGTCTTTGGCAACACCCAGGTTGTCTTCAATATCATACTTCACCATGTCGTATCTTCCACCGAAAGTTAACCGCCAATTTTCATAAGGTGTGCTGAGGAACTGAAGATAGGGGGCTGTGGCATATGTCGTAACATCAAATGATTCCCCGAGACCATTATTTGAAAAAGAAGTATATTTTCCGGTAAACGGGTCGCGAATTACTTTCAAATCATACGTTTCAACATCGGAATTGCCACGCTCAAAGTCCATTCCTCCTATTATCCGGGATTTGAAGAAATCAAAATTCCTTGAGTACAATAACTGAAGGTCAACATCTACAGCATCTATCTGAGATAGATAACTAGTATAAGCCTTGGTTTTCTGATTATATCTGATGCCGTAATTTGGATTCACATCGTGGTTTATCTGCCGTAAGAGCGCTGCGACTTTCAACTCACCACCATACGTATCTATGCTATAAGTCAGGGAGGGAGAAATCTTCTCAAGTTTAATTTGTGTGAAGGTCATATAACTCTGTTGCCAGTCTTCTTTGTAATCCTCGGCGCTTAATGTGCTGGCTGTTTCATTTTCCAGTTTTATATATTCGAGCTTGAAGTCGAGAAGAGATATATTATTTGGTGCATATTGCGCCCTAAACGTTGCTGCTTTTTTTTCATGAGCGGAGTGCTCTCTCCATTCTTCGGAATCAATATACATGGTATCCGCATTAAAACCAACGGTGCCGTATGTTCCTCCGCCGGATATGCCACCCCGCCATTGATGGTATTCGCCATATTCCGCCCACGGCCTGACCCATGGTTCCTCTGAAGGGCCCTTGGTTATTACATTGATGACACCCCCTATTGCATTGCTCCCATAAAGTGCGGAAGCCGGCCCCTTGATGATTTCGATACTTTCAATGCTGTTGTTGTTGATTTCTCTCAAAAGGCCGCCCGCCAACTCACCATAATTCGATGCCGGAAGTCCGTCTATTAAAAGAAGTGTATAGGGGTTTGAAAAATGAGTAGGAACTCTAATGGATGTAAGTTCCTCTTCCCCATTAAGATTCTGGGTGAAAATGCCCGGTACTCTTTTGAGCAGATCGCCTGCATTTCGATATTTGACTTTTTCTATTTCCTTTTGTGATATTACATCTATTGTGGCAGGTGTTTCTTTTAATTTGGTTTCCACGCGGGCACCAGTAACTATAATTTCGTCAAGCACCGTAACCTCTTCGATGTCCTTATCTGTTTCTTCCGCATAGGACGGTAAATTAATAACGAAAACTACTGCACCCAATATGATTATAACTATAACCAATATTTCAGTTTTTCTCATATATTTTCCTTTTCCGTTGAATCAGGTTTAAGGAATTATTTGTCTGCATATCCGCAAGCCCTTGCATGTTAACATTCGAAAAGAAACGTTTCCTTTCAAATACCAAAAGAACTTTATTCGTGATACTGAATCATCCAAAGCATGGCACGAACTTATAACTCCATCTTATGTTTTGAATGGTTAATGAATAAAAACCATCAGCAACACAGCCAGCCGCGCTTATAACCTGAGCGTATCGCTAACCTCAAGAGTAGTGCTTCGGATGAGCGATAGAACTTACTGTGTTAATATCAATGGCGGATAATGTTTGGTGAATGGTAATGAATTACCCGGGCGGTTTGACGATAAGAAAAGTTACATAAGAAAGGAAACCGTTTATTTTGGATGGAGCCTTATGAATTTTGGTCGGGAATATACCGGCTATCTGATCAAGCGGAAGAAAAGGTGAATCTCCTGGCAGGTTCAGGACCACTTGGCCAAGCCCGCAGGAACAGCCCATATTTTCCAAAAATTGTCTTTGCCGTGTCTCTTTGTGCTTTTGTTCCGGGCCATTGCAGTAAGAAAGCAGACCATCCCTTTTTTCAACACACTTGGGGCAATTGCAGCAGCATGAATCAGAATGCAAAATTTCATCGCCACACCGGCACAACCATTCCGTACGTGGGATGACCAGGCTCATATGAATAACCAGAACGGTTAAAAACAGTGTTGCAAATGAACGCGCAGCAGCATTTGTAAGATGGTTCATATCATTTCTGCTGGAACATGATAAAACAATCTTGATATTCCTCACTCTTTATCGAAATATAATAAAAGAAAATTTTTAAGAAATCGACGGTATATTGATCGGTTGTTTATTACAAGGTTAATTAACCAACCAAAAAATATATAGCATGTGTTGATTATAACTAACGATAAAATAATTTCAATAAAAAACCAGAGAATATCGGCAATTCTATTTCAGATCCCGGGTTGAAAAAGGTTAACACCAGTTGCATTATAAATAAATGTTACCGAATGCTGAGTAAGGCAGTTATAATTTATGTCAGCAACAAATAGATTTGTCCGCTTTTCTGTCCCTGAATAAATGGTAAATTTAGAGTCAAAATATCTTCCATGGGGCAGAAATAGGCATGAGTATGGTCTTGCATACTCATAACAGGAAACTGGATTATCATCCTCATGTGCATGTGGTGCTGCCCGGCGGCGGTTTAGACAAATATAGACGTCAATGGAAAAAGAAGAAAGGTAATTGCTGGGATAATGCTCCTATGGAAAGCTTTTTTCATTCGCTTAAAACAGAGTGGGTAGTGTTCGAGGACTACAAGACCCGTTCAGAGGCAAGAAGCTGTCTTTTTAGCTACATAGAACTATTTTATAATCGCAAACGGAGGCATTCTTCGTTGGGCAATAAAAGTCCCATGACATTTGAGAATGCCACGACTGTCCCTTAATCGAGGTGTCCGTTTTTCTGGGGGAAGATCAGGGTAACCCCATTATTTCCTTAGCCACGTTTAACTCAGCCTATACTATTTGGGAAAAAAGGTGCGGGTTTCCGGTCGAGTGTGGAACGACAGGTTCGAATATTATGTGGTAGCGGATTTGCGTAATCTTTCAGCAAGCCAAATCTTAATAATCGATTGCCGAGGCACACCAAGACGTTTAGCTTCTCTATCAAGCGACTGAATCATCCAGAGAGGAAAATCGACATTAACCCTTTTCTGTTCCTGGTTCGGCCGTCTGGCCTTTGAGAGGTCTAAATGTTCTAAAATGCTTTTACCATCATCAAATATTTTATCTAATTCTTTAGCTTTCATAAAGCTCAATCTCCTCATTCCTGGCACTCCGGACTGAGATAATTCGTATATTATCATTGCGGTATGTGATAATCCCAGTCCAGTGTTTTTCGTTTATTTTTCCAATAACCAGGAGTCTCAATTCATCGGTTGTTTTAGCTGGAATTTCTAATAGATCAATATCATTCCAAAGCTCTTGGGCCTCAAAAAAATCAATCCCATGCTTATTTTTGTTGCTATCTGATTTTTTAGGATCAAATTCAAAATTCATAGTATATACAATATACCAATTTGGTATAATTTGTCAACCTACATGAAAAAATGAGTGCGGATTCGAACGCGGAAATTACCTGCGCAGCAAAAATTTAGGGGTCAAGTCCGCTTTTGGCTCTTATCGACCATATTAATAAGATCATCAATTCGTTTCTTCAAAGGTTTATCTGACTGCAACTGCTTCTTAACCCGTTCAACAATGCTGCTGACAGAAGTGGACTTTTCTATATTAAATTCTTTGCCGATTTGCTTCATGTGATCTTGCCTAAGACGTCTGATTAGATAAATCAAAACATTTCTTGGTTCATTATATGACCCTCGTCTTGATTTATAAATATCTTTTTCATCTACAGCATAATATTTACATACTACTTCGAGAATTAATTTCTGGCTTGGATCAAGTAATTTTGACTCAGGAATGTCCTCGTCTTTTATAGATTTATAATATTTGCCTTTAACCCAATCTAAAAAATTATTAGGACCCAATATAGAAGGCCATTTCTTTGCTTCAATTACTTGGGTGATATTATCATCTTCCTTAATAGAAACAAATTGCCGGTATTTTTTTATCCATTCTTCTTTGTTTTTTGTAAGAAGTGAAAAAATAAATGTCTTGTGAAGCCAGCTCCATTTTTGTGCTATAGAAAGGTATCCTTTATGACTGCTCCATTTATATGAATTCAAAGACGTAACAAGGCCGGCTTTTATTGGATTCCGGTGAATATATCGAACAAGTTGTAATAAATAACTGTCTCCACCTACAAGAATCGACTTATATCTACCTCTAAATAGTTGACCGTCTTGACTGTATTTTCTGTTAAATCTTTGCGTATAGACGCCATTGATATGCCGCATGATTCTTGAGATATTTCCATCCGGTGTCTGCAATAGAATATGATAATGATTAGACATTAAACAATAGGCGGCAATATTAACATTCCACATTTCCGATGTATCTTTGAGAAGCTCGACAAACATTTCATAATCCGCATCGTCTGAAAATATATTCTCAAACCTTCTGCCACGGTTCATGACATGGTACCAAGCACCCGGATATTCTATTCTAAGTGGACGTGACATGTTGTCTGATTATCATAATCTTACATAAATAGTCAAGAGATCGCGGTAGGAATGCCGATTACTCGGCACCCCCCGCACAGATCCCAGCATGCACTACTGGTGAATAGCCCTCCTTGTGCGGTGGTTTTGTGCGTTTTCATTTTCAACATCTTTTTTGTAATTAACAAGGATGATTATAAATAGTGAGAGCAGAAACAATATTATTGATAGTAGCGATATCAGTATTCTTATTTCTAATAACAATCTCGGCGTTATGGCTCCTGATGGAAATAAGCGTTGTAGATCAAAAGACCAGCAGCCTATACCCATGCTTAATAAAAGGGTTGTTGTTAATGTTAGCGGTTTTTTATTTTTCTTATAAAGCAGTAGCAGAAACGATTTCATTATTATTTATCCAAACTTAACGCGGCGGATGAGCAGCGCGTTTTTCAGCGACTGTCTCCATCCAGTTGTTGGTCCTGGCCGTGGCGTTTGTGCAGAACTTGTTTTTATTATGCGCTGCAAATCACCGGCGGGAAAAGCAGAGCGAAGCGACGCTTTTTGCCGTCCGAGTGCATTTGCCTTGTTAGGCCAAAGTCTCATTAGCCTGGTTATTCATAGATAAATCGACTATCCCCACACTTAGAACATTGCAATTGTCCTTCGGAAACCAACGTATTGCAGTTTAGACATTTCTTTATCTTATTGGTAAAATCTTTCTTTGATCGTTTTTCCCCAATGATTATAGACTGGGTAGCAATACCAAGTTTGGTACATGCCTGTTGTGCCGTTTCATGGCCTAAATTAGCTGCCTTTGAAATACATTCAACTGCCTCATCTATTTGGTTATCCTCATCTGCACATTTTAATTTGGTTAAGGAGTTACCCTTGCTCCACCAAGCGTCAGCATGTCTCAGGTCAATCTTGATAACACGGTCAAAACAACTAATTGCATTTTTATGACTACCTAAAGCAGATAAAGAAATACCCTTGTTATACCAAGCACCAGCGTGTTCCGGGTTAATCTTGAGTACCTGCTCATAGCATGCAATTGCTTGCTTCTCGCGGCCTAATTTTGATAATGACGCACCTTTGTTAACCCAGGCATCAGTATCATCAGGATTAATCTTAAGGGCTTGATCAAAGCATCCAATTGCCTCCTTATAGCGGCCTAAGATAAATAGCCCAACGCCGTTGCCAACCAAAGCCTTAATGTCTTCAGGATTATTCTTGAATGCATTCTCCTCGATCGAATTAGCCGACCAGAATTTCCACCAGGGCGTTTTCTTCCGCTCGTTCGGCTTATTTAAATCATTACCTTTCTCGCAGGCTTCTTTACTCGGCGCATCTCCAAAGTTAACAAAAGGAGGTTGGAGCTTCCAATTCGGGTCATTAAAAAAATCTGGGGAGACACCTTTCAGGCTCGCAAGAGCGCGTTTTGGATTAAATGCGTCATCTGAAAAACGCCCGATAAAATCTATATAGCCGGCGTTGACAAGCGGCTCTGCCGCACACTCCTCACCTTCAATAAACATGGGATAGGCCGCGACATCTCGAAATGGCTTGTATGATTTAAGATTGACAGAAATATTTTCGACAGTGGCATCCGAGCTTTGGAAAGCAATGCAGTACACTTTTTCTGTGCCATTAAGAGTATTATCAGTATCGCCCTCGTAGAACATCACAGCACGAAGTTCAGTAGCATCGACGGCACACCACACGATCTTCCAGAATTCCTGCCCATATTCGCTTGAGGTTGCTTTGCTAATGTTGAAACGGGCACCAATTATCGGATGAGATGGGTCTGGCATGACACCCCTCCTTCTTATGGCCTAACGTTGCAAATAACCGGTGCAAATGGAGCGCAGCGGAATTTGCATCCGTGTTAATTTGCCTTGTTAGGCCATTCGTTATTCAATTCAACATTGAGCGCGCCAAACGTGCCCGCAGGAAGTGCATTGCTCTTTGTGCATACACAATATCTCTCCGCACCTTGGGCAAGTCCATTTTCTGTTTTCATCTCTTACGAAAGTTGAGACGCCGCTATTCTTTATCTTCATCAAGTTATCAAATACACTGACGCCATAGTTGGCTGTATACCGTTTTTCCAGGCGGCTCATTTGGGTGCATGGAAATTGGACGCAGTCAATGCAAAACTCCAAGCCGCCAGTTTTCAATTTTTCGCAGTTCTTAATGGGACAGATTCTGCAGGTTTTCGATTTGGACCTGTCTTCGCCCCTGCAGCCGTGGCATGGCTTCTTATCTCTTATGTATGCTCGGCAGAGGCGACAATTAAGTCCGCATGGCGCAATTAATTTCGCGGTGTCTTCTATCATGGCGCCATCGGTTGCCTGACGATAGTCTTCCATTTTTCAGGGGCGGCACGTCTTATGTCGCTCAGATAAATTTCGTGATGTTTACCAACTCTTTCACTGCCACAGTCACCGATAAAGGCATGGACCTTCTCGATCGTTGGCCCTTCTTCTGAAAATGGGCCAATATGCATGATCTGTGCAGCTTTCCCCTCATTGAATGCTTCAAACCGCAATAAACCAAGGGATGGCGGATCTTTTTTGAGTTTCACCTGGGCCATTGCTTCCTTCACCAGGACTTGGGTAATAAATTCAGGCTGCATTATCATCAGGGTCCATTTCCAAGCATCTTTGTCGCCAGTGCGGAATACGTTCATATCATCCGCCCAGAAGAGACCTTCAAGCGGCATGACGCCGTAGTCGATCGCCATATCTCCCTTTTTGACCATAAATTTCAGTGTGTAAGAAACTGAAAAGAGGGCTTCAACTGCATTGCTGAATGCTTGCGCAGTGTTTGGGTCGCCTTCGCCATCCACCATCAAAAAATTCATTTCCGGCACCTGTACCACGGCAACATTCTTGGCGGAGGGCTTGTAAAGAACATTGAACTGTTTTTTGAAGTCTATTTTCTCCATTATCATCTCCTTTGAGGCCTAACGCCGGAAATAACCCACACCGCCGCCGTTAATGGATAAAAAAACGTTACTTACTCGGTGTTGGGTTAATTGATTGGTTCTGTATTTCTTTGATCAAATATTTTTAAAGGCATGATAAACTGCCAATGTTAAAACAAGCGAAAATCCAACTGTTAATATTATTCTAATCATCTTCAAATGTAATTTAAATAGAATAACAATATTTTGAAAACTTATACGATTATTCATGTGATCATTTATATTTTCTAACAGTTTCTTATCATAAGGGACCAAAAGATAATAAGATATGCTTATACAACCAAAAACAACAACTATACAGGCTATTTCAGAAATACTATTAGATCCTAAAAATGATTTTAAGTAAGCAGCCGAATTCATAAAACTGCCCATCAGTATACCTGCTAAAATAGTCGTAAATAAATTTGGCTTAATTTTGTTTTTTAATTTACGTAGTATTTTCATTAGGTACAGAACGCTGCGGTCAGTGGCAGCCGGGGCCTCCACCAACATATTAAAAAGATATCGATTTACAATTCTTGAACAAACGTGCAAAAACGCCCCGGCCCCGGCTGTCGACTGCACTGCGATGTTAAGTGCCGTTTTAGCCCAATACACCTCCTGAGAGGGTATAAGCACAAAAACCAGGAAAAACACTCAACCAAAACCATACATTTG
>JBDRRF010000074.1:0-45039 GCA_043825875.1 Pseudomonadota bacterium | reverse complement strand
CAGGCCGACCAACAGGAACAAATAAAGAAGAATTCTTTTCATTGCAGTGCTCCTTTAGCTTTATATCTGGTATCAATAGCCGGGGAGCAGAAGCAACAAACAAGAAATAAAGAACACAATCAGCACTCAGCAGCCGGCAACCATAAATTACTAATGCAGGAACTTTTTAATCAACCGAATAGAGATTATAAATAAGTTTTAGCTGTCTATCAGAAGATTTTATGAAAAGCAAATGTTTTTTTGCAGTTTATTATAATTAATGGGCAAGTATATACTAATCTACATATTCAATTTTTACTTCATCGCGTGAAAGAGATATAAAGGGTTAAGTTCATATAAAAGATTTAAAAATATTAATACACCTCCTTATCCGTGGGTGTTAAACTATGGAACCAGTTCGCATAAGTGTAACGAGATATTATTAACTTTTTGGATTTCGGAGGTGTTGGATTCATTTTAGCTGGCTCATCCGAAAGAAGAATCGTGACAGGGGGAGTCTTGCAACTCCCCTTGCCTTACACCACCTGGCATATGGGTCACATACCATGGCGGTTTGGTTGTTTAAGCAGATCTAACAAACAGTCTTTGAATTATTCTTTTTCTTCTAAAGTCTCTGACATATGTTTATATATCTCATATCTTTCGTTATACTCCTTTTCGATCTTTTGGCGAAGTTTTTTGGACTCTTCAGGAAACTGCTTTTCAAGTGATGCATATCTGTTCTCGCCTGAAAGGAATTGCTGCAAAGTACCATCCGGAGCTTTGGATTCAAAAATAAAAGGATTTTTGCCTTCTTGTACGAGAAGAGGATTATATCTGTACAGCGGCCAGTAGCCTGATGCAACAGCAAGATTTTCTTCTTCCTGAGTTTTTCCCATGCCTTTTCTGATGCCCTGGTTAATGCATGGAGCATAGCATATTATAAGAGAAGGCCCGGGATATTTATCTGCTTCAATGAAAGCCTTGAGTGTCTGCTGCTTGCTTGCACCCATTGCAACTGAAGCCACATATACATAACCGTAAGTCATGGCTATTCTGCCCAGATCTTTTTTACCTATTTTTTTGCCTGATGTGGCAAATTTGGCAACCGAACCAGTAGGTGTGGCTTTTGAGGACTGGCCGCCGGTATTTGAATAAACTTCGGTATCAAGCACAAGAATATTAACATCTTCACCGGAAGCTATAACATGATCAACACCGCCGAAACCGATATCATAGGCCCATCCATCCCCTCCGAAAGCCCATACCGATTTTTTCACAAAAAGATCCGACATGGAATTTATTTCATCCAAAAGAGGTGTTTTCTTTGTTTCGGCAAGAATCTTTATGAGTTGATCACCATATTTTCTCGAAATCTCAGGATCATTAATACCTTCAAGCCATCCTGTCATAGCCGCTTTAAGATCTTCGGATAGTTTATTGTCTGAAATGGCTTCTTTTATCAGATCCGCAAGTTTTTGCCGGCGCTGAAATACTCCCATAGATATTCCGTATCCGAATTCCGCCGCATCCTCAAAAAGAGAATTTCCCCAGGCAGGACCATGCCCGTTTTTATCCACACAATAGGGAACCGAAGGAGCAGAAGCACCCCATATTGAAGTGCAACCTGTTGCATTGGCTATAATCATTCTTTCGCCAAAAAGCTGAGTCAATACCTTAACATAAGGTGTTTCCCCACATCCGGCACAGGCACCTGAAAATTCCATAAGTGGTTTTTGAAACTGGCTTCCTTTTACGGATTCTCTTGAAATGATGTTGTCTTTAAAAGGAATGGCCAATGAAAATTTATGATTGGGAACCTGAGTACTTACTTGCGTTTCAATAGGCTTCATTTCCAGGGCTTTTTTCTTGGACGGGCATATATCGGCGCAATTTCCGCAGCCCTGGCAGTCTAAAGTATTGACCTGAATCCTGAACTGATACCCTTTAAGCTCCTTTCCCAAAGCCGGTTTAGTTTCAAAAGATGCAGGCACATCTTTAAGCTCATCATCTGTTGCAAGAACAGGAATAATAGCCGCATGGGGACAAACATACGAACACTGGTTGCACTGGATACAATTTTCGGCTATCCATTCAGGAACATTGATTGCAACGCCGCGTTTTTCATATTGTGATGTGGCAACCGGAAAAACTCCATCGGGTTCAAAAACACTTACCGGCAGTTTATCGCCCTGCTGAGCAAGCATGGGACGCATAACTTTTTCCAGAAATTCAAGCTTTTCTGATCCTGCCCCGGTTTCGTCAACAGCATTTTTCCATGATTTTGGATACTTTATCTCAACAAGATTTGCAAGGGTCTGGTCAACCGCAGCTATATTCATATTGACGATTTTTTCGCCCTTTTTACCGTAAACCTTGTTTATTTCATCTTTTAACAGTGCTATTGCTTTTTCAAAGGGTATTACATTTGACAGCTTGAAAAATGACGTCTGCATGATCATGTTTATCATTACGCCAAGCCCTACAGCTTTTGCAATTTTAACAGCATCAACATTATAAAATTTTAAATTTTTAGAAGCGATTGTTCTTTTCATTTCAGCGGGAATGTGTTCTTCCATCTCCTTTAAAGACCATGGTGAATTTAAAAGAAAAGTTCCGCCCTGTTTTATACCTTCTAAAATATCATATAGTTCTACATAATTTGACTTGTGGCATGCAATAAAATCAGCGGAAGTAACAAGGTTGGTGGACTGTATGGGTTTTTCCCCGAAACGAAGATGCGATACGGTTATTCCGCCTGATTTTTTTGAATCATAGGCAAAATAGCCCTGAGCAAACAAGTCGGTATTGTCTCCTATAATTTTGATGGCGGATTTGTTTGCTCCAACCGTACCATCTGAGCCAAGGCCCCAGAATTTACACTGTATGGTTCCTTCCGGTGTGGTTTCCACATCATTTTCCACTTCAAGGGAAGTATGAGTTACATCATCTGTAATACCTACCGTAAAATGATTTTTCGGTCCGGCCGACTTCATATTGTCAAACACTGCTTTGGCCATTGCAGGAGTAAATTCTTTTGAACCTAGTCCGTAACGTCCGCCTACTATCACCGGCATCTCATTTCTTTCAAAAAAAGCGGTACAGACATCAACATAAAGAGGATCGCCGATAGCTCCGGGCTCTTTTGTTCTGTCAAGCACGGTTATACGGTTTGCAGAAGCTGGCAGAGCCGCAAGAAACGCATCGATTACAAATGGCCTGTAAAGACGAACCTTGACAAGCCCGACACTTTCTCCATTTTCATTAAGCCTGTTTACAACTTCCTCGATAACTTCGCAGGAAGAACCCATTGCAACAATAACTCTTTCAGCTTCAGGGTCTCCGGTATAATCAAAAAGCCTGTAATGACGGCCAGTGAGTTCCCCAACTTTTTTCATGTAATACTTTACTGTTTCAGGTATCTCAAGATAGTAAGAATTAGCGGCTTCCCTGCCCTGAAAATATATGTCTGGATTCTGTGCCGTGCCACGAACAGTCGGGTGTTCAGGGTTCATTGCTCTTTTGCGGAAAGCGGAGACGGCATCATAATCGACAAGAGATGCCATGGATTCATAATCGATTAATTCGATTTTCTGGATTTCATGCGAAGTTCTGAAACCGTCGAAAAAATGAAGAAACGGCACTCTGCCTTTGATTGAAGACAAATGAGATACAAGCGCAAGATCCATTACCTCCTGAACGGAACCGGAGCATAAAAGAGCAAAACCTGTCTGACGAACAGCCATTACATCGGCATGATCACCAAAAATTGAAAGTGCATGAGCGGCAATTGCTCTTGCGCTTACATGAAATACTGCCGGAAGAAGCTCTCCTGAAATCTTATACATATTAGGAATCATGAGAAGCAGGCCCTGAGATGCTGTAAAAGTAGTAGTAAGAGCACCTGCCGCAAGAGCACCATGAACTGCGCCTGCCGCGCCCGCTTCGGATTGCATTTGTCTGATATGTAATATCTGGCCGAAAATATTTTTTCGCCCTTGAGCCCCCCATTCATCCGCAATTTCGCCCATCGGGGTTGAAGGGGTAATAGGATATATTGCGGCAACATCGCTCATAGCATACGCTACATGAGCCGCCGCTGTATTCCCATCAATGGTTTTCATTTTTTTTGCCATAAAATCCACTCCTTGTTAAAAATATTCATAATGTGAACCAGATTTTTTGTGTTTTCATACTCTTACGGACTGCCCAAGAGCCCTTAATATAGTCCTTTGTATTTATGACGATTTTGAAATCAGCATATGGAAAACAAAACTATAATAATTATATAATTATGCCATAAGGACCTATTTGTAAAGAAAAGATTTAGTATGCCGGTTGCAACTATATATTGTTGCATTTTAAATCATAATGCTGTTTATTTTAAGATAATAAATCCAAAAATCAACTCCGGCCAAGAAGGCCGTGACATATCTTTTCAAGGAGGAATAATAATATGTCCGTGAAGGAACAATTCAGCGACAAAAGCACTGATCCTGCAGTTTTACAGATGCTTGAAAAAGCCAAAAAACAAAACATCACAACCGTATGGGACAGATACGAGGCCATGAAGCCTCAGTGCGGTTTTGGAGACACAGGTCTTTGCTGCAGGCATTGCCTTCAGGGACCTTGCCGTATCGATCCGTTTGGTGAAGGCCCCAAAGAGGGTATATGCGGAGCAACTGCCGATACAATGGTTGCAAGAGGCCTTGACAGGGCAATTGCTGCCGGTACCGCCGCACATTCCGGCCATGCAAAGCATCTGGCTCATACCTTGTTAAAGGTTGCAAAAGGAGAAGTAAAAGACTATTCGATCAAGGAAACCGGAAAACTCAAAAGTGTGGCAACACGCCTGAATATCCCGGTAACCGGTCGTTCGGATAATGACATAGCAAAAGATGTGGCTAAGGCAGCTCTTGCCGATTTTCATGAAAAGGAAACGCCTGTGCTTTGGGCCGCAACCGTAGTAACTCCTGCCCGTGCAAAAACTCTTAGCGATTTGGGCCTGGTGCCGAAAGGCATCGATCATGAAATTTCAGAGATTATGCACAGGACTTTATATGGAGTAGATGCCGATCCGGTGAACCTTCTTCTTGCAGGACTGCGCTGCGGTGTTGCAGATCTGGCCGGTTGCTATATGGGCACAGATCTGGCAGACATACTTTTCGGCATTCCCCAGCCTAAAGCAACAACTGCAAATATGGGTGTGTTAAAAGCTGATGCAGTTAATATAGCAGTTCATGGTCATAACCCGGTACTTTCGGATGTATTGGTGACTCTTGCTCCAAAAACAAATGCAAAAGCTGTTGATGCAGGAGCATCGGGAATAAATATCGTTGGAATATGTTGTACCGGAAATGAAATAATGATGCGCCACGGTATTGCCTCCTGTACACATTCAGTAAGCCAGGAAATGGCTATCGTAACCGGTGCGCTTGATGCAATGGTAGTGGATTACCAGTGCATAATGCCTTCTGTGGTTTCGGTTGCGGAATGCTTCACAACGCCTGTAATAACCACTATGGATCTTTGCAAGATAACAAATTCAAAGCATATCGAATTTACCGAGGAAAAGGCTGCTGAAAAGGCCGATGAAATTTTTAACATTGCAATCGAAAGTTTTAAACGCCGCAAAAACAAGACTGTTGATATTCCGGATATCCGCTCAAATGTGGTAGCCGGATTTTCTGTGGAAGCAATTGTGGCGGCGCTTTCTAAACTGGATGCAAAAGATCCTCTTAAACCGCTTGTTGATAATATTAAATCAGGCAACATCAGAGGTGTATGCCTTTTTGCAGGATGCAATAATGTCAAGGTGGCCCAGGACAAAAACTTTATAACTATGGCCCGTATACTTCTTAAAAACAATGTGCTTGTAATTGCCACAGGATGCGGGGCTGGAGCTTTGATGCGGCATGGATTCATGGACCCTTCAAGTGTTGACGATCTTTGTGGAGACGGACTTAAAGCAGTACTAACGGCTATCGGAGAAGCAAACGGACTTGGCGGACCTCTTCCGCCGGTTTTACATGTAGGCTCCTGTGTTGATAATTCCAGGGCCGTGGCTCTGGCAGTTGCTGTCGCAAACTATCTTGGTGTTGATACTGACAAGCTTCCGGTTGTAGCATCAGCGGCGGAAGCCGTATCCGAAAAAGCCGTATCTATCGGTACATATTCAGTTGCAGCAGGACTTCCCACTCATGTGGGAGTAATGATTCCCGTAACCGGTAGTGCGCTTGTAACTCAAATCCTTACGGAAAAAATCAAAGATATTACAGGTGGTTATTTTATTGTGGACCTTGATCCTGAATCCGCAGCACAAAAACTTTTGACCGCCATAGATGAACGCCGGGCAGGATTGGGATTATAATGGTTTACCGACAGGAGGTTAGAATGACAACACCTAAAGAAATATTTGTTAAAATTGATCGTTGCATGGGATGCCACAGTTGCGAGCTTGCCTGTGCGGTAGAGCATTCAGAAAGCAAATCATTATACAGCGCAATATCTGAACACCCTGTACCGAAAAAACGTATCTATGTTGAGTTTACTGCACCGGATAGCCGTATGCCCATATTATGCCGCCATTGTGAAGATGCACCTTGCATGCATGCCTGTATATCCGGAGCAATAAGCCTTACAAAAGACGGAGTAGTTCTTACCGATGCTGACAAATGTATCGGCTGCTGGACATGTGTCATGGTTTGCCCTTACGGAGTAATAGGAAGGCATATGGAAGAACACAAGGCATACCGTTGCGACCGATGTCCCGACAGAGATGTCCCCGCATGTGTTATGGCATGTCCCACTCACGCCCTGGTTTATGATACCGTAGGAAACTATTCAGGCAATATCCGAAAAACCGTGTCAAAAGAACTTGCAGCAGGCCTTGGAGGATAAAGTGACTGCAAAAAAAACCAGTTATGTAATTATAGGTGCAAGTGCCGCCGGAATGGCTGCCGCAACGGCTATACGTGAACTGGATAGCCTGGGCATTATCACGGTTTTATCAATGGAACAGGAAATGCCGTACTTTCGGCCTATGATTCCTTTTCTTATAAGTGGTAAAAAATCCGAATCTAACATAGCTCTTGTCGGCAATGGTCCTTACAAAGGCAAAAATATCAATATCTACACCGGGGCAAGAGTAACTTTTGTTGATACAAAAAACAAAATTGTCTCAGCAAGTGGTTCAAAAAACATTTCATATGACAAGTTACTTATTGCAAGCGGAAGCAGTTCCTTTATTCCTCCGGAAATAGAAGGAATTAATGCACAAGGCGTTTTTGCTTTAAGAACTCTTGCGGATGCAAAAAAAATAGCCGACCGCACTGCAAAAACTCGTCAGGTTGTTATGGCGGGTGGAGGGATGCTGAATTTAAAAACCGCCTTTGCATTGCTTGAACGCGGTCTTGATGTTACTCTTGTTGTTTATTCCGGCCAGGTGTTATCTCAGTTGATGGAAGCAGATGATGCCAAACTCATCCGAAAAGCGCTAAACAAGGCAGGACTTAAAATCATAACCGGATGTAGTGTCAAAAAAATTATTTCGGGAAACAACGGGGTAAAAGGTGTAATACTGTCAAACGGGAAACAAATTGAAGCTGAAATGGTTTTGATTGGAAAAGGAGTTTTGCCCAATGTAGATTTCCTTGATAAAAGCAGTATAAAGATTGATCGGGGTGTTGTTACCGATGAATATACTGCTACGAACATTGCGGATGTTTATGCAGCAGGAGATGTGGCAGAAAGCTATGATTTACTTTCCGGAAAGAAAATTATAAGCGGTCTTTGGACAAATGCTGTTGAAATGGGGCGCTGTGCCGGACGTAACATGGCTGGAAGACGTACCAGGTATTTGGGTTCAACCGGTATTCTAAATGCAACCCAGGTGGCGGATGTCCCGTTTGTCTCAATGGGAATAGTTCATACTAAAGGAACTGACTATGAGACACATGTAACCGAAACAAAAACAACACACAAAAAGCTTATTTTTTCATCCGATGGTAAATATCTTGTAGGGGCTCTGTTTATCGGAGATATAAAACGCGCAGGTCTTTATCGCTTTTTAATAAGAGAAAAGAAAAATATATATAATATAAAGTCGCAGTTAATAAATCATAAACTGCATTACGGCCATTTTCTGCAATAGCAGTAAACATCAACGCCATACCGGGATGAGGTTGGGAAATTTCTTGGAGTTTGGGGATGAGGGTAGAGCTTAGGTCTTTTCTATGAAGTCTATTTTGAACTGGAGGAACAATTAAGACAGTCAATAATTTCCTGGTAATTCTGAAAACGTTCTTCGCATTTTTTTGCCATCATTTTTTCTATAGTCTCACACAGAAAATCCGGGGTTTCCGGGCATTTTTGCTTCAATGGAGGAACCGGATCATTGAGTTGCTTAAAAAGAATGTTACTGCACGAATTATCATAAAAAGGTGGTATTCCTGCAAGCAGATGATAAAAAGTGGCTCCTAATGAATAAATGTCACTGCGATTATCTACCCCCTGATTACGAATAGATTCGGGACTCAGATATAAAGGGGAACCAACAATTTTCTTTTCCTCCTGTGTTTCATTCTTGGTATCAAGCTTTGCTACACCAAAATCTACCAACTTCAATTCATCAGAACTTGTCACCATAATATTGGCAGGTTTGATATCCCTGTGGACGATATCGTTTTTCCAGACAAAGTCTAAAGCGCTGCACAAGGTTTTTAAATAGGTTATTATTTGCGCTACATTAAACTGAAACTTACTTTTGAGCATATCAGCTAAAGTCTGACCATGAATAAATTCCATTGCATAATACATGATTCCATTTGAATTGCCGATATAATAAATTTGCGCAATATTGGGGTGATTCAGCTTGGAAACAAAGCGGGCTTCTTTTAAAAACATCTTTACAAATTCTTCCTGAGATGAAAGCTCCCATGATATGACTTTTAATGCCACATCTCTTTCCAATGCTACATCCCATCCTTTGAATACTCCTCCCATCCCTCCTGCGCTTATAAATGATACTACCTCGTAATTATCCATTTTTCTGCCGATTAAGCTTTGATAGAAACGTTTGTTCTTGGGTTCTGTTTTCTTTTGGGTATCTTCTTGAATTGAAGCAGCATTATCACTTTCTTTGCTATTTAAGTCTCCGGCTAATCCTACCTTAATCATTTTGGCTCGAAATTTATCATGAACACTTAATTCCTTTTCTTTGTCAGATGATTCTGGTCCGGCGATAACAGCAAAATGATTGTATAATTTTATCCACTCCTCATCTTCAGAAAAATCAAGCTCTATTTTGGCTAGTAATTCGCTTTGTTCAAGTTCAACCGTTTTTATCTTGCCATCAACAATATTTTTAATACCATGCCGCTCAAACTTTATAACCATTTTGTCTTCCGGTTTGGCCAATATCGATGTTTTAAGGCTGGCACTCATTAGGTCGCAACCGGTAATTTGAGCATCAATCCAAAAAGCGCCGTCCCGTGACACTTCAGCAGCTATGGGGAAAAAATCGCGCCTTATAGTTACTGTTGACTGCTTTTTGCTTTTGCTCATCAAACGTTCTGAAAAACTTTGCCAATTGATACTATTTTTTTTACGGAAAACAACGCCGAAGCCAATCTGTTTATTTTCATCTCCTAAAAGAACATGGATTACTGAACCTGCAACTATATTACCGGTTTCATCTTCAGGCTCTCTTATAAAAATATCATCGCCATATCTTCTGCGAAGAGATGTTTCAATCATAGCGCTTGACTTGCCACGATTTAATATAAAGCCATGAATCCAGGTTTTGCCTTCTCGAGATATTTCTATCGGAATCGGAATATCAAAGCGTTCCCTCTTTTCCGCACGCCTCTCATCAATCCGTTTTTGTTCTGCTTCGGTTAAACCGGGTTTGCATATATTAGCTTGCGAGTCTTTATCGCCTTTATGCGTATATGCATCTATATGTTCAACCTGGTGTACTACTTGCCGGGATGGTTTTAAAT
Organism: Pseudomonadota bacterium; assembly: GCA_043825875.1. Classification (GTDB taxonomy): domain Bacteria; phylum Desulfobacterota; class Desulfobacteria; order Desulfobacterales; family RPRI01; genus RPRI01. The sequence goes on along the minus strand of JBDRRF010000074.1, from coordinate 35,059 downwards.
ACTCTTTTATACAAGAAAGCAATACCGACCCTTCAGCAGGGAAAAAAACAAAATTTTCAGCACCTAACCCAATTGCACGTTTAGGGCTAAGCGCATTTTGGTTTTCTGCCGAAAGAAGAAAAATGAAAGGGATTGATTCTCTTTTCGGGTCATTCTTCAGATAGGATAAAAACTGCTCACCGGAAATATCTTCCAGCTCAATACCGCAGAGAATTAAACCAACCGGGTTCAAATCTACGGCAGATAAAGCTTCTCTCATAGATGAGGCAGTGTGAACACAATATCCATCTTTGTCCAGAACATCTGCCACAAAATCAAGAAGTTCCTGTGATGTGCTGATAAGCAAAATGTCAGTTTGTGTGTTTTCCATACAATAATGATGCTTTCAGACCATTTAAAAAATTAGTTTTCCGGGAAACTGTACAATCATCCGGCTTGTTTGCTATTTTTGTGTTAGAGAGATATGTAATACAAATGCTTGGTCTCCAACATCAAAGGTCAGTACCGCAATAGTTGCATTATCGGGATGTCCCACTTCGTGGCCCCAGCCAACAATTATTGTCGGTATTGAAAGCTGGAAATCATATGATGCTTCTAATAACGATTTCTTGGCGGAACCGCTTATCATGTTAATTATTTCGCCAACGCCATCATGTATCATTTCTGCATTGATTTCATTTTCTTTTACTTCCATGATATTCGCAATCACCTGTCTTGCAAGATTCCAGAGAAAGGTGATAATAACTGTTCCCTCAGTTGTGCCGGAAAGGCCAATGACTCCGGAAACATCGCCAAGAATTCTTAAGCTATTTTTAAAATATACTCCCCTAAATTCAGCCTCCATGGATGCCATCTTGCTTAAAACCGTTTTCGTGCTTTCAATAAAGGGGGTCAGATATATTAGCTCACGTTCAAGCGGTTGCCGCCCCGGATTTAAATACCCCTGTAAAATTTGATTGAAAATCGGTTGGGGTTCATCCAGAGCCATAAATTCAGAAACTCCAAAATTGAAATAGGGCTGGTCGGAAAACAATTCGGATTTATCTTTGAGCAAAATAATAGGGATATTTCTAAATTTTGTCCTGAAGTGCAGATTTTTTATTTTACGTAAAATCTGTTGGTCATCTGTACTGTCTGAATACAGAATTACGAGATTAAAATCTGTTATTTCTTTTTGCTCGCTGAAAGGCTCAACAATTATCTCGGCATTATCCTTCAGCATATCTGTTATTATTAAAGAAGCATCGGGGTTGCAATCAATCAACAATACCTTTGCCATGTTTTTACCCCCTATTCTGTGTTCAGCTTTAGGCATGATTATAATTAGTTTATCACTTGTTTTATATTTTCAACTAATTCATCTTGTGTAAATGGTTTTTTTACATAAGCTGCCGCTCCCGCATCACTGGCCATTTTGACCTTGTTATTATCTGATTCCGAAGTTAGCATTATTATTGGAATTGAAGAAAACCTTGAGTCTTGTTTAATCTTAACCAGTGCATCAAAACCATCCATGACAGGCATATTCCAATCCATAAGGATCAAACCAATCTCTCCTCCCATTTTTTCCAATATTTCAATGGCTTCACCTCCATGGGTTGCTTGAAAAGAGCTATAGCCAAGCGGTTTAATAGCCTTTTCAACTATAGAACGAACAACCTTTGAGTCATCGGCTATAATTACATTCATAGTAACTTCTCCTTGATAAAAGGTGTTTCATCAGCAGTTCATTATAAAATCAAAATAAATCAATGTGATACATAAGAGTTTATATACAGAAGCAGAAATTTTGCTCCGAATATATATACTATATCGGCAGAATGGACAAGATGTTTGAATATTTTTTTCACTCTATTTTTTTTAATCTCAATAGAATTTTAATTGTTTAATATAGCTCTTTATAACAATATATAATCAATAACAATATATTTTTATAAAATTGCGTTTTAACCGCTTATTCCCCAGCTTGCTTAAATAAAGAATTTGAATAAGCCGGACCCTATACAGCCAAGATCTTGCTTATGGCTTAATTATGTAAGGGCAAGAACAAATATCTTGACAATAAATTTTATAAATATAGGATATATAGATAATGCATTGACGCCAAAGAACAATTGCATTCCGGCACTCCATTCTGCTGCTCATAAAATTATATGCTGAACATAAATTCTTTATTTCATAATCTTTCAAGTTTAATTATAATAATTTGAGCCAAAAAAGGGGGCTTATATGGCAAAAGAGAAAATAAAAGCAACAACCGGCAAAAAAAGGGTAACTTTTTTTATTGAAGCTCAACAAGCTAACAATGTCTCTTTAATGGGTGATTTTAATGATTGGAACGATAAAAAACATCCTATGAAAAAAGAGAACAGTGACGTCTGGAAAAAAACGATTTTCCTTAATCCTGGTAGATATGAATACATGTTTCTAGTTGACGGGCAATGGCAAAAAGACCCCCATAATGACCAACTATGTCAAAACAATTTCGGAACACACAATAACTACATAATAATACAGTAATATTTAGATTTATTAAGGTTTATAAATGATTGACGACTCAAATAAAAGTAATGGCAAAAATCTTATAGTAGGTATAGGGTCAGCTCTTGTTGATATTCTTGCTCTGGAGGATGATGAGTTTATAGTAAAATCCGGTGCAGTCAAGGGTGGCATGACTCTGGTAAACAATGATGTTATTGATAATACATTATCCAGGACAACAAAAAAAACAAGCATAGTTCCGGGGGGCTCTGCATGCAATACCATCGTAGGTATAGGGAAACTGGGCGGTGCAGCGCGGTTTGTAGGTAAATTAGGTGAAGACGAGCTCGGTAAATTTTTTGCAAATGATTTAAAAAATAATAATGTTGAATCACATCTTTTTACTTGTTCTTTTCCTACTGGAAGAGTTCTTTCTATAGTTACACCAGATGCCCAGCGTTCGATGTTTACTTGCCTTGGTGCCTCTTCAGAAACAAAACCGGAAGAAATTACAATTAATTGTTTCAAAGGAGCAGCAGTTGTCCATATCGAGGGCTACCTGATGTTTAACAAAGAGTTAATACTATCTGCTTTAAACAACGCAAAAGCAGCGGGCGCACTTATTTCACTGGATCTTGCCAGTTTCACGGTTGTTGAAGAACATAAAGATTTTATTGATAAAATAGTTGATGATTATGTAGATATATTACTTGCAAACGAAGATGAAGCATCTGCATTTACAGGCTATAAAGATGAGTTACAAGCTCTTGATGTTTTATCAAAAAGTGCGGATATTGCAGTGCTGAAAATAGGTGAACGGGGAAGCTACATATCAAATAAGGGAGAAGTTATTAAAGTTGCTCCAATGGGAAACGGGTTTGCGTTAGATACCACAGGAGCAGGTGATCTATGGGCTGCTGGGTTTTTATACGGATTTGTAAATGGTTACAACCTCAAAAAATGCGGCGAACTTGGGTCCGCGTGTGGATATGAAGTATGTCAAGTTGTTGGAGCTAATATACCTGAAGATGGCTGGGAAAGAATTAAAAAAATACTCAAATAAATGGTGCTCAAATAAAATGGTAAAGAAAAAAATAACAAGAAAAGAGCTTTTAAATAAACCGGATGAATTTATAACTTTTACATCTAAATTATTAAATCTTTTAGCTAAATATCAGACACAAGTATTATATGGTGTAGGTGCAGTGGTGCTTATTGCTATCACCTTGTCCGGATATGGTTACTTTCATCGCAAGTCTGAAAGTAAAGCTTTTTCAATGCTTGAAAACAATTTAAAGAAATATACTGTTTCTCTTGATAAAAACAGCCCTCAAATAGCATTGGATGAAGTTAAAGCTGGATTTATTGACATTATAGGCAAATATTCTGGTAATATGGGCGGAAAAGTAGCAAGGCTTGAATTTGCTAATATTTGTTTTAAAGCCGGAGACATAGACACAGCTATTGACTTATACGGTAAAGCTCTAAATGATTTTAGTAACAATAGGTTTGTTAAATGCCAGATACTAAACAGTCTTGGTTATTCCTATGAAGAAAAAAAGGATTTAAAATCAGCAATAAATTATTTTGAAAAAGTTATTGCAGGACCTGATAATTTATTAAAAGATGAAGCCTATTTTAACCTCGGAAGGCTTTTCGCAATATCGGGAGAAGAAAATAAAAGCAAAGAAGCTTATAAAAAGATTTGTTCCGATTTTGCAGACTCTTCGTATTTTGTGATTGCTAAAGAACATATATCATAATTTTCCCATAGCAATTGTTCAAATAATATCCCCATTTCGATTTTTCGATATAAGAGCCACTTTCAAAACGTTTCAGTTTGGTCAAGCTCAAGGCGGGCGAAAATTTCAACCACAGGAATACATTCAGTATTTCGAGGATTGAAATTTGAGTCCAACGCAGAGATCGGCCAAAATGGATCGTTTTGAAACTGGCTCATAATTGTTTGGTTATAGCAATTGTTATAAAAAAATAGCGGCCAACTGAAATTTGTCCAGTTGACCGCTAAGGAGGAAAGAAGAATTATTTTATCGGGCTAATATTAGTATAAGCAAATACCTTGCCAATTCATTGTTACCATAAATAAATATTTCGATTGTCCTTATAATTAAGATAGTTATACTTATTAGCGAACTCTCTGCCCAAATATTAAATCTTTATAATATTTCATACCAATAATCAAAAAGTTCAATTTCTTGAACCAATATAATTAATCAATTATACAATATACTGAAAATAATACGAATAAACAGGTTCAATTTCTTGAACCGGTTTATTCGTTTTTATTGTTCCTTAGCTGTATCAATATTGAGTTTTTTTAATTTTTGATTAAGGCCGCTTTTTCCTATCCCAAGCAATTCAGCCGCATGTGACTGAACATTATTTGCCATTTTCATAGCTCTTTTAATCATTATCTGCTCAACTAAATCCAAAGTTTCATATAATTTTGCATTAGCCGGAATTCCTTCAAAATGCAGGGTATTGTAGACATTATCCCTAAATTCTCTCGGAAGGTCGGAAACCCTTATAATGTTGCTGTCACATAATATAATAGCCCTTTCAATAAAGTTCTCAAGCTCGCGGACATTTCCGGGCCAGGTATAATCATATAAAAGACGCTCAACTTCCGTATCAACACCAGTAACAGGTTGCCCTACTTTCCTTTGCCCGGCGTACTTGTTTATAAAATGCTCAACAAGTAAATGTATATCTTCCAGCCTTTGTCTTAAAGGAGGAATATTAATATTTAAAACATCGAGGCGATAAAAAAGATCTTCTCTGAAATGGCCCTGTCTTACTTCCTCTTTTAAATGCTTATTTGTTGCTGCAATGACCCGGATATTTACTGTAATCGGTTTAACCCCCCCAACTCTTTCAAAGGTTCTTTCCTGGAGTACACGAAGTAATTTCACCTGTAAGCCCTGAGATAATTCGGATATTTCATCAAGAAAAAGAGTGCCGTTGTCTGCAAGTTCAAATCTTCCTTTTTTCATAGCAACAGCTCCGGTAAAGGCTCCTTTTTCATGGCCAAACAGCTCGCTTTCAAGGAGATTTTCAGCAAAAGCGGAGCAATTTACGGGTATGAATGGTTTTTCACTTCTTGGGCTGTTAAAATGAATAGATTTTGCGACAAGCTCTTTTCCGGTACCGCTTTCTCCTTCTATTAAAACAGTTGCTGATGTTGGCGATACTTTTTGTATAGTTTCAAAAACATCTCGTATGGCTTTGCTTTTACCGATAATGTTACCGAATTTATATTGTGATTCTACAACATTACGAAGCTGTTTATTTTCTTTGATAATGCTGTATATCTTAACAGCCTTTTTTACAAAAAGTATGAGCCTCTCATTATCAAATGGTTTTAGTATGTAATTGTAAGCCCCTTTTTGCATGGCTTCTACTGCTTTTTCGACAGTTCCATGAGCTGTCATCATTATTACTGGAAGATCGGGATCTGATATTTTGATTCTTTCCAAAAGTCCTATCCCATCAATAAGCGGCATTTTCATATCGGTAAGGACAAGATCAATGTCGGAGTTATTTATTATTTCCAGAGCATTAAGGCCATTATTTGCAACTAATGTTTCATATCCTTCCTCTTCAAGAATTGCGCTTATTATCGGAGGATAGTTTTTTTCATCATCAACAATTAAAATTGTTTCCATAATTATTTTCCATTTTGAACAGGAATTATAACTACCACTTTCACACCGCAAGAAGACCTGTTTGAAATTTCGATTTTACCATTATGAGCTTCAATAATATTTTTAGCAATTATAAGACCAAGACCGGTTCCCTTTTCCTTAGTAGTAAAAAAAGGATCCCATATCTTTTTCAAAATATCTTCGGGAATTCCTGCTCCTTCATCTTCAAGAATAATATTAATATTGCTTTGATCAGAGATAATGCTGACATATATTTTACCTCCATCCGGCATAGACTGCATGCTGTTTATAAGTATATTTAAAAATGCCTGATAGAGCATATTAGAATCAGCTGATGTTTCCGGGATATTGGATATATTTTTTAATTCGGCACTAATATTTTTTTCTTCAAACTGCTGTGACAGGTAATTAAGATTTTTTTCAATAATATCTTCAATATTGCAAGGCACCAAATCAGGTTCTCTTGGTTTTGCAAAATTTAAAAAATCCGTGATTATTTTATTAAGTCGAACAGATTCCTCGACTATAATATCCGGAACCTTGTTGGAAGGATCTAACGCAACGATTTTTTTCTTCAAAAGTTCGGCTGAACTTTTGATAATTCCTAAAGGATTCCTTATTTCATGGGAAACACCGGCTATCATTTCACCCAAAGTTGATAAGTGTTCGGCTCGCCTTAGTTGTTCTTCAAGAATCAATCGCTCCATAGCACGTTTTTTAATTATTTTTTCTCCCTTTCTGACGAAAAAAACAAGAATGCCAAAAAGGCTGCTCATTACAACTGTAATTGCAATAATTGCAACATGCTGAAATTTAAACATACTTTTATAATCTTCTGATAAATCCTGTTCAATTTCAATAACGCCTATTATGGGACCTGTAGATCCTGGATATGCTTTCTCAATACGAAGAGGTGCAAAAGTAACCATTTTGTTTTTAGAATAAAGACCAAGCAGAATTTCAATAAAATTGCCCCTTTGAACCAGTTTTGTTGTAGGTTCGCCTAAAAGTGCTCTAAAATATTCCTGCCCCCCTAGGTTTTCTTTCCCCACTATGTTTTTATCTAAACTGTACGATACGATATTTTTTTCAACACTATAAATAGTTACATTATCCACTTTGTACCCATGTAGAGTACTGCTAACAATATTATCTACAATTTCAGATTGCTCTTTGTTTCTAAGCTGTATTTTTCCGTATTTAATTGAAGCCGGAATAATAAATTGTGTAAAAAGCTGATGATTCAGATTTGCCGCAATAAGAAACGCATATTCTTCACTTTTTTTTAGCTGTGTTTTTCTAACCCAGTGAGTATTTAAAACTGTCAACACCATAATTCCTGCAAATAGTACAATAAGGCTTGAAAAAGAGAAATATTTTACTAGCCTGAATGGTTTAATTTTTTCTTCCTGTGTTTTCAATTATAAGTTCCTTTAAACATGGCGGCTTCATTGAAAGCCTCTAAAACTTAAAGTTAATTCAAACCCATAATGACAGGATTTATAATAAATATCAACTTATTATTTAACATTCTCCGGCCATTTGAAAGAATAGACAAGTTTAAATAATTAAAATCCGGGAAGCAATCATGTCTTTATGTATGACATGTACCAATCCTTGACAATAGTTTGCTTTAACGGCATGATAATTTGGAATCTTCGCCTTTAAGGCGTTTTGATTGATTTAAAATCTGAAGATATATTCAAAACACTATTTATGAATTTACAATCTAAAAAAAATATCATTGAGCTTTCAAAAGAAGAACTTATTTTCTGGTTAAAGGAAATGGGAATTGAAGCTTATAGAGCTAACCAGATATTGGCTTGGATTTATTTAAAACAGGTTGATACATTTGAAGATATGACAGATATCAGGCTTGATTTAAGAAATCTTTTTTCGAACCACTTTACAATAAGCCGGCTTAACAAACAAAAAATTGAAATATCATGTGATGGTTCAAAAAAATATCTGTTCAGATTAGCAGATGGTAATTATATAGAAAGTGTTCTGATACCTGAAAAGAATCATTATACCCTTTGTATTTCAAGCCAGGTAGGATGCGCTCAGGGATGCAGGTTTTGTTTAACCGCAAGAGGCGGTTTTATCAGAAATCTAACAAAAGCTGAAATTGTATCTCAAGTGCGGGATATTCAAAATGATGTAGCAGGAGAAAAATTACCTCTTTCAAATATTGTTTTTATGGGAATGGGTGAGCCTCTTGCAAACTATAAAAATATTGTTAAAGCAATAGATTCAATTTCATCGAAAGATACCGGTCTTGGTTTTGCAAAACGAAAGATTACTGTTTCAACAGCAGGCCTTATTCCTTTTTTAAAAGATCTTGGAAAAGATACCGGAGTTAACCTGGCAGTATCGCTTAATGCTGCAGATAATGAAACAAGGGATATGCTTATGCCGATAAACAGAAAATATCCCATCGAAGAACTAATTAAGGCATGCCGGGAGTATGATTTGAAACCCAGAAACAGGATAACTTTTGAATATATTCTTATTAAAGATTTAAATGATTCTCCGGCTGATGCAAAGAATCTTGCAAAACTATTAAGATCGGTTAAGTCAAAAATAAACCTGATTCCCTTTAATGAGTATGAAGCAAGCGAATTTAAAAGACCGGAAGCAGCTGTCATTAAAAATTTTCGGGAAATACTGGTAAATAATGATTATACTGTTGTAATACGGCACAGCAAAGGGCAGGATATTTCGGCGGCTTGCGGTCAACTTAGGGGCAAGGAACTGTTGAACTGATTTTTATTACTGTACCATCAGATGCCTTATTTTCTCCGGGGGAATTGCAAGTACTTTTATAGTTCTGTCGCCCTTTGGCGTTGTAGCGGTAACATTAATTTCTGATAATTCCGGAGCTTTGCTATATCCAGCACATATGGAAGCCGCAAGTATTATTGTATCATTGCTTCCTCCGTTTGGCATTATTGCTAATGGCCCGGGAAAGTCTTTTACTTTTAATATAATGTCTGATATCGGGTTAAACAGCTTTTCTATATTTTCATTATCAGCCTGGTTTCTCCCGACAATTACTTTTGTACTTTTATTAATCCGAAAATGGCGCCCGAATTTTAATAAATGCATTTCATTTTCCGGATAGTTTTCCTGATTTGCAAAAAGATCTTTTAGTCGTTTGGAAAATTCTTTGTCTGTCAAAAGGCAGCCACCTGCAGGAGCAGGGTAATCCGAAACACCAAATTCGGCGGCAAGAGCTATCTGGGGTTTTCTTGACTTTCCTGTAATATCAAGCAAAAGCTCCCTGTCAACAAGCCCTTTTATTTCGGGTATTGTCGGAGCAAGCCTTTTAGCTGATAACGGCCTTAGTATATAACCATCATAACCGGAATGCTTTTCCACATATCTAAGAGATGGTCTTGTTTGAGACATAGGCCGCTGTCCAAGTACTTCTCCGCTAAAAAGAAAATCAAACCCGCGCTCTTTCATAATACTGCCTGCAATCCTGAACATAAGCGAATGGCAATCCATGCATGGATTCATGTTTTTACCGTATCCGCAATTTGGATTTTTTAGCATCTGCATATATTCTTTGGTAATGTTTTTTACAGTTAAAGGAATACCCGTAATTTCAGATGCCTTTACCGCTTTTTGTGATGAAAAAAACGGAGTTTCAAAAGTTATCCATTCAACTTCAACTTGTATTTTGCGAAGAACTAAAGCGGAAAGAATGCTGTCAAGCCCTCCTGAACAAAGGCCTAATGCCCAAACATTTTTTTTGCAATCTGTCATAATTTTTTTGTGATCTGTCATAATATGATTATATATAAAAATAAAAGGCCGCCCTTTTCTACTAGGACGGCCTTTTAATATGTACTAAAACTATCTTTACTTATCTGTCACCATTAGATTAAAGGAACAATCAAAAGAGCAACGATATTGATAACCTTGATCATCGGGTTGATGGCAGGACCGGCTGTATCCTTGTAAGGATCGCCTACTGTGTCACCTGTAACAGATGCTTTGTGACCTTCGCTGCCTTTTTTGTGCATAACACCATTGTCATCGGTAACACCGTCTTCAAAGGATTTCTTGGCATTATCCCATGCACCACCACCACTTGTCATGGCTATAGCCTGGAAAAGACCGGTTAAAATACTTCCGATAAGTACTCCACCAAGAGCTTCTCTGCCGAGGGTAAGACCAACCACAATAGGAACAATAACCGGGATAAGAGCGGGAACCATCATTTGCTTGATAGCGCCTTTTGTTACGATATCAACGCACTTACCGTATTCGGGTTTTGCCTTATATTCCATAATACCCGGGATTTCACGGAACTGTCTTCTAACTTCTTCAACAATGCTTCCTGCTGCTTTACCAACAGCCTCCATAAGAAGAGACCCGAAATAATAAGGAAGCAGACCACCGATAAAAAGACCGGCCAGAACCATCGGATTTGAAAGGTCAAAAAGAATCACGTCAGAAAATGACCGGGAGTATTCTGCAAAAAGGACAAGAGCCGCAAGAGCCGCTGAACCTATTGCATAACCCTTTGTTACAGCCTTTGTTGTATTTCCAACAGCATCCAGAGGATCAGTGATGTTGCGGATTTCTTCGGGCAGTTCGGACATTTCTGCAATACCGCCTGCATTATCGGTAATAGGACCGTAAGAGTCGATAGCAACTACGATACCTGTCATCGAAAGCATGGAAACAGCAGCAAGAGCGATAGCAAAAAGGCCGCCTTTAGCAGCATCGGCTGTGTCAGAAAAACCTCCGCCTAACTGATAGGATCCAAGAATTGCCAATACGATTACTATAACCGGAGCAGCAGTTGATTTCATACTAACCGCAAGTCCTGCGATAACGTTTGTTCCATGACCGGTAAGGCTGGCTTTTGCAATGTGTTGTACCGGAGGACGGTCCGCTGCGGTGAAATACTCTGTGATAACAACAATCAGGCCTGTTAATACAAGGCCGATAAGCGCCATCAGAAAAACACTGTTTTGTGTGAATGCCGGATATGCCGCTCTCATCTCTGGCGATACGGTTTTTAAGAAGCTTCCTGTCACGAAATAAAATGCCACTGCGGCAAGTATGCCTGAAACAGCAAGGCCTTTGTATAACGCACCCATAATATACTGGCTTTTGCCAAGCTTTACTGCAAACGTTCCGATAATTGAAGCAACGATCGAGATTCCACCAAGCATCAACGGAAATTCAATCCACGGGCTGCCGTCGCCGAAAACCGTTTTTGCAAGCAACATAGCCGCAACAAGAGTAACGGTATATGTTTCATAAAGATCAGCCGCCATACCTGCACAGTCGCCTACGTTATCACCAACATTGTCTGCGATAACCGCAGGGTTTCTTGGATCATCTTCAGGAATTCCGGCCTCAACTTTACCAACAAGGTCAGCGCCAACATCAGCAGCCTTTGTATAGATACCGCCTGCAATACGTGCAAAAACGCTCATAAGCGAACATCCGAATCCAAGTCCGATAAGAGCATGGAATGCATTTTCCGGAGCTGCTGTTTTTGCGATGTAATAAAAGCCTGCAAGCCCTATAATTCCGAGACCTACGACCATAACACCTGTTACCGAGCCACCTTTAAAGGCAAGGCCGAGAGCAGCCTGGAGACCTTTGCTTGCCGCCTGTGTGGTACGTACATTAGCTCTTACAGTAACCCACATACCCACAAAACCTGCAAGCGCCGAACCAACAGTACCAACAACAAAACCAATGGCCGTCCACGTGCCAAGACCAAAAGCAAGAATCAGGATAACCAGAATTACAGCAACCATAGCCACAGCTTTATACTCGCGGCCAAGAAACGCATATGCGCCTTCTTTAATTGCATCCGATATTTCCTGCATTTTGGCGTTTCCTGCATCCTGCTTTGAAACCCAGATTGCAGTTATAATTGCGTATATAACGCCTAATATACCGCATCCTAATGCAAATTGTATAGTTAAACTCATTTAAACCCCCTTATTAATTATTATTAATCATATACAAAAAAAGACTAAACCACTTACAGTTACTTCACCTCCCCCGTATATATTTTATATACATCTTCTTAAATTATCATTATCTATGATAATATAGTGCTTTACAATGGCCAGAATATATAGGAAAGTTACAGCCATATGTCAACCTTTTTCTGCTGTAAGAAATTATGGAATGTGGAAGTAAATAACAGTAAGCAATCGTATAGAAAAACAAATAATTATAAGCTTATAAAAATATATTATATAATGTTTCCATTATTTAAGACCTTAATTTGCATATTTTATTCCGTAACTATCATTGATAGGATAAATAATATAAAATGAGATTGTTAGCCCGTACAGATAAAATAATAAAGATTTTAACCAAAAGATATCCTGATGTTAAAACCCAGCTAAATTATAATACTCCCTTCGAGCTTCTTGTTGCTACAATACTTTCTGCACAATGCACTGACAAACGGGTAAATATTGTTACAAAAAGTTTGTTTGACAAACTTAAAACACCTTATGATTTTGCAAAAGCTCCTGCTGAACTGATTGAAAAACTAATAAAATCAACAGGCTTTTTTAGGAATAAAACCATAAATATAAAAAATTGTTCCAAAGAAATTATTAAAAAATATGATGGCAGAGTTCCTGATTCGATAGAAGAACTGACCGGCCTTTCCGGGGTGGGGCGCAAAACCGCAAATGTTGTTCTTGGTGCAGCCTTTGGTATTCCCGGAATAGTGGTTGACACACATGTGGCCAGAATTTCACAGCGTTTGAACTTATCTGTTAATAAAGATCCGGTAAAAATTGAATTTGATCTTATGAAAATAATCCCTCAAACAGAATGGAACGATTTTTGTCTAAGACTTATCTATTTCGGCAGAGAGATCTGCAAGGCAAGAAAACCTTTATGTGCTGATTGTCCCCTAACAAAATTATGTAATTACCAGCACAAAACTGAGTAATTATTAATAATTAACCCAATTATTTATGTATTTTCCAAACCATCCGATCTACTCATCAAGGCTTCTCCCCCCGGATTAAACAGGATCAAATAGCAGGCTTGACTTATCAGGAGTAGTCAGTTACCTGAAAGAAATAAAATAAGAAAGCTCTGATTAGGGGCAATGTACAGGAGGAAATTTAAGAATATGGAGCTTGAAGATGTTGTATTGGTAAGCGCCTGCAGAACGGCAATTGGAGAATTTCTGGGAAGCCTTAAAAATGTTCAGGCAAGAGAACTGGCAATTACTGCCGGGGAAGAAGCCATAAAACGATCCGGTGTCCCTGCGGATCAGATTGATGAAATATGCATGGGGCAGATACTTACAGCGCTTCAGGGATCTTTGCCTGCACGTCAGGTTGCCATGAGGCTGGGGCTTCCCGGCCGAAGCGGCGCTGTTTCGGTAAACCAGAATTGCGCTTCGGGCATGCGCGCCCTTGAGATTGCAGCACACAATATTATGCTGGGCAAAACGGAAATCGCTTTAATTATAGCAGTAGAAAGCATGACAAATGCTCCATATATTATGACCAAGGGAAGGCAGGGCTATAAAATTGGTCCGGGCAAAATTGAAGATCATATGTATTACGATGCTTTAATAGATGAACTGGTTCCGGGACATGTTGGATTAACCGCCGAAAATATCGGCGAGAGATACAAAATCTCACGTAAAGAATGTGATGAATTGGCTGTAATGAGCCATGCAAGAGCTGCAACAGCTATTGATGAAGGCAGGTTTAAAAGAGAAATCGTTCCCGTAAAAATAAAATCCAAAAAAGGACCAACCTTTTTTGAGACCGACGAGCATGTGGACAGAAACGCTACCATAGAAAGTATGTCCAAATTGCGTCCCGCCTTTAAAGAAAACGGTGTGGTTACCATTGGAAATGTTTCCGGCATTTGCGATGGGGCAGCAGCAACTGTAATTATGTCAAAGAAAAAAGCAAAAGAGCTTGGAATTAAGCCTTTGATGAAGCTTGTTAATGTATGCACTAAAGGCGTTGCTCCTGAAATAATGGGGCTTGGGCCGGCGGTTGCAATTCCAAGATGCCTTGGTCAGGCAGGTATGCAATTTGGGGATATCGATTATTGGGAACTCAATGAAGCCTTTGCTGTTCAAATACTTGGCGTGAAACGTATGCTTGAAAAAGACTACAGTATTACATTTGATATAGAAAAGCATAATCATAACGGGTCCGGCATATCATTAGGCCACCCGGTGGGATGCACAGGGCTTCGGCTTATCGTAACATTATATTATGAAATGGAAAGGCTGGGTTTAACCACCGGCGGGGCATCGCTTTGTGTCGGCGGAGGCCCGGCTATGGCTTCTTTGTGGACAAGAGATGTATAGCAATTATTATAAATTAAGTTCGGCTTTATTATATGTATAAAGAAAACAATGGCAATACTCCGGTTCTTATCGAAAAACACAAGAATTTGCTTTCAATTGTGTTAAACCGGCCAAAAGTTTTAAACAGCCTTAACCATGAGATGGTTAAATCGATTAAAACGGCTATTGATAAAGCAAAAGAGGATAACTCTATTCGAACAGTCCTTTTTTATGGAGCAGGAACCAGGGGGTTTTGTGCAGGTGCGGATATTAAAGCAATGGCCCAGAGTGTCAGAGAAGGCAATATAAATCAGTGCCTTCAGTTTCTTGAAGCAGAATACGCCCTTGATCTTGAGATCAGCCGTTTTCCAAAGCCGGTAATTGTGCTGGCTGACGGTATTACAATGGGCGGCGGACTGGGATTATCCGCAGGTGCCGATATCGTTCTTGCTACCGAACGCACAAGGACTGCCATGCCTGAAACACGTATCGGATTCTTTCCGGATGTGGGCGCCACAGGCTGGATGCATGATAAATGTCTGCCGGGATATCCCGAATTCCTTGGTCTTACAGGACATGAAATGACCGGCGCAGAATGTGTACGAGTAGGTTTTGCCACACATCTGCTTAATACCCAAAATTTATCCCTGGTTCCCCAATTATTGAAAAACCTGTCTACAGAACTATCTCTGAATAAGCCCGGGGCTTTAGATCAGATCATTTCACTTCTTGACCCATTATTAAATAAAGACATCCCTCAAAACCCCGAAATGGACGCCTGGGTAAAAACTTATTTTGACGGTAAAATATCAATAGTACAAATGCTTGAAGATTTGAGGGCATGTAGTCTATTTAATGATCTTTGCGAGGAGGTTTTTCAAAGGCTTTCCGAACGCTCCCCCACAGCCCCTACAATAACCCTGCAACTTCTTCATCTAAATAAAGGACGGCCGTTAGAAAATGTATACAAGACGGACCTCAAGGCGGCAAGTTTCATTTTATCTCATCCCGATTATATAGAAGGCATACGGGCCCGCCTTATCGACAAGGACGACCGGCCAAGCTGGCAGCCGGAAAGCATTGATAAG
This sequence comes from Pseudomonadota bacterium, assembly GCA_043825875.1. Lineage (GTDB taxonomy): Bacteria > Desulfobacterota > Desulfobacteria > Desulfobacterales > RPRI01 > RPRI01. Next base: position 19,481 of record JBDRRF010000074.1, on the reverse strand, counting down.
ATTGGTACTATTGATTTCTTAAACTCCAGGCATAGATAATCCCTGACATTGTCCTTACAGCTTAAAATAAGTCAAAAAATATTCCGGAATTTTTGTTTCAAACATCATTTCTTCATCGTTAAACGGGTGTTTAAAGCTAATCGAAAATGCATGTAAAGCTAAACGACCCTTTGTAGGATTCTTTCTATATTTTACATCACCGACAATTGGATGTCCTTTTTCGGACAAGTGAGCACGGATTTGATTTTTTTTACCGGTCAAAAGATCAATTTCCAAGAGGCTATAATTTTTAGACTCTTTTATTACCTTATATTTAGTTCTGGCAAGCTTTCCCTCTTGTGGATTACTAACAGACCGCATTTTATATTCATCGCCTTCAGCAAGATAAGACTCTATAATGCCGCTTTTTTCTGTTAAATTACCATAGACTAAAGCTATGTATTTTTTTTCTACGTTTTTCCATTGTGCTGCAAATTTCTCACGAATCTCCAAACTTTTAGCAAAAATCAACACTCCGGAAGTATCACGATCCAGGCGGTGAACAACAAACAGATTGATTCTTGCCTTTGGGTTACCTTTTCTTACATAATTTGTAAGCAAATGATGAGCAGTATTTTCCGCTTCGTAATTCGCTTTAACACTTAACAGCCCTGCACTCTTATCAATCACTACTATGTCCCGATCCTCATAAAGAATCTTTATACCTGCGGGCATATGTTTGGTTCTTATTTTTATTTTTGATTTAATCATTGTTGTTTCCCTTATGATTTCCTTGCATAAATTGCATAATTCCAAACATAGATGATTACTTCTTTATAATCAATTCAAAATTATTTCATTTGTTTCTGACATTACTATGTTTTATTCTTGCCAAATGTCAGTTTGTAGTTAAAGTGTATAAATATCCTGGGGGATAGGGCAAGGCTGTATTTTGCCCGTTCCGGTATTGTTATATCCGATGTAACCAATGGAGATATGCAATGGATAAACTTGAAAAGCTTGAAAAAGCAAAACTTTATTCAAATGATGGCTTAAATCATGCGAGAAAACAAGACTATGATATGGCTCTTGATAATTTTCATAAAGCCTTTCTTTTATTCAAAGAGCTTGGCGAAAAACTTTATGCAGCCTTGCAACTGGGAAATATCGGGTCGGTTTATAGAAACATGGAGGAGTATAACCTGTCTCTCGAAGAATATCATAAGGCATTGCCCCTTTTTGAGGAAATCGGACATAAAGAAGGAATTGCGGATCAATTCACAAATATTGCCTATATACATGCCATGAAGGGAGAAATAAAAGAGGCGCTGGAGTATTTCAAAAAAGCTTTGCCATTGTATGAAGAAATGGGAAGCGAACAAAAATGCGAATTTACAAAGCAGAATATTAAAGTACTGGAATAAACAAGATAACAGGGACCGCATGATATTATGAAAGGACTTGAACTTTGCCGCAGGTATTATGATCAAATATACAGACCCGCAATTGAAAAAGTTTTCGGGGATCGTATTTTGAAGATGGCATTCGGTCTTGTGGGTGAAGGCTCGGAATGCTATGGTTTTGATGATGAAATATCGCAGGATCATGATTTCGGGCCGCGTGTCATGATCTGGCTGACACCTGCCGATTTCGGGGAATTTGGTGAAAAGCTTCAGGAGGCGGTATCAAAAATACCCAAGCAATTTTTGGGGTATGAGGGGGTAAATACCAGCCAATATGGTGAAGGGCGCGAGGGCGTATTTACGATTCCGGGATTTTATACAAGATTTATCGGAATGGATCATCCGCCGGAAACAATTCGTGAATGGCGCCTTCTCCCGGAGGTAAACCTTTCAATTGTCACAAACGGGGAGGTTTTTTGCGACCCGTTGAAAGAGTTCACAAAGTTTCGAAATGCATTGCTTGCCGGATATCCTGAGGATCAGAGGCTGAAAATGATGGCTGCGCGCTGCATGAAGATGGCGCAGTCCGGCCAGTATAATTATGACCGCAGTATCAAAAGAAGCGAATTTGTCGCAGCTCAAATGGCTGTTGCCGAGTTTACCGACACAGCTACCTCCATGATATACTTAATGAACAACAGGTATAAACCCTTTTACAAATGGATGCACAAAGGTCTTAAGGCTTTGCCGGTATTAGGAGAACAAAGCTACAATTTACTTGCCGCTCTTGCAACTTCAGGCTCATTTGAAGAAAATATTCGCAGTATTGAAACTCTTTGCGGCTTGATAATAAACCAACTGAAGGATATGGGACTTACCGATTCACCATCGGATTTCCTTTTAGACCACGGGCCCCAAATTCAGCAGAAAATACAAGATGAGAATCTCCAGATGATGGTACCCTGGGCTGATTAGAAAGGAGTCTTTTATATGGAACGCGAGGAATTAATAAAAATTATACTTGAGATTGAATGGGAAATGTTTACAAAAGTCCAAAATGCCGATGAACGGGCCTCTTGTCAGGATAACAAACCGACCTTTATTGTAATGCGAAAGGCACAGGCCGATACATGGGGCATGGATACACTAGCCAGCTACTTAAATGATCTGAAAGTCGCGAAAGAAAGTCAAATAAACCTGGTGACGATAAAATACGCGCGAATGATGGAAATAACCTTTCCTGAAGAATATGAAGCTATTAAAAACCAGCTTCCTCCTGTAACATCCAAGGCTCGTGAACTTGTTGATAAGATCATGAAGTATCACTTAAAATGGGCCATAGATGCGTCCGGAAAATATCCGAAATTGTTTTCGCTTGGACGTCCGCTCACTGCAACAGACAACAAAATGGGAAGTTTCGCTTCAATCGACAACTATCTTAAAAGTGAGCTGCTTACCTATTCCGAGGCAACGCTTGCGCTTTGCCTGAAAGATACCCTTGAAGCAGCGGCTAAGAATATAAATCTTCCTCTCGAAATATTAATAAACACAGCTAAAAGCTATGGTTTCGAGACACTGGAGGCAATCGAGCAAAAAATGTCCGGTAATTGATAAGAATTATACTAACAACTTTTTAATAACTGTAGCATTGCCGGCATACGATTTTCCGCTATGGCGACAAAACCACAATTTTTCAAATGAATCTACAGCAAAACTATTTGAATCTTCATCTATAACGTACATCTCATAAAATCCGGGCATCAAGCCTTTAAAATCCTCCTTATTGTAGATTCTGACCTTGTCTCCGATGCTGATATTTGCATGCATAAACATGACCTCCTTGCATTATTAAAACTCACTTGCATATTTGCCCTTACTTACTTTTGAAGCGAATTTTGTGCCATCTATTGATCAATCCAAATTTTATTACTGTTACCCTTTATACGTTGTATTAGTATGTGGTGTATATCTTATTAATATAGTTTGAATTTACTAAAAATCGCTTCTTGCAATACAATTTCAACACAGGTTCCGAACACAGCATCCCTTGCACAGTTTTTGTCGCAATAATACAAAATATTGGAGATTCGTTGGTGTATTTCAGATATTTTAATAGACGGCAAGTTATTAGTGTTGATATAAAATAAAAGGGACAGGAGAATTATACTCATCAAATTGTTACCCTTGCCTTTGGTTATAATTATTGTTAAAATATCGAATTAAAAATATTATCCATAAAGAACAGCTTCCTTTGATAGCTTCCACCCCATTATAAACAAGAGGTATACTATGAAGAAAAATGTACTTGTTATCGGCGGCAGTTATTTTGCCGGCAGAGTTTTTTGCATAAACATTTCAAAAGGTGACAAGATCGCGCTGCATGTGGTGAACCGAGGCACATATACTCTTAATCTGCCCGGCGTATGTGAGTATAAATGCGACAGGCATGATGTGGAAAAGCTCTCCAAAATACTGCCCGATATAAAATTTGATGCGGTTATAGATTTCTGCGGCTATATTCCCGGAGAAATAAGCGCGATCATCAATTTGCTGCTCAGCAGGACAGGGCAGTATATATTCATAAGTACTAGCAGTGTGTACGTGACAACAGGTGTGAAAAAAGAGAGCTCCCCCTTGGTAGAAGAGGAAGGAACAGACCCAATATCAGAATATATATCCTACAAAATAAAACTGGAACATGAGTTGAAAGACGCATGTGCTTCCATGGGAATACCATATACGATAGTGCGCCCGACCTTCATATACGGACCGTATAATTACGTTCCTCGGGAGTCGTATTTCATACAGCAGATACTAAAGGGCCTCTTTGTGCCTGAGCTTACGGACGCAAGTGCAAAGTTCAGTATGGTATATGTTTTGGACCTCGCTCGCGCTCTTGAGCTGTTTGTGGGAAACAATAAGGCATATAACGAGGAGTTCAATCTGGCAGGTGTGGAGGAGGTGACATATACTTCTCTGCTTTCCGAGCTGGAGCGCTGCTACGGGGCACCGTTTCCAAAACAGCCGGTGACGGTATCACAGGTCATAGCTGAAAATATCCCTCTGCCGTTTCCGCTGGACGAAGACGATTTGTGCAGCGGAGAGAAAATGACACAGCGCTTTGGGTTTGAATACACATCTTTTTCCGCCGGGATGGACAAAACGTTCACAGCGTTCAAGGCGGTATTTTCATAATTGGTTTTAGCTTTACGGCATTATATATTTCAAAGAAGGCGCTATGACCCGCCAATTGCTAACCGGTGAGGAGAAACAAAAGTGATTTACTAATAAATTTATGTTGGGAAACGGGTTTATATAAAAATGAAGAAATAGGAAGAGTTTTTGGAGTCAGCTACTCCTCAATCAGCAAAAGTGTTTCTGCTATAAGGGAGCAAATGAAATCGGATAAGAAAATAAGGGCCGAATTTCAGAAGTTTAACTCACAATTCAAAATGTGATAATAATTTCTTCTACAATCTTTGGCTGATGAAGAGAACTTATTATCAACCATGAAAGGAAAATATTATGAATTTACCGGATTATATAACTGTTGATGAAGTAAAGCGGGTTTGTAAGGAAATGGGAATTCGTGACTGGACTGATATCAAGGATTCAAATATTTCTGAAAAAGAGGCGGCCACGATACTCAATATGGTGAATACCCAGAAAATGAACATACCCCTTGAGGCTTTTATAAAAGGTTTGGAAGTTGAGTTGGAACATGGGACAAGATTTGAGGACGCAAATGTAACAAACAATCACCCGATTTTAACAGGCAAGATAGTAATAGCCCACCTCAAAGAGATGATGGATTATTATGAAAGACTTGAGGTTGCTGAAATAGAGGGAGATTTATTGAAGGCGGTTTTGTCAAAAAATATGGATAAAATTTTGTCAAAATATAAATTACTTGTAGAAGCTCAGAAATTGCTGAATAAATCGGTTGATACCCAATTGAAGTAACCGAGCTATACCCAAACCGAACAGATTTATGGCAATTGCTATAAATCTGTTAATACTTCGCCAGGCAGCCTGGCATATAAATGCTATAGGGCTTTTGAAGCCCCGAACCTGCTGTTTTTTCCGTATTTAATTCCAAGCTTGTCCATTTTACATCTTAATGTACTGGGGTGTATGCCAAGAATATCTGCTGTTCCTCCGGGCCCGTTAATTTTCCCTTTTGTTACTTCCAGCACTTTTTGAATATGACGGGCATTGATTTCGCTTAGCGTGAGCATTCTGCCATCTGAGCTGGAAAGCTCTTGTGTCTCCTCAACCTGGGAAAAAATGGAATGGCCGAAATTCAGTAAACCGCCGCTATATTGTATCAGTGCCCTTTCCACCATATTTTCCAGTTCCCGCACATTACCCTTCCATGGATAATCCATAAGCCGCTCAACAGCACCGGGTGCTATTGGGGGAATACCGCGCAAATTTAATTCTCTTGATTTGCGTTTCAGGAAATGTTCAACAAGCTCGGGAATATCGGATTTTCGCTGCCTTAAAGGGGGAATTATAATCGGAAATATGCTCAGTCTATACCATAAATCTTCCCTGAATCTATTCTTTGCAACCATGTGTTCCAGGTTACGGTGAGTAGCAGCTATAATGCGGGTATCAACCTGGATAGTTTTAGCTCCTCCTACACGTTCCAGCTCTTTTTGCTGAATAACCCGTAACAATCTGCTTTGTGCCTGAATAGGCAAATCGCCTATCTCATCTAAAAAGATTGTCCCTCCGTGTGCACGTTCAAACCGTCCCCGTTTTTGATTAATAGCGCCTGTAAATGCACCTTTTTCATGCCCGAAAAGTTCACTGTCGATAAGTCCTTCAGGAATAGCACCACTATTAACTTTTATAAACGGGCCGCCTTTTCGGGGTGAAGAATAATGGATGGCATTGGCTATAACTTCCTTTCCTACACCGGTTTCCCCCAAAAGCAGTACAGGGTTATCTCTTGGAGCGACCTGATGAACCATATCCATGACATTTTTCAGACCTGATTCCGCTCCAACAATTTCTTCGCCGGATAATTGCCGCAGTTCACTGATAAGATATTGGTTTTCATCAGCCAGCATATCCTTTAATTTGAGAACATCTTCATGTCTTAGCGCATTGGATAATGCAACTGCAAAAGGGTCATGAAGCAAAGTAAGCAGTTCAGCATGCGAATCTGAATATATTTCTTTTCCCGCCGCTCTCATAACCAAAGATCCCGTCTTGACTCCATCTGTTAATAAAGGTAAAATCATAAGTGATGAATCAGGATAACCTAAAAAGTTTGATAAATTAATTAGTTCCATCTTATTAATTTTAATAACTTTTTTGGGTGTGAAATCCTGTTTGTCAAGCCTGTTTCTGACAACCTTGGGGATTGGAATGATGGCATCCATTTTTTTTACACCTGAATGATCAGCAATGGCTATGGCTCTCAACCCTCCTACGTCTTTATCAAGTAAAGCCAGCCACATTTCATCCAGGGGGATAAAATCTTTTAGATACTGAAAAGAATGCATTAAAGCTCGATCTATTTCAAGACTTCCGCATATGCGAATAGTAACCTGATGAAAAAAGTCTTTTTCGTTTATGTTCATTTCATGCTCGCTTGTTCTGTGTTTAATGTTTTAAAAAGTTTTCTATATAAAACTACTGTATTTTGAATAACGTACACTAAATTTCTAAATATAGAAACTAAATTTCTAAATACAGATTAATTACTTTTTATTCTATCGAATTATTCTATTATTATGGACTTAATTAATTGATATTATATATATAAAAATATTGGCACGATTTAAGCAACAGAATTACATTGCAAAACGATTGTTCTTAATAAAGCAATAATAATAAATTGAATTATATCTATTAGATATTCTTTAAAATAAAAAAGGAGACCTGTAATGAAACAAGTTATTGAGTTAAAGGTAAATGGGGAATCTTATGAGACAGCTGTTGATCCTCACAGAACTTTACTTGAGGTTTTAAGGGAAAATCTCGGTCTGACCGGATCAAAAGAAGGCTGCGATCTGGGAGCCTGCGGAGCCTGCACGGTTATTATGGACGGAAAGTCGGTTCTTGCCTGTCTTACTCTTGCTGCTGCTGCTCACGGAAAAGAAATCACTACTATCGAAGGATTAGCAAAGGAAGGCAAACTTAATCCATTGCAGCAAAATTTTGTGGATTACGGTGCTATCCAATGTGGTTACTGTACCCCTGGAATGATATTGTCCGCCAAGGCAATGCTTGATGAAAACCCGAAGCCCACCAGAGCTGAAATAAAAAGGGGTATTTCAGGTAATTTATGCCGTTGCACCGGATACACCAAGATTATAGAAGCCATTGAGGTTACAGCAAAGTAAATAAAGGAGAGCAAAATGGAAAAATACTCGATAATAGGAAAAAGACAAGTCAGAACAGATAGCGCAATTAAGGCTACCGGCTCTGCTAAATTTGCCGGTGACTTTATTCTTCCCGGAATGCTTATCGGAAAAATCTTAAGGAGTCCTTTACCCCATGCCAAAATTCTTAATATAGATACATCAAAGGCGCTCAAGCTTAAGGGAGTCAGGGCAGTTGTTACAGGAAAAGATATAACCGATGTTCCACATGGTATTATGAGAGTTGAACCTTTGCCCGAGATTATCAGAGACAAGTTTTCTCTTGCTAAGCAAAAGGTGCGTTTTATCGGTGATGAGGTAGCTGCTGTTGCTGCGGTAGACGAAGATACGGCAATGGAAGCACTGGAGCTAATAAAAGTTGACTACGAAGAGCTTCCGGCTCTTTTTGATATCTATGAAGCAATGAAACCGGATGCTATACAGATTCATGAATATTTTCCCGGAAATATCTCAACAATGACAGCATTTCATCACGGAGATGTAGATAAGGCTTTTGCAGAATCTGATTTTATACTGGAAGACAAGTATGAAACCCAGCAAACATATCACTCCTATATAGAACCGCATGCAGTTACCGCCGAATATTATGCCTCGGGAGATGTAACAATATGGCCTAGTACTCAAACACCGTTTTATGACAAGGTATGCATTGCGGAAACTATAGGAATACCGGTAAACAAGGTCAGGATAATAAAACCCCATGTTGGTGGAGGATTCGGAGGAAAGGGCGATGTTCATAGTCTTTTTCCGGTATCAGCCCTGCTTTCCAAAATTACCGGCAAGCCTGTAACGATTTCTTATACCAGAGAAGAAGATATTTCTACTTGTACAAGACGCCATGCAGCTATGATAGAACAAAAAATAGGAGTTAAAAAAGATGGCCGCATAATGGGCTTTGACTCCAAGATCCTTTGCGATGGAGGAGCTTATCAGGGTGTTTCCATGATATCCATTTTTGCTATGGCAGTCTTTCAACACGGGCCTTACAGACTGAATAATTTCAAGTGTGACGCACGAAGGATATATACAAACAAGCCTTACTGCGGAGCACAAAGAGGCCATGGCGGAATTCAGCCCCGTTTCGTTATAGAAACAATGATGGATATAATAGCGGAAAAACTTAATGTGGATCCCATAGAAATACGAAAGATTAATGCCCTTAAAGCCGGAGATACAACCGTTAATAAATTTAAAATAAGAAGCTGCGGCCATGTTGAATCTTTGGACACGGCTTCCAAAGGTATCGGCTGGAAAGAAAATTGGAAAAAGCTTCCCAGAGGAAGGGGTGTGGGGCTTGCTTCCAACTTCTTTGCATCAGGACCCGGATTCTCTTATTTCTTTACCAACCCTCCTTCACATTCAGGTGTGAACATGACTGCTGAAGAAGACGGCTCTTTTCTGCTTTACAGCGGTTCAACCGACTTAGGCCAGGGTTCAGAAACGGCTCTGGCTATGATTGCAGCAGAAGAAATCGGACTGGCCAGTATTGATCCGATTAAAGTCATTGCCGCAGATACGGCAACAACACCTATGGATCTTGGGACTTACGGCAGCAGGCTTATAGTGTGTGCCGGAAACGCCGCCAAAATGGCTGCAAACAAAATCAAGGAAGAACTTATAGAAACCGCAGCAGAAGCGCTTGAAGCAAACAAAGAGGATCTTGAGGCAAGAGACGGAAGGATATATATCAAGGGTAACCCGGAAAAAGGTTTAACTATAAAACAAGCTGTTCAGACTCGTCTAAAAGTAAAAAGAATACCTCTATCTACTGTAGGCTATTATAACCCGCCTGTTGATACAGGAGATGTAAGCGGATTTGCGGAAGGCAAAGTCAGTTTGGCTTGTACCTGGAGTTTTGGTTGCCATGCTGCAGAAGTGGAAGTGGATGAAGAAACAGGTGTTGTGAAAGTACCAAAAATTGCTGCTGCTCATGACTGCGGTTTTGCCATAAATCGAATGGCGGTTGAAGGACAAATTGAAGGCTGTGTTTCCATGACCTTTGGTCAGGCAACGTGTGAAGACTATAGGACGGAAAAGGGATGGTCTATGACTAATTCATTTTTGGATTACAAGATCCCGACAGCAGAAGATATGCCTGATGTGCAATCCATCATTGTGGAATCTATGGATACGGAAGGACCATTCGGAGCCAAGGAAGCAAGTGAAGGTGCAAATATCCCCACAATTCCCGCTATAGCTAATGCAATATATTATGCTACCGGTGCCAGAATAAAAGAACTTCCCATTACCCCGGAACGAATTTTAAGGGCCCTTGAAAAGAAAGGAGGTAAAGAATAATGAGGCTACCTAAATTTGAATACCTTGAAGCAAAAAATGTTAAAGATATAACCTCTCTTCTTAAAAAAAATAAAGAGGCCATCATAGTTGCCGGGGGAACCGATATTTTGCCGAAGATGAAACAAAGAATCGTAACCCCTAAATTTGTTATAAATGTAGCAAAAATTGAGGATCTGAAAAGAATAGATTTTGGCGAGAAAAAAGGACTTATATTAGGCTCTCTTGTTACTCTTGATGATATTTCAAAATCAAAGCCTGTGAAAGAAAAGTTTACGGCTCTTGCCCAGGCAGCCGGAAGAGTGGCAAGCCCCCAGTTAAGAAACATGGGCACAATAGGCGGAAATATCAGCATTGAATCTATGTGCATGTATTATAATCAGTCGCATGAATGGCGTAAAGGCCGGCCTCATTTATGCTTCAAGCTTGAAGGCGACAGATGCTTTGTCGCAAAAGGCTCCAAAGAATGTCTTGCCCTTTTTCAGGCAGACACCCCCCCTGCTTTAATTGTTTTGGACGCAAAAGTAACAATAGTAGGCAGTACCGGCAAAGAGAAGATTATAAAAATCGAAGATTTTTATACCGGCAAAAGTAAGAAAGTAAACATTCTTAAGCCAACGGATTTTGTAAAAGATATCTTTGTACCTACACCTCCCAAAGGTACAGGAAGCGCCTACCTGAAGATGGCACAACGTGCAGCAATAGATTATCCTGTTGCAGGAGTTGCTGCATGTATCACTGTTTCAGGTGGTAAGTGCAAAAACGCAAGAATCGCTGTAACTGCTGTAGGATCAGGGCCGTTAAGGCTTATGGAAGCTGAAAAAGTTCTTGCAGGCAACACTGTTACAGACGAACTTATAGAAAAAGCTGCCGATGCAGCCTATGAAAAAGTCCGTCCCATGCCTCATTTTAATATATCAGCATGGTACAAGCGCAAACTGGTAAGAGTGCTTGTGAAAAGATCGATCAAACAGGCATGTAATAACGCAAAATAGAATCAGATAGTAATAATATTTTGTCCGGGTGTATTGCGCCCGGACAAAATATCTATGGGGCAGGATGTTTGATTTACTTTAGCCCAAACAAGTGGTTTCTGTTTTTGCCTCTTGCACCTTTTAGGTAAAAATACTTCCCCCAGCATTCTTTTCAATTCCTTTCGAGTTTTATAAAACCAATAACTATCAGAACCGGTTGATTTTTCTTGCCGAGCATGAGATTATATAAGGCATGAAAACACCATTTGCTGGTATTAATTACTAAATACCGATAAGATAGTCTAAGCAAACTCTCGTAAATCAACTTCAAATATTGATAGGATCAAATTAATGGGCATTGCTACTGATATCATCCTTATTATTGTTGCTGCATTTTTATGTGGCCTGGTAATGCAACGACTTAAGCAACCATTAATTTTAGGCTATATCGTTGCAGGCATTATTTTAGGACCACATACAGGAGGGCTGATATCAAATATTCCCGAAATTAAATTGCTTGCCGAGATCGGCATTGCACTTCTTCTTTTCGCACTCGGGCTGGAGTTTTCTCTTAAGGATCTAAAGCCAGTTAAAAAAGTGGCTCTTATAGGAACCCCGATCCAAATTATCCTTACAGTAGGTCTCGGTTTTGGTATCGGGCACTTGATGGGCTGGGATTGGAAGCCGTCTCTCTGGCTTGGTGCCCTTATCTCTCTTTCGAGTACCATGGTGCTTCTCAAAACACTGATGAACCAAGGCTGGCTGGGGACCCTTTCCAGCAAAGTGATGATTGGGATGCTAATAGTACAGGATTTGGCTGTGATTCCGATGATGATAATACTTCCTCAGCTGAACAATCCTGCGGTTGGATTGTCTGCCATAGGTTTAGCAGTAATTAAAGCAGCAGCTTTCATTGCAGGGATGATATTGCTTGGCACAAAGTTGTTGCCATACCTAATGACACATATCGCCAGGTTAGGTTCAAGAGAACTTTTTTTACTCGCAACCACCGCCATTGGGTTGGGCGTGGGTTATTTTACGCATATGGTGGGGCTTTCTTTTGCCTTTGGTGCTTTTGTTGCTGGTATGGTTTTAAGCGAGTCGGACTACGGCCACCAAGCCCTAAGTGATATTATTCCGCTTCGCGATCTTTTTGGATTGTTGTTTTTTACATCGGTTGGAATGCTTTTAGATCCAATATTTCTTTTTGATCATATCTGGCAGGTTCTTTTATTAGTGCTGGCCGTAGGAATTTGCAAAGGATTTATCTTTGCTTTCATAGCTCGAATATTCAAATATAAATATGTAATACCCCTGGCTGTTGGACTGGGCCTGTTTCAAATTGGTGAGTTCTCCTTTGTTCTGGCAAATGTGGGATTGTCAACGAACTCTATTGGAAGCGATCTTTACTCTTTGGTATTGACCTCCGCAATCCTGACTATGGTACTAACACCACTCATTTCGGGCCAGACTACACGGATATACGCATTAAAGAAGCGCTGGTTTCGGCATGAAGCGCTTGAGTCATCTAACATACCCAATACTGGCTTTGGCAACCATGTAGTTATAGCCGGCGGCGGGCGTGTAGGCTTTCAAATAGCGCAGGTCATGAAGCGTTTAGACATACAATTTGTAATCATTGAGCTTGATCACCTGCGGTTCGAACAAGCCAAGAATGCCGACATGGCGGTCGTTTATGGCGATGCCAGCCAGGAAACCGTTCTTGATGCTGCCAGAATAAAAGATGCTTCACTTCTGATTTTGACAGTTCCCTCAATTTTTTCAACAAGATTGGTAGTAGCGCGGGCAAAGCGTTTGAATAACAAACTTGAAATAGTAGCGAGAACATCAAGCCAGGATTCTTTCGATTTATTGAAGGACTTGGGTGTTTCCGAGGTTGTATTCCCAGAGTTCGAAGCAAGCCTTGAAATGACCCGTCAATCCCTTCTTCGCCTCCGGGTTCCGGTTACCGAAGTCCAACGACATACCGATACCATTCGACAGGAACTTTATGCACATTTGTATAACAAAGATAACGATTATCGGGTACTATCCCAACTCCGAGGCGCTGAACAACAATTTGATTTGCAATGGGTGAGTTTAGTTCCGGAAAGCCCGATTGCCTATAAATCGATAGGTGAGAGTGAAATTCGCAAAAAATCAGGTGCTTCGTTGGTAGGTGTTCTCAGGGATGGGCAGCTAAAGCCAAATCCTGGTGTTGACTTTATTTTAAAGCCTAATGATCTTATGGCAATTATCGGAAGCGAAAAGGATAGAAATGCTTTTTGTCTCATGACATCATCTGGCCGTTGCAATGAACAATTGATAAAGGCTTGAGCCAGTTTCAAAACGCCCCATTTTGGCCGATCTCTGCGTTGGGGGAAGGTTTGGGTCCTTGACTAATTGGACATATTGCGAGCGTTCTATAAATTATTAAAGGATAATAAATATGCCGAGGCGAGCAAGGCTGGATGCTTCTGATATGCTGTTGCAAAAACATTGATACGTAGAAAAATAAAAGATTAATAAGTCCAGTTTGTCAAGGACGTTATATACTACGGTTGGCCTGTCATATAATTATCAAACTCAAGCCATCGCTTCACGAATCGGTTTAACACTCTCAATTTTTTCCATACGCTTTGGTGAGTGTAATGCTGTCCATATATCATTGCGTTGCTGTAAATTAAGCCCAAAATTTGGTGTATTGCCGAATACTTTTGCCAGCATTAATGCAGTGTCAACGGTGATAGATCTTTTGCCGGTACAAAGCTCATTTACTGATCTGCGGCTTACACCCATTGCAGAGGCAAGTTGCCCCGGCCCAAAGCATCGGTAACCGAAAGTCTGCGACCGGCTGCGTCATAGGCGAACGTTGTACGGTTGCCCAGGGCATCTACTGAAACCTTGAGCTGACCGGCACTATTGTATTCCATTTGAGTTGCGCTGCTGTCTGCATAGATCGTGCGCACCAGACGATTGACAGCATCATACTCTAATGTTGTTGTTTTTCCGGCCTGGTCAGTGGTGGAGATGCGGTTGCCTTCGGCATCATAGGCATTGACCGGGGAATTCCGATCTGCGATACGGACTATACCAAGCCGGATTGATTGCTTCCAATGTCAATGATAATTTTCGGCAACTTTTTTATAACATGTTGGAAGGCCGTCAAAAGGAACGGGGTATCCGAACAAAAATGCGGGTAAAATTGGCTGCAAAGTTATTAGTGATTGCATGGGCTATGCTTAAAAAGAATGAACCGTTTGATGCAAGCCGTTTAACTACGGATTTTGATTAGCATCAAACAGCTTAAAATTTAATTACATCAAAGCAAATACTACTTTGAGCATTTTCGGCGAGAAAGCCCGTTTTAGTACGTTGGAGTGAAACAACTCCGGGAGTGACAATAAAGGGCTTCTCTCTGAATTCTTTAATCTGGATAAGGAATGATGTGGTGGTCAGCTAATAGCTGGGATGCCGGATAAACGTAACGATTAGATAAGGAATTCGCCGCATGAGAGAACCGCCGGAAGTAAAATGCACATTACCGGAAGTGCAACGATAGAACTGTTTTCTCAATTTAGCTAAGAATATAAATAACTGATTATATTTGAATTATATTTTACACGTTTTCGCTTGACATAGGGAGTATAGAATGTCCCCCAATACCCCCTGTTTAACAATTCAAGCTGATGTCTCGATAATCGTGTAAAAAACGGGGACTAAACTGTTACTTTCTTGGCCCCCCTAAAAAATTACAGTGCTAAATCGTATTCCTTGGGAGAATCTATGCCTATTGTTATAAGGCGGTAGCCTGCCTCAAGCATTTGCATAGCCTCTTGTCCGACATAATAACTTTTTACTTTAGTAAATCCCTTTGTTAACAATTTCGAATATTTTTGGAAGAGATCATTCGAAATCTTTAATGTTCCTATTGTACCGATTGATGATGAAATAAGACATTGATTTTTAAATATTCCGCCGATACAAATAATGATTGATTTAGGATTAGCGCCTTGATCAATCGCATATTGTACTCCTCCTTTTTTTAAATACACTTTTTGCAGTTTAACATTCTTTCTTTTTGGAAGGACAAGATACATATCACTTAATATTGCCTTTCCTAAAGTTGATATCCCAATATCTCTAATGTTAAGCAAAGAAGCATATTCAATGACCTTTTTGGTATCAAATTGACCACATAAAAAATAATGAACATCAATTGATGTTTCCACATCTTTAATTCTTGGAATCAGGTCGTTTTTTGTTGCAAAAAAGTTACAAAGCTTTGACATTTCAAAAACTCCAATTTTGTTTAGGTATTAAAATCAAATGGTCACCCGGTGGTGTTTTTTGTCTTATCATTGCAGCGGCCGCTGCCTCTTGAAGTGTTGGATTAACACCATCCGTAGTCGTAACAGTTTGAATCCTAATTGTTTTACCATTCTTTGTTGCGGTGATATCAACATAATTGCTACCTTTACGAGCGCCTCCGGGCCCTGCCAAATACTCTTCTGGACCATAACCCCCGCCGTTCTTAATTTCCCAACCACGAGCTTTCAACTCATCTGCAATCGCTCTATTCTGTGCTCGAACAGGTCTTTTGCCAAGCCTGCCTCCTGGACCAAGTGATTTAATGAATGAGCGAGCGCCATTTAGCACGAGTAAACTCCGAAATACAGCCAGTTCAGGATTCCCTTCATCAACTGCATCAACAACACCTAATAGCCCCACACCTAATCCACCTACAACTAGAACAGGACGAAGATATTTTATTACTCCTATAGGGCCAAGAATGGCACCAACAAGACCAGATTCAAAAGCAGCAGATAGAATAGGCTCATCGCGCAATGCTGCGTCTATCCCTCCAATCACCGCTGAAGTTGCAAAATTGATTAGAATTCCACGAATAACCGTTGAGGACATCACTGTAGCTAAAGTAAATTTCCCACTATAATCAACGTTGTTTACAGGATCAGCATTCGCATAGAGGTACTTATGCAATGACACAGGCTCATGGATATTACCTTTCCATGGATCGACAGTAACAAACCTCCCAACCCCCTGATTATAATACCTCGCCCTGAGATAGTAGAACCCGGCATTCGGATCAAACTGCTCCCCCGTATACATGTAGTTGTTAGCAACTACTCCAGCCTGACCAAGGATAATACCAAAGGCATCGTACGTATATTCATTGAGAACAGCCTCACTGTTATCCACAAGCTGTCTTGTAGACATCTGCCCATCGTAGAGATAGTAATAGCTGCTGCCTCTGTTTTGGGAGATTAAGTCGTCTCCATATACATAACTGACTGTCAAAGAGCTGTTGTCGGTTTCTTCCAGAACCTGGGCGTAATCCCGGTTCTTGTCTACCAGATAGCGGGTGATGACGGTGCCGGTAGATTTTGCTACCCGGATACCATCTGAGTCATACCCGTAGGCGGTTGCCCCGGCTGCGGTGTTAACACCGACCAATCTGTTTTCAAAATCATAAGAGTAAAGCGTAGTACCAACGCCTTCGGTCTTGCTAAGGGTGTTGCCGTTATCATCATAAGTATAGGTGGCAATAGATGTTGGCCCGGCTTCCGATAGCATACGATCGTTGGCATCATAAGTATAGGAGATCGTACCATCAGAATCGGTTTTGGTCAACCGGTTACCGAATGCATCATAGGTATAGCCGATTGTCTCATTGCCTAATGCCGGATCTGTAATGGCTTCCTGGGTCAGGCGGTAGAGTGCGTCATAGGTGTAATTGACTGTTCTTCCACTTTGTTCGACAACGGATAAACGGTTGCCGGCAGGTCCCAGGGTATAATAGTAACTCGATATCAGCACACCGCCGGACTTTCGGTTCTCAAGAAGTGTAAGGCGGTTTAGGCTGTCATAGGTATACGCGGCTGTTGTGCCATAGGATCGTTAATACAACTCAGCAATCAAGTCCCCAAGGCTAAACCACTAATCAAGGCGGCCCTAATAGCCCCCATCAGTCCACAATAAATATATCAATACCCGTCCCCTATCACTCCCGTCCCCTATCACTCCGGTTCAGGGCATTACAGCTAACCTTTGGCTAAATATTACAAAAGTCAAACGTAAACTTGACCTGTATTCTCCTAATACTACCCTAATTCAATTTCGTTAATAAAACCATAATCGTCTGTTATTTTGAATTTGACCACCGGTATTGTTTTTTCTATCTCCTTGAGTGCCGATACAATCCTCTTAAAATCTTCCTCAGGTTCAATACTATGCTGCACCTTACTGAATCCTTCGAGAGTTTTACCGTTATCTTTTTTTTCTAAAAAAAGATATTCACAACCGTCTTCTAATTTCTTGTTCCATTTTTTTATAATAGTATTTATCGTTTTTTCTTCATCAGGCGAAAGCTGTTCTACTAATGTTGTTGTATAATATATTGTCCATCCCATAGCTTAGCTCTATTTGTTGAACTTATTCAAGAATTGAATTTCCAAGTTGTTTTTATTTGCGAATTCATTATGAACTTTAGTTATACTTTCCATAGCACCTCTATAATCTTTTAGCTCTTCATCTGAGTAAGCCTTTTCGTAATCGTTATAAATAGCTTTTAAGCTATTTATTGCGTCTTTTCTTTTTCCTAAAACCAAATATAAAGCTGGAATTGCAAATGGTGGAAATAATGAGTAAGCTTTCCTATCAAGCAAATAGTCTAATGCTTGATCGTAATTATTGCACCCATTGAGCCAAGGAAGACCATGCTTTGTAAAAAGATCAAAAACTTCTTTTGATAATTTTTCTAAATCTATTACATTAGCTCTATCATATAAATCCCACCATATTGCTTTCTTGGCATCTGATAGGAAACCAAGGTTTTGTTGTTGGATATGGCAATCTGCTACACGTTTAGGGGTATTTTCCATATGTTTCGTTATCATATAGTTATTAAGTGCAGGGAAAAATATGCCAAGGCTTACTGTAAAACTTGAATGGCTAGGCCAAAAGTTAACTATCTTTATAATAGAATCTTCCTTTTTAATAAAATCAATACCTGACTTCTTATATCCCTCTTTCTTAAAAAACTGTTTAAATGTATGTGAAATCAAATTATTAATAATAATATTAGTTTCACTCACAAAAGAACTCCTTTCTAATTTTATTAAAATACTCCAAACATTGCTAAAGAATACGCCATTGCTTCCTGAGTGGCCAATTTATTTTTGTTGATTGTATGCATCATCGGAAAAAGCATCGAAGTTGTAACTAAAGCTTTACCTGTTTGAGTAAGTCCTACATCATACCATAGTAACCCAGGCGCCTCATACCAATAACTAACTTTTATACCTATTAATCTTACAATTGGGAACTTTTTTATATAAATAGGAACATCAGTTATGGTTCTCTTAATACCAGAATTTTTCCCTGGCTGTAAATCTGCTTTGGTACTATATCGGTTTATTTGTTCAACAGCACTGGTGCCACTAACTTTTATTTCATAAAATTGATTTGGTGGAACGTATACATCTACAAAACCATATCCTGCATTTGGACCTGCTCCTTTTATTGACAACTTATCTGCAAACGGTTCGAAATAATAAGCAATATCACGTACAATTGCTTCGTGAGCAATAATCCCTAAGGTTGTAGCTGTTAATGCACTCGTGATTCCCAGTTTAGCTAATAATATTCTAGCTCCTGGGCTACTTAAAAATAATGTTAAAATACCATATTGACCTGAAGGGTCAATATACATCACCGGATTCGCATTCGCATACAGGTACTTATGCAGCGTCACCGGCTCAAAGGCATGCCCCTCCCACGGATCACTAGTCACGAATCTCCCTGACCCCTGATCATAATACCTCGCCCTCAGGTAGTAGAACCCGGCATTAGGATCGTACTGCTCACCAGTATACATGTAATTATTAGCTACTACTCCAGCCTGACCAAGGATAATACCAAAGGCATCGTACGTGTATTCATTGAGAACTGCCTCACTGTTATCCACAAGCTGCCGTGTGGACATCTGCCCATCGTACAGATAGTAATAACTGCTGCCTCTGTTTTGGGCGATCAGGTCATCACCATATACATAACTAACTGTCAAAGAGCTGTTGTCGGTCTCCTCCAGCACCTGGGCGTAATCCCGGTTCTTGTCCACCAGGTAGCGGGTGATGACTGTTCCGGTAGATTTGGCTACCCGGATACCGTCTGAGTCATACCCGTAGGCAATTGCTCCGGCTGCGCTATTAACACCGACCAATCTGTTTTCAAAATCATAAGAGTAAAGCGTAGTATCTACACCTTCGGTTTTGCTAAGGGTGTTGCCGTTATCATCATAAGTGTAGGTGGCAATAGATGTCGGCCCGGCTTCCGATAGCAGACGATCGTTGGCGTCATAAGTGTAGGAGATAGTACCACTTGCATCGGTTTTGGTCAACCGGTTACCGAAA
>JBDRRF010000073.1:0-16878 GCA_043825875.1 Pseudomonadota bacterium | reverse complement strand
GAGCCAGTTTCAAAACGCCCCATTTTGGCCGATCTCTGCGTTGGGCTCAAATTTCAATCCTCGAAATACTAAATGTATTCCTGTGGTTGAAATTTTCTCCCGCCTTGAGCTTGACCAAACTGAAACGTTTTGAAAGTGGCTATATATAATGAGAAATATCTTCATTTTTTCCTAATTAAGCAAGTTTTTATAGCATATTGCCCGGATTGCAGTCAATAAAGATAACTTTAACTTTCAGGGTACCCGCATTCGGAGACTTTGTTACAATTAGAATAAATGTCATTTTGAACTTTATACATGAAAATAAAAAACCCGTTATTTCTAACGGGTTTTGGACTATATTGGATATAGATGGATTATGAAATGGTGGCGATGCAGGGATTTGAACCCCGGACACTACGGATATGAGCCGTATGCTCTAACCGACTGAGCTACATCGCCCTAATTTGAAATGGCCTTCTACCAGCTCACATTACCTAAGTCAAGCTGAAATCGATTTCTTTTTTTTATCCTTTAATTGAGCTTTCAACATTTACGTTAAATTCATCTATATCGGATGAAGGATTTTCAAATATAACCATAAATGGAATTATGCTTCCAGGCTTGACACTTATATTTGATTTCTTATCCCCAAGCCTGTTTTGCAACTTTCTTTGGATTATAGCCGGATCAATCTGCAACAAATCTTCTTCGGATATAATATTGCCGCAATAAACCGATTTGGCTTTGTAAAGATTTCCCTTTGTAAAGATTTCTCCTATCACCTTAATGTTACTTCTTGGATGACTATAATCATTTTTTACTTTGCCTGTAACTACAAAAAAAGTTCCGGATTTTGTATCAACAAAATCTCCCTTAATAGAAGGACGTATAGGTGTTATTTTTAAATTACCGTTTTTATCAATTTTGGATTCAATATATTCACTGACGTAAGGGACCTCAATTCCAAAAGGTTTAAAAAAAATAAATGCAGCAGCCCCCATAAGCAAAACCACAATGAGAGTTAAAATCAATAAAAGCTTACCTAAAGACTTCTTTTTTATTGGAGGGGGTGCCACCTTCCCGGATGGTTTTTTCGCTCCTACGATAACTGTATCTTCTGCCACATGCTTATGTATATCTCCAGGCTCAGCTTTATCTGGTTGCGAATCGTGCCTCGTATCATCTATAGCGACAGTTGTTGCCAGATAATCAGCTTCCTGATTATCTGATTCTTCAGTCTCTATAGATACTTCGAGTGTCTCATCTGAAAGTTCTTCGACTGGCTCATCTGTAATTGTTTCTTTATCAAGCATTTTTTCCAGATCGGAAAAATCAAGGGTATCCTCATCCAAAGCGACTGTATCTTCAAAATTAAGATTCTGCTTGCTATCTGAAGGCATATCCATTTCTAAAGTCAATTCAGAAGTATCTTCGGCAGGATTAACAACCGATTCCTCTGTGCCTGTTTCATTATCGAGCATTTTTTCCAAATCGGAAAAATCAAGCTCATCAGGTTCTTCCTCAGTCGTTTGTGTAACAGACTCTGGTTCTATATCTAAGTTAAGTGTAAGGTCGGCTGTTTTATTGTCATCTTCCGTGGAATCTGAAGTTTCTTCAACATCAGGCATGCTTTCCAAATCGGAGAAATCCAGTTCTTCCACGCCGTTACTTTTTATAATCTGAGAGTCCAGATCGTTTTCAAATTCTAATTTTAATTCTTTTGTATCATCTTCTATTTCCTCTAAATCCAAATCTTCGAAATTATCAATTGCTGCATCTATCTCAGAAAGATCAATCTCCTCTGTGTCACTAAATTTTAATTCATTTTTATTATCATTATCTTCAGACAGAAGATTGTCAAAACTGATTTCACCGTTTTCAAGCATTTTCTCAAGCTCAGAAAAATCTATTTCTTCGGAATCTGAAGTTTCAGGCTTTTCTCTGCTATCAGCAGTCGAAGCAACTTCTCCCATTTCAAGGCTTTCGTTTAAATCCGCAAAGTCAAGTTCTTCTTCCCCGGATAATTTATCCTCTTGATCGCTTTGCGCAACTTCTTCAACCTCTGGCTTTACTTCTTCTTTTTCTAAGGCTTCATCAAACTCTGAGATATTAAGGTCTTCGGGATCAGAAAGTTCAAGTTTTTCATCGCTGCTGTCAGCTGAAACATCAGTTGAAACAACTTCTTGTTTCTCAAGGCTTATACTTAAATCTGTAAAGTCAAGCTCTTCTTCCCCGGGTAATTTATCTCCTTGATCACTTTGCGCAACTTCTTCAACCTCGGGCTTTACTTCTTCTTCTATAGCTTCACTAACTTCCGAATCAGAAAAAGAAAAGCTTTCTTCCTTTACCGGAGGTACTCCTAACTCTTGTTTTTCGGTACTCTCCGGGAGATCCTGTTCTTCTATGGCAACAGGTGGATATACCATAAAAATAATTTTGCATATTGAACACCTGGCTTTTGATCCCGTTTTTTTTACTCGTTCATCTTCCAAATTAAAACTGGTACTGCAACCCTTACAGGTAACTATCATGGCATACCCCCTGCTTAAAGTTTGAGCTGGTAAATATCTGGCAGATTTCTGTACTTTTCGGCGTAATCAAGACCGTATCCAACAAGAAATCCGCTTTCAATTACATAGCATGAATAGTCTACTTTAATATCTGCTTTTCGGCGTTCATGCTTATCCAGCAAAGCACAAATTTTTATACTCTTTGGAGCAAAAGATTTTAAATAGTTAATAAGATAAACTAAAGTACTTCCCGTATCAACTATATCTTCAATAATCAGGACATTCTTCTTTTTTATATCAATATCAAGTTGTTTGGTCAAATTTATCTTACCGGAACTATTGGTATCGGAACCATAACTTGAAGTACCTATAAAATCAACCTCAACAGGAATTGTAAGGCATCTCATAAGATCGGACATGAAAACAAAAGCACCTTTTAAAATCCCCACAAGAACAAGTTCTGAATCTTTATAATCTGCTGAAATTCTGCGGGCAACCTCAGCAACTTTCATATATATAACATCTTTTTTTAAAAGAGGAATCAGTTCATGCATATGTAAGTCCAAAATGACTTTTAGCGAAAACACAAAAAAAATGATGCGAATAACAAAGTATTATTTAATTACCTTTTTAAGGTTTTTAATACATTTATCAAGGCTTCCTGTCAATTAATTTAATTCGTTATATGCCTGTTGCAGCAAGTTTTTCTATCAATTCCTTCTGTTCCGAAGTCAGGCTTTTTGGGATAATGATATTGATGGAAACGTATAGGTCGCCTTTTTTTTTATCATTCATTTGAGGAAGTCCATGACCGGCAAGACGCATTTTTGTTCCATGTTTTGTAGCAGGAGGTATTTTAAGGTTTAGTTCCTTGCCTTCAATTGTTGGAATAGATATTTTTGTTCCAATAACAGCTTCGGTAAGCTTAATGCTTTTTTCAATATAAAGGTTATGTTCCTTTACAGTGTATAAAGGATTATCCAAAACCTTTGCCTGGATATAAAGGTCGCCGGGTTCTGTGCCATATGGGCCGGGCTCTCCCTTGCCCGCAAGACGCAGTTTCTTGCCCGACAGCATTCCTTTTGGTATTTTAACGGTAAGTTTCTCCGAACGTTTGTCATGCCTGAAACTGATAACTTTTGTAGTGCCTTTTGCAACCTCTTCCAATGTCAAAGGAAGTTCGTAAACCAGATCCTGTCCGTGAGCCTGCTGCTGGTAAGCGGAAAAATTTCCAAAAGGTGAGCCTCCTCCGTATGTAGCCCGCCTGCCGCCTCCTCTGCCGGAAAAAGCTCCACCACCACCAATACCAAACTCTCTTAAAATATCACTGAAATCAAAGCCTCTGAAAATATCTTCCTGTGAATATTTTTGATTAAAAGCAGTTGATCCGAATTCGTCATATTGCTTTCGTTTTTCCTTATC
Organism: Pseudomonadota bacterium; assembly: GCA_043825875.1. GTDB lineage: Bacteria > Desulfobacterota > Desulfobacteria > Desulfobacterales > RPRI01 > RPRI01. The sequence continues at coordinate 12,964 of JBDRRF010000073.1, read as the reverse complement.
GCTTAAAACTGCATAGGCTTCGCTGATTTTTTTGAATTTTTCTTCGGAACTTTTATCATCCTTTGCATGGTCAGGGTGATATTTCATAGCAAGTTTTCTGTATGCCTTTTTAATCTCATCATCAGTAGCAGTTTTTTCGACACCAAGCTCTTTATAATAAGTGGTCTCGGCCATATAAATTCCCTTTTATTATTGTTCGATGAACTTTAAATAATTACTATTAATCTTAATATAATTATTTTGTTTAAATAATCAAATAACAATTTTAAACTATTATAGTAAGGTTAAAGCCAAAACCTGTCAAGAATCATGCAATAATCTATCAAAAATTAAGTTTTTTATCAGGTACTTGCTGTCTGCGTTCGAAAGCCTTTATTGCTATCATAAGCACTGAAACAGCAGCCGGCGTCATACCGTCAATCCGTGAAGCCTGGCCAAGGGAAACGGGTTTTATTTCAGTAAGTTTTTCTTTAAGTTCATTTGATAATCCATGAACATTTGAAAAATCAAAACCGGCTTGAATTTTTATTTTTTCCAGATTTTTAAACTTTTCAATTTCTTTTCGCTGTCTTTCAATATAGCCTTCATATTTGATTCCTATTTCAACCTGCTTAGTTACTCTTGCGTCTAAATTTATACAATCACCCGCAAGAATACAAACAGCACTATAATCAAGCTGTGTTCTTTTTAAAAGCTGCTCCAAATAAATGCCATTAGTTATAGGGTTTGTGCCCCTTCCTTCTAGATATTCATTCACTTCTTTAGATGGCTTTATAACTATACTCTTAATTCTTTTTAATTCAGCTTCAATTTGCTTTTTGTGTTCATGTAATTTTATAATGGTATCATCATCAATTAATCCCAGCTCGTATCCTGACTCCATAAGCCTTAGATCGGCATTGTCTTCTCGTAGCATAAGCCTGTATTCAGCTCTTGACGTAAACATACGGTAAGGCTCACAGGTGCCTTTTGTAACAAGGTCGTCAACCATTACAGCCATATAAGCCTGGGATCTGTCCGGAATAAAAGGAGGCCTTTTTTGAACAATGCAAGCAGCATTTATCCCTGCCCATAAACCCTGGGCTGCTGCTTCTTCATAACCTGAAGTACCGTTAATCTGACCGGCCAGAAAAAGCCCTGGGATCAGCTTTGTTTCAAGCGTTTGTTTGAGCTGGACAGGGTTTATATAATCATATTCAATAGCATAAGCAGGCCTTATTATTTGTGCTTCTTCGAGCCCTTTTACTGATCTTACAAGTTGAATTTGCACTTCGATAGGAAGACTGTTGCCAAGACCGCTTGCATATATTTCTTCAGTATCAAGCCCTTCCGGCTCAAGTATTACATGATGAGTTTCTCTTTCCGGAAATTTTACAATCTTGTCTTCAAAAGAAGGGCAATATCTTGCCGACACACCTTTGATTATGCCGCCATATAATGCAGAATACTTAAGGTTATTCAATACTATTTCACGGCTTCTTGTGCTTGTATGGCCCATATAGCTTGGTGATTGAGGCAGTAAAATGTCTTTTGTAAAAACCGAAAAAGGTGTTGGATTACACTCCGAATCCTGTCTTGTAAAAGCGGTAAAATCAATGCTTGATTTCTTTAGTCTCGGAGGAGTTCCGGTTTTCATTCTCCCAAGGTTAAACCCAAGCTCTTTCAGATTTTGTGCAAGGTCATAAGAGGCAAATTCTCCGGCTCTTCCTGCTTTCATGGATTTAGAACCAATATGAATAAGCCCGCTTAAAAAAGTTCCGGTAGCAAGAACTACGGCTTTTGCCATATAACAAAAACCTGTATAATCCATAATACCCGCTATTTTCCCGTTTTCCACAACAAGACGTTCTGCAAATACCTGCTTTAGATCCAGATTTGCTTGTTTTTCAACAACAGCTTTCATGGCTATGTGATAGCGTAATTTATCATTCTGGGTTCTGGATGAATGAACAGCAGGTCCTTTTCTGGTGTTTAGTGTTCTGTACTGTATTGCGCTCTTATCAGCAGCTCGTGCCATTTCCCCGCCAAGAGCATCTATTTCTTTTACAAGCTGCCCTTTAGCCATTCCTCCGATAGAAGGGCTGCACGGCATAGCAGCGAGCTTGTCAATATCTATTGCAACAAGAAGAACACTGCAACCCATCCTTGCTGCGGCAAGTGCTGCTTCACATCCGGCATGTCCTGCACCAACTACGATAATGTCATAATGTTTAGAGTAAGAATTCATTATCTCCCATATTTACGCGGTATAAATTGTTGCGGTTTTATAAATTAAAAAAAAATCATCTTCCCTTTTATATTTGTACTATATATAATCGTATTCAAATCAAATCAAGACTGGATGTATATTTTGAAAAACAGATATTATGATTTAAATTCATATTTTAGAAATATATTCGGGTGCAGGACACATAAAATCACAGTTGATGCAGGACTTAATTGCCCTAACAGGGACGGTACAATCTCAAACGGAGGCTGTATTTACTGCAATGCACGGGGTTCCGGCACAGGCGCTCACGCTAAAGGGCTTTCTATAACCCAGCAGCTTATAGCGGGAAAAGCCGCTGTTTCAAAAAGGTTTAAAGCAGAAAAATTCTTAGCATACTTCCAGGCATTTTCTAATACCTATGCTTCTTACGAAAAGCTAAAAAGCATTTATGATGAAGCATTGTCTGTTGAAAATATTGCAGGCCTTGCAATTGGAACAAGGCCGGATTGCATTAATGATTCTGTGCTTAAGCTTCTTGAAAATTATGCAAAAAATTATCATATATGGGTTGAATATGGATTACAATCCATCCACGATGAAACACTTTTGCTGATCAACAGAGGGCATGATTTTAATTGTTTTGTAAACGCTGTAAATATGACCAAAGGCAGAGGCATAAAGATCTGTGCTCATGTTATTTTAGGTCTTCCCGGAGAAGAAAAAACACATATGCTAAAAACGGCAAAAGCTTTGGCAAAGCTTAAAATAGATGGGATTAAACTTCATCTTTTATATGTTGTTAAAGGCACAAAAATGGAGGATCTTTATTTAAGTGGCAGCTACAGATGCCTTGAACAGGATGAATATGTACAGCTTGTATGTGATTTTATTGAGCTTCTTCCGGAAAATATGGTTATCCATCGCCTGACAGGAGATCCTCACCCTAAAGAACTTTTAGCACCGCTTTGGTCTCTGGAAAAGTCGGAAACGCTCTTTCTAATTAAAGACATACTGGAAAACAGAAATTCATGGCAGGGAAAATTTTATCAGGACAAAAAAGATATAGAAAACTATTAAAACAAAAGATAAAAAAATCCTGTTATAACCAGATGGTAACAGCTCCCATTTTATGCCTTGTCATGAAACCTCTGATTATCAAAAATCACTTTCGCTAAGAATTGCTGCTGGTAATTATGATAATTTGACAATAGCCCGCGCTTATCTTATATTTTAAAATTAAAAATGGGTTATGTATCATAGTACAGGATAAAAACGGGTCATTTAGATATTTGGCTACTACGTGTTTATTATTCTATAAAGAATATTGAGAGGAAAAATAATGAAAGTACTTGTAAGCGATAATCTGGATCCTGTAGGAATCCAGATGTTTCAGGATGAAGATGGAATTGAAGTTGATTTCAAACCCGGTTTGTCTCCCGAAGATCTCAAAAAAATTATAGGTGATTATGATGGTCTTGCCATAAGAAGCGCCACAAAAGTTACGGCCGATCTTTTAAGCGCAGCAAAGCAACTTAAGGTTGTCGGCAGAGCGGGAATCGGTCTTGATAATGTCGATATCCCTGCTGCTACCAAACATGGTGTGATTGTAATGAATACTCCGGGAGGAAATGTTATTACAACAGCAGAACATGCAATTGCAATGATGATGTCCATGACAAGAAACATTCCATGGGGAACTGCTTCTCTTAAAGCAGGGAAATGGGAAAAGAAAAATCTTGAAGGCCGCGAACTATACAATAAAATCCTGGGCATAATCGGCTTTGGAAAGATCGGCTCAATTGTTGCCGACCGTGCGCGTGGCCTTAAAATGCAAGTTGTTGTATATGATCCTTTTGTTACTCCGGAACAAATTGAAAAAGCCGGATACACATACGTTACTCTCGATGATTTATATGCCAAAGCAGATTATATTACAGTTCATGTTCCTAAACTGAAAGATACACTGAATCTGCTTAACAAAGATGCATTTGATAAAATGAAAAACGGAGTGATGATAATTAACTGTGCCAGGGGCGGAATAGTTAATGAAGAGGATCTGTATAATGCCATAAAATCAGGCAAGGTTGCTGGAACAGCTTTAGATGTTTTTGAAAAAGAGCCTCCTGGCGCATCTCCTCTCTTTGAGCTGGACAGGGTTATATGCACACCGCATCTTGGAGCTTCCACACAGGAAGCCCAGGTAAATGTAGCTACAGCTGTTGCAGGCCAGATAATTGACTATTTAAAAAACGGCACAATTGCAAATGCGGTTAATGTTCCTTCTGTTACCGGAGAACTGTTGAAAAAAATCGGGCCGTTTTTATCGCTTGCTGATAAAATGGGAAGCCTGCTTACCCAACTTTCGAAAGGACCTTTTAAGGAAATTATCATCGAATATACAGGCAATTTCGATGATCTTGACATGTCTCCTGTTTCAACAGCCGTTTTAAGAGGTTTGCTCGTACCTGTTGTAAAAGATGATGTTAATTTTGTTAATGCCAATTTTATCGCAAAGGAAAGAGGCATAAAAGTTACTGAAACCGTGGCAGCCGATTCCGAAGATTTTATTAATCTTATTACAATAAAAGGTATCACTCCAGATAAAACTTACGTAGTTGCGGGTACCATTTTTGGTAAAAAAGACCCGAGAATTGTAAGAATAAACAATTTCAGACTTGAGATGCATCCAAGCGGACATCTTGCCTTAGTCCAAAATCTTGACAAACCCGGCGCAATCGGAAGTATTGGAACCGTTCTTGGCAAGAACAGTATTAATATAGGAAGAATGCAAGTGGGGCAGGAGGAGGAAGGAGAGAGAAATATCATATTGCTTAAAACCGATTTGCCGATTCCCGAATCCGCGCTTGAAGAATTAAGAGCATTGCCGCTGGTTAAGACTATTACGCTTCTTGAGCTTTAATATAAATGGGATAGTAGTATGTCAGAAAAACTGTACAAGCGGTTCAAATATATTCTTTACTTGAAATCCGAGTTTTTGGAAATATAAGGAGAATAGCTATGCCTGAAGAAAATAAACCCAATTTTACAGTAAAAGACCGAAGAATTTTTTCCCAGGAAAATGAAAATATTGATGAAAAAGAAAACGCAGATGAAACTAAAGTTGAGGACTCAACAAAACAAGAGAAAAGCAAAAATAAGCCTTCAGATAAAAGACCGGATAAAGAGGATGCCGAAGCATGTTTGCCTGAAATCAATTTTCCAACCTTTATTATGTCTCTGAATGCATCCGCACTTGTAAACCTTGGGATTGTTGAAAATCCTGTGACCGGAAATAAAGAAACCAATCTTTCCATTGCCAAACAGACAATAGATATTTTGAGTATGCTGGAAGAAAAAACCAGAGGTAATTTATCAAAAGATGAAGAAGGAATGCTAAAAAGCATACTTTATGATTTAAGAATTATTTATGTGAAAGAAAAAAAATAAAGTTCCGATATCAAAGGAGGCACTAATGTGGCTTGATAAATTTGCAGCAATTAAGCGGCAAAAGGCAGTTTTTATTGTTTTGGCTATAGCAACAATTGTTTTGGTGATTTCATGTTTTAACTCTTTGTCAGACAGTAACGCACAACCTGCTGTAGGCCAAAAAGCAATTACGGATGCGTCGGGTTTCGATAAAGAAACAAATCCGCCTGAAACAAGGATGATTCCGGAAAGTTTCAGTGATCTTGCAGAAATGGCCAGCCCGGCAGTAGTAAACATCCAGACAGTAAGAACTGCGAAAACAAAAAATATGTTCCGGCAGTTTCGCAGAGGGCCATCCGGAGATGATGACCCTATGGAAGATTTTTTCAACAAATTCTTTGGCCCTAACCAGCAAAGAGAATTTAAGCAGCGCAGCCTTGGCTCAGGGTTTATAATTGATAAAGAAGGATATATAGTTACAAATAATCATGTAGTGCAAGACTCTGATAAAATAAAAGTTATATTAAAAAATGAGAAAGAATATAATGCCGAAATCATTGGTCGTGATCCAAACACTGATCTTGCGCTTATTAAAATAAAAGATAAAAACAATCTTCCGGTTTTGAAACTTGGCAATTCCGATGCATTGAAAGTCGGCCAGTGGGTTGTAGCAATAGGTAGTCCGTTTGGTTTGGAGCACACAGTGACGGCCGGAATAGTCAGCGCAAAAGGCCGGGTAATAGGTTCCGGCCCTTATGATGATTATATTCAAACTGATGCTTCCATAAACCCGGGCAACAGCGGTGGACCTTTGTTGAATATGAACGGTGAGGTTATAGGTATAAATACGATTATCATTGCAGGCGGGCAGGGCATCGGGTTTGCGATACCTATCAATCTTGCCAGGGGAATCGTTGATCAGTTGAAAAAATATGGTGACGTAACCAGAGGGTGGCTTGGTGTCACTATCCAGGATTTGCCTGCCGATATATCTGAATATTTAGGTATTGAAGATGGAAAAGGTGTTCTTGTTTCAGATGTTATTCCCGGAGATCCTGCCGATAAGGCGGGAATAAGGTCAAAGGACATTATTACCGAGATTAACGATCAAAAAATTGACTCAAGCAGAACTCTTCTTAAAATAGTAGCTGCAATGAGTGTAGGCAAAAGTGCTAAAATCAAGGTGTTGCGAAATGGCAAGGAAAAGATAGTTAATGTTGAAATTGCCAAAAGATTGGATGAGAAAATAGCTTCGGCCAGAGATTCCACAAGAGGGCAGTCAGATGATGATATAGGTATTCGTGTTGCCGATCTTACTCCTGATATAGCAAGACGCTTTAATATTTCTGATAATGAGGGTGCTATTGTAGTTGCAATTGATCCCGATGGCATAGCTGCCGAAGCCGGTATAGTACCCGGCGATATTATCAAAGAAATAAATCATCAGCCTATAAAGTCTGTAAGAGAATATGCTGAAGAACTAAACAAAATAAAAAAGGATAAACCTTTAAATATTCTTTTGCGAAGAGATAAAGTTGGCTATATTTTAATAAAAATTTCAAAATAAGTTACCATGCTTGCTTGGTGGGGAAAGGAAAGATTTCCCCACCAAGCATTTTTTCCAAGAGTTTTACAATATAACAGGTGGCATTAATTGAAAATCCTTTCTCCAGCGAAAGTCAATCTGTTTTTGCATGTATTAGGAAAAAGACCCGATGGCTATCATGAAATTGAAACATTAATGTGTTGTGTGAATTTATATGATATACTGCATATTAATTTCAGTAATGGCGCTACTTCCCTTACATGTACCGATCATGAAATTCCATGCGATGAAAAAAATCATGCCATAAAAGCGGTCAATCTTTTTTCGGGGAAATTAAAAAAAAATATAGGGGTTAAGATACATATAGAAAAAAATATTCCTTCAGGTGCAGGGCTTGGGGGAGGAAGCAGCAATGCCGCATCTGTATTATCAGCATTAAACATTCACTTCGGCAATCCGTTTTCAATAGAAGAAATAATGTCAATGGGTCTTGAAATTGGTGCGGATGTCCCCTTTTTTTTATTTAATAAGCCTGCTTTGGCAACCGGTATAGGTGAAAAGCTTGAAGAACATGCTTTGAAATTGGCCTATAAGATCTTGATTGTTTACCCCGGATTTAGCGTTTCAACGGCAGATGTTTATAAAAAACTGAATTTAGGATTGACAAATTGTAAAAAAAAATTTAAGAGCTTATCCCTTAAACAGGAATTTGATGCACAGCTTCTTTGTAATGATCTTGAGTATGTTGCTGCTTCAATGTATCCTGAAATAAATAAAATAAAAGAGGCTTTATTAAAGCAAAAAGCTTCAGGTGTTCTTATGTCGGGAAGCGGATCTTCGGTATTCGGTCTTTTCCCGGATAAAAACAGTGCAGCAAACGCAGTTACGGTTCTTTCGCAAAATAGAGGGTGGCGTATATTTGTTGTTGATTCAATAAATTGAAACGGTATCTTTGGATAGTTATACGACCTTAATGTGTTTTTTATCTTGTTTCTGGGGTGTCGTCAAGCGGTAAGACACAGGACTTTGGTTCCTGCATTCGGGGGTTCGAATCCTCCCACCCCAACCATTATTTTTTATATTGAAACAGATGAAAGAATAATAGGAATTTGTTGGATTTTTAAAATTGTAACGAAGATATCATTAATGAAACATTGGAATAAAGAATGAGTGATTATGTAATCTTTTCCGGCAACTCAAGCATCGATTTGTCTACTAAAATATGTGATTATCTTAAAGTTGATCTTGGCGATGCCAAAGTTAAAACCTTTAGTGATGGTGAGATACAGATTGAAATAAATGAAAACGTCAGATCAAAAGATGTTTTTGTTGTTCAATCAACATGTGCCCCGGTTAATGATAATCTTATTGAGTTGCTTTTGATGGTAGATGCGCTAAAACGTTCTTCAGCAAGGAGAATAACCGCTGTTATACCTTATTACGGTTATGCAAGACAGGACAAAAAAGTAGCTCCTCGTGTTCCTATAAGCGCTAAACTGGTTGCAGATCTGCTTACTGTAGCAGGAACAAACAGGCTTATTACCATGGATTTGCATGCAGGTCAGATTCAGGGGTTTTTTAATATTCCTGTGGATAATTTGTTTGCGGCTCCTGTAATTATAGATTATATTAAATCTAATTTTGAAAACAACCTTGTTATTGTATCTCCGGATGCCGGTGGTGCTGAAAGGGCAAGAGCATATGCCAAGCGCCTTAATTGCGATCTGGCTGTGATAGATAAACGCAGAGAGGTGCCAAACAAAGTAAAAGGTATGTCGGTAATAGGCGATGTCAGGGAAAAAATTGCGATAATTATAGATGATATGGTCGATACAGCCGGTACTCTAACGGAGGCTGCAGTAGCAATTATTAAAAACGGAGCAAAAGAAATTCATGCCTGTTGCTCGCATCCGGTTTTATCAGGCCTGGCAATTTCGCGTATTACTGATTCGCCTCTTAAAAGCCTTGTCGTTACGGATACGATACCTCTGAATAAAGAAGCTTTAGCATGCAATAAAATAAAGGTATTATCATCATATAAGCTTGTTGGTGAGGCCATAATCCGAAGTTATAACGGAGATTCGGTAACATCGCTGTTTGTTTAAATAATATGAGTTCCAGAAACATAAAACATACGGGTATTTTATTTCTATTAAGAATTTAGTATTATTTGATTCTCTCACGTTTTATCTGTGGACTCTATGGTTAGTTAACCTGAAAAATCATATTAAAATTGTAAAACTAAAAGCTCCAGATGCGATGTTGATTAAGCATATGGATTTTTTATTTTGGAAAATGGTTGATTTTTTCAATATGAATCCATGAACAATAAGGAGGAAAATCTATTGGAGTTATTAAATATTAAAGCAAAATTAAGAGAATCTACCGGCAACAGTCCGGCAAGAGCATTAAGGCGTATGGGTGAAGTTCCGGCTGTAATATACGGCCCGGGTAAAGATACGGTTTTATTATCTGTATCAAATAAAGACCTTGAAGATATACTAAAAAAAGGAAATATTAAACAGGCGCTTTTAAACATTGAGATACAAAACGGCTCCTCACATGCCAGAACAGCAATGATTAAGGAATTGCAAACTCATCCGTTATCCAGAAAGCTTTTGCATGTTGATTTTTATGAAATTTCAATGGATAGAAAAATCAAGGTAAAGATTCCTGTTGTTACCAAGGGTATTGCAAAAGGGATAGATTCTGGCGGAATGCTTCAGGTAATCAAGAGGGAAATAGAAGTATTATGTTTACCCGTTGGAATTCCGGAATCAATTGAAGTTGACATTACGGAGCTTGACATTGGCGATTCTATACATGTTAAAGATTTAGTGCTGCCGCAAGAAGTTGAATTTCCAGATGATATAAATTATACGGTAGTTACGGTTCTTTCTACCAAGTCCGAAGAAAAAGCAGTTGAAGAAGAAGAGGATGAGGTTGTAGCTGAAGATACAGCAGCCAAGCAGGAAACGAAATCAGAAGAGAAAGAATAATAAACTAACAAGCACATAGGTTATGCCAGAAAAAAGAGTTTGCCTTATTGCCGGTTTAGGTAATCCCGGCAATACATATGCAAAAACCCGTCATAATGCCGGATTTATGGTAATTGATGCGTTAGCGGATACTTTTTCTATTCCGGTTGAGAAAAAAAAGTTTGAAACAATATATGGACGCGGGCTTATAGAAGGCATAAATGTTATACTGACAAAGCCTGTTGCATTTATGAACAAAAGCGGACTTCCGGTTTATTCTCTTTCAAATTTTTATAAAATATTACAAAAAGATATATTGATCATATATGATGATATAGATCTTGCTTTCGGAAGAATCAAAATAAATCAGAGGGGAGGGTCTGGTGGCCATAAGGGCATGATATCTTTGATAAATTCGTTTGGAAGCGATAATATTTCCAGGATTCGCATAGGTATAGGACGTTCTGAATCCGGCACAAGCATTTCAAACTATGTTCTCGATAAATTTAGCGCCAAAGAAAAAGATATGTTAAACCTTACAATTAAAACAGCCTGCGATGCTGCGGTAACAATTCTTTATAGCGGCATAGAAGAAGCAATGAACAGGTTTAATGATAAAAGAAATATTTTGTAAAACCAAGTTTTTAAGACAGTCCTTTTAATGAACTGATAAATTCTTTCATGTCTTCAGGCATTGGTGCTTCAAATTCCATTATTTTATTTGTAACAGGATGATCAAATCTTATTTTCCAGGCATGAAGCATATGCCTTTTAACCTGCATAGAAAATTCCTGGTTTTTGTTTGAATTTGAGATAATAGATAGGTTTGATTTGTTGCCATAAACCTGATCCCCTATAACAGGATGCCTTTTTGCCGCACAGTGAACCCGTATCTGATGGGTGCGTCCGGTTTTAAGATCTATTTCAATGAGTGTTGCAACTTTAAAACGCTCAAGAACTTCCCATAAAGTTTCTGCCATTTTAGGCTTGCGGGTTAAAACGGACATTTTTTTTCTATCCGAAGGATGCCTTCCTATGGGAAGTTTTATTGATCCGGAATCCGGTTCCATGTTACCGCAAACAAGAGCAAGATATTTCTTTTTAACCTTTCTTTCCTTAAACTGTAAACTAAGATTAGTATGGGAAATATCATTTTTTGCAACTACAAGAGCTCCTGAGGTATCTTTGTCAAGCCTGTGAACTATGCCTGGCCTTATTTCACCTCCTATCCCGGTTAAATCGGGACAATGAAATAAAAGAGCATTAACCAGAGTTCCCGAATAATGACCTGGTGCAGGATGTACCACAATACCTGGCTGCTTGTTTATAACAATTATATCTGAATCTTCATAAAGAATATTTAATTCTATGGGTTCGGGAAGAAATAAGACCGGCTCCGGGTCAGGAATTGCTCCTGTGATTTTATCGCCGCATTTTACTTTATAGCTTGGTTTTTTTATACGATCCTCAACCGTTATCTTTCCTTTGGTTATAAGAGAAGCGGCAATTGATCGTGAACAGGAAGGAATAAAAGATGATACTACACTATCAAGCCGTTTTCCGGAAACGGATTCGTCTGCATGGAATGTAAACTCATCCGAAGATATACGGTTTATGGAGGTTGTAGATATAGGTTGAATACTGTTATTATTATTTGATTTTGGATGCCGCCGACAGGAGCCAGCGGCATCTTGGATCATATTTTGGATCAAGTGAATCTCTTTTTTCGGGAACATACTTATTGTTCCACTTTTATTCTCAGGAAATTAATCCTTTGGCTTATCTTTAGCAGTAAATAAGGATTCAATTTCGGAAAATATTTTGTCTTCACTGGTTTGTCTTGCGGTTGAGAGCTCTTTTACCAGAAGAGTTTGAGCCGTATCAAAAAGTTTTCGCTCTCCGAAAGAAAGATCTTTTGTTAATTTCAAAAGGTAAAGATCCCTGAAAACCTCTGCAACATCATATAATGAGCCTGTTTTGATTTTGTCCATATAATCTCTGTATCTGCGGTTCCATGTTTGGGTATCGATAGGAGTTTCTTTCTTGCTTTTCATAAAATCATAAATTTTGGTAACTTCTCCTTCACTTATCACGTCCCTTAACCCAACCGAATCAACGTTCCATGTCGGAATCATAATAACCATTCCGTTTTCAAGAACTTTTATGATATAAAAATCGTGCTTTTCGCCATTTACAATTTTATTTTCAATAGCTTCTATTCGCCCGACTCCATGTGCAGGATATACAGCAAGATCACCTACATGAAATTCACGTACTTCTTTTCTTATGAAGCGTACCCCAGCTCGTCCACCGTTTATTTTTGCGTTAGTATCGGTTGCCGCCGATACCGCGTTACAAGACCTTCGCATGATAACTAACCTCTTTTGTCCTATTTTAATATTGTCAAAAATTAAATGCAGAAAACTCAGAAAAAGGATAATATATAAGAAATTGATACCAGTAAAAATATTCTGCATATCCCCCGTTTTTTATCTATTTTTTAATCTAATATTTACATAATTCTTATTTATCCATTTATACTCTACAAATATATATAGCATACTTTTGGAAATCAGACAAGAAAATTAGATTATGGTCTAACAAGCTTAAATTACAACTAATCCTGGAGGAGACGCAAGCAGGCTTGAAATCCATAATACTATATATAGTAAGCGCAATATAAATTGCATTTATAAATAAGTTGTGGCATATTCACTTCAAGGGGGTGAATTATGCCAAAGACAATAAAAATTAAAAATGTAGAACAAATTAAAAAGCAAATTAAAAGTTATTTTAAAATTAATG
>JBDRRF010000072.1:0-2857 GCA_043825875.1 Pseudomonadota bacterium | reverse complement strand
ATAGGTGTACGCGGCTGTCGTACCATAGGATCGTTAATACAACTCAGCAATCAAGTCCCCAAGGCTAAACCACTAATCAAGGCGGCCCTAATAGCCCCCATCAGTCCACAATCAATATATCAATACCCGTCCCCTATCACTTCCTTTGCTCTATGAGTGTAGTTAATTAAACGCTTACGACATAAGGAGTATAGAATGTCACCAAACTGTCCACACCCATTACTACCCAAATCGTTCCTGGTTTTAAATATCATTAAAATATAATTCTTTAATTTTTTTAATTATTTTCTCTTTTGCTATGGAGTATTTCGGATTTGTATACGTCTTTTCATGTGCAATCCATATTCTTTGCCTTTCATTTTTTACATCTGTTAACTTTTCATAATTATAATCGACTTCACTATAAAACCCCTCAAAAATAACTTTTTGCGATGGCGTAACGAGAACATCATCTGGATAAACATTTATTTTTGTTAGGAATTTATCGCTTAATATTTGAAAATATGAAAATTCTTCAGCGTTAATAGTTGGAAGCATTTTATTTTTAACCAACTCCTTATATCGTCTACGCGTAAAAAACAAACGGCTTTCGATACGATATTCACCATTTTCAGGCTTCATTTTATATGCTGCAGTGCTTTGATCTTTTTTTACGAAATATTCATTTATCTCAGAAATTAAATTTTCATCTCTTTCATATAAAGATAAAATCGAGCATTTATCTGTTAACCTATCAATTGAAATATTCTTCGATTTTGTTAAGCGATCAAAGAGAGCTCTACAGAGATCGTTCTTTCCTATTAAAAAATCATGCATCTCATCAAATTGCTCATCTAAGTACTGATATGTTTTGGGATAGGGTGCGAGGTTCTGAAGCATGTCTAACATTGGCGGACTATCCAGTAAATCTATACATCCGAAATCAAGTTCCTCAATATTTTTATCAAGTATTAAAGAGATAAGATTTGCTGATTCCTCTTTCAGTTTATTTATGTTTAAATCGGAGTTCATTTCTATTACAGTTACAAATAATGATGGATACTTTGATACTTCGTTCCACCGCAGAGACCTTTCTTTCGATTCGAAGGACGCACGTATTTTTTCCAATTTTAATTTATTTACTCTATAACCGTAGACATTCCCCCATAAAATATTTAATGGCGATACTAATAAATCAAAAGACATAGAATGGATTTCAATATTATAATTATTGATAAGATGGCGATCGAAAGTTGCATTTATTGTTATTGTATTGAAAGTTTCATCTTTTAATTTAGAAATAAATGATTGGAATTTATTAAAATCTTTATGACTTTTTTTCCTTTTATTTCCCTGACTCCATACATACGATACAATATCATATTTTTCTGGTAAAATTTTTATGATAGGAAACTCAAACAGATTTAAAACTTTTGCGCTTTTTTCAAAAGAACCTAACTGAAGCATTAAATAGTACTTTTTCAATGACATTGAATAATTTCCTTATAGGTAGTAAAAAAGAACCTATCTTAAAATAATAAAATAAAGATTAAAAAATATTAAAATTCATTTAAAGTATTTTTCCATCTTTTAAAATAATAACATTGATGTTAATGCTATTTGAGATTGAATTGTATTTAATTTAGCTCTTTCTACGGAGGCACTAGTCTTTACCCCCCATGAAGCAAACCCTCTTGCTCTTACCAGAGGCGAAACTACGCTCTTCATATTTTTTACACCTTGCCAAGCCCTTTTAACATCACTTATTGTATATAATGCAAGTCCTTCTGCTGATAAAACGGCTGAATCAGTATACCAGATTAAACCTCCGGCATTAAAACAATAGATAGGGATTCCATTAATCTCAATTGGAGAAGGAGGCTCCCACGCGATATCAGGTAAAAAATATGGATAGTTAATTAAGTAAGCAGCCATTTGGATTTCACCAGTCACGAAACCATATAAAGAAACTGGCTTGATTTCCATAAAGCTTCTTTCTGTTACATCCAGGATATCTGGCCGTAACAATTTATTATAACGCCCATAACCAGATCTTTTGTGTCCAGTAAATACCACATTGTTTGAATGCTCCATTTCATACTGTTGCTCAATTATTGTATGAACTTGAGCTCCAATAAAAGGTGATGAAAAAGCCATACCACTTAGATCAACAAACATTACAGGGTTATTAGCAGCGTATAGATACTTATGCAGCGACACCGGATCAGCATCAAGCCCTTCAAATGGGTCGGTCGTTACGAACCGTCCCACCTTCTGATCATAATATCTTGCCCTAAGGTAGTAGAATCCGGCATTGGGATCATACTGCTCACCGGTATACATGTAGTTGTTGGCGACTACTCCGGCCTGACCAAGGATAATACCAAAGGCATCGTACGTGTATTCATTGAGAACAGCCTCACTGTTATCCACAAGCTGTCTTGTAGACATCTGGCCATCGTAGAGATAGTAATAGCTGCTGCCTATGTTTTGGGAGATCAGGTCATCCCCGTATACATAACTGACTGTCAAAGAGCTGTTCTCGGTTTCCTCCAGCACCTGGGCATAATCCCGGTTCTTGTCCACCAGGTAGCGGGTGATGACGGCTCCGGTAGATTTTGCTACCCGGATACCGTCTGAGTCATACCCGTAGGCGGTTGCTCCTGCTGCGGCGTTAACACCGACCAATCTATTTTCAAAATCATAAGAGTAAAGGGTAGTATTTACGCCTTCGGTCTTGCTAAGGGTGTTGCCGTTATCATCATAAGTGTAGGTGGCAATAGATGTCGGCCCGGCTTCCGATAGCAGACGATCGTTGGCGTCATAAGTGTAGGAGATAGTACCACTTGCATCGGTTTTGGTCAACCGGTTACCGAAA
>JBDRRF010000071.1:0-7217 GCA_043825875.1 Pseudomonadota bacterium | reverse complement strand
AGCCAGTTTCAAAACGCCCCATTTTGGCCGATCTCTGCGTTGGGCTCAAATTTCAATCCTCGAAATACTAAATGTATTCCTGTGGTTGAAATTTTCTCCCGCCTTGAGCTTGACCAAACTGAAACGTTTTGAAAGTGGCTCGGGTGCTTATTTTTTACTGAGTTGGTCAATTATATTTTTTTGAAAGGCAATGCGTTTTATCCATTCGGGGTTATCCTTAAAGTGGATACTTGCCAAGGTGTTGTATTCAAATGCCTGGGACGGGTTACCTTTCAGCAGCCAGGCTTCGGCAAGATAATAATAGTTTTCTCCTCTGCCTGGATAAAGGTTTATGGCCCGTTCCAGATAGCGGATGGCTTCATCCGGCCTGTTTGCTTCAATCAGCAATTGTCCACGTTTTGAAAGTTCCAGACTGGCAATAGCTCTGGGACTCGGTGTATCACTGGGGGTTACCATTGGTTGATCAGCTTGAGGCCATTTCGGAAGTGTTGTTTGCTGGGGAGCACTTCGGGATGGTGCCAATGGTGGCTTTTCAAACACACAGCCGGCAAAAAGGAGGAGAAAACATCCTATCAGGATTGATTTAAAAAATAGGCGCAATTTTTTTTACTCCTTCCATAAATTTATTAAACGGAGAAAAGCAGCTATGCTGCTTGCAAGTTTCAGGGAGCGTTGTTTCGCTTAAAAATATTTCATCAATAGTATGGGGGCAGCAATTGCTATTGGCAAGCAGACCGCTGTCCGTGCATACGCTGCGGGTTAAAACACCTGAAGGAACATCAAACCATTCCCCGGATACATATTGGGGAAGCATCTTCATCAGATTGGCCCATATGGGCAAGGCCGCTTTGGCACCGGTAGATTGTATGCTGTCACCATTGTCGAATCCAACCCACACAAGTGCAAGTATATCCGGGGTGTAGGCTACAAACCAGGCGTCTCTGGAATCATTGGTAGTTCCGGTTTTTCCGGCTACAGGCCAATTAATCCCATAGTATTTTAATGAACGTGCGGTTCCGGTATTTACTACACTTTTCATCAGATCATCCATCATATAAGCTTTTGCGGGACTTATCAATCTTTTGATGCTTGCGTGCCTGTTTTCAATGACTTTTCCGGTATTATCCACAACATCCCTTATGGTAAGAGGAAATGGCAGGAGACCATCTGCGGCAAAAACACAATAAGACCGGGCCAGCATGAGAGGACTTATTTCCATGGCGCCAAGCGCCATGGCAGGGTAGGGCGGTTTATTTATGGGAAGATTGAATGCTTCGGCAGTATTGGCGATACGCTCTAAACCCACTTCATAGGCAAGATTGATAGTGGCAATGTTTTGTGACTCGGCAAAAGCCTCCCTGAGAGTTAATTCGGAGGCGGCATTATCTTCGAAATTTTTCGGTTCCCACGGTTTGCCATCAACCATATATGTTTGCGGGATATTGGAAAGCTTTGATACGGGTGTATGGTTGTCCAGAGAAGTCAGATAGACAAAGGGCTTAAAAGCGCTTCCCGGCTGACGCATGGCCATGGTTGCCCGGTTAAACTGGCTGACACTATAATCACGGCCGCCTGCCATAGCAATAATATAGCCGGTTTTGGGTTGCATAACAATAATAGCGCCCTGAAGTTGTTTTTGCGGGTCGCTTTGTTTAAGACCTGGATTGGCGTTTTCCAGACGCCGCAGGCCCGTTTCAAGCGCTTTTTCAGCAGCTGTTTGTGCCTGAGTATCTATGGTGGTATAGATGGAAAGCCCTTCGCTTGAAAGGGCATATGGTGAATAAATTTCTGTAAGCTGGTTTGTTACATAATCCATAAAATATGGTGCCCGGCGGTTAAATGTAATATAGCCGGCCGGTTTCATGGGCGTTAGTTTGGCAGTATTATAATCCTTTTTTGTCAGCCAGCCCTCCTGATGCATGGCCGAAAGAACTGCGTTTCGTCTTTTGATGCAGTTCTCCGGGTTTTTATAGGGTGAATAAAGGTTTGGACCCCGTATAATACCTGCCAGAGTGGCTGCTTGTGCAACAGTTAGCTCCGAGGCATCTTTTTCGAAATAAAAACGGGCCGCTTCCCCCATACCGCTGATGGCAATGGATCCCTGCTGGCCAAAGTAAATATCGTTCATATAAATTTCAAGGATTTCATTTTTGCTGAATTTTTTTTCCAGAATAATTGAAATCAAAAGTTCCTTAATCTTTCGGCTGTATGTTCGCTCAGGTGTAAGAAAATAATTTTTTGCAAGTTGCTGGGTGATGGTTGAACCTCCCTGACGAATGGTACCGGCCTGAAGGTTAATTATAAACGCTCGCAATACACCACTTAGTGAGAACCCGGGGTGTTTATAAAAATGGCGGTCTTCCGCAGCCAGAACGGCATATGCTATATAAGGCGGAAGCTTACTTAGGGAAAGAAGACGGCGTCGCTCCCGGTCCGGCCCATAGTATAGCATCAGTTCTTCCGGTTCCAGTTCGAGAAGGGGCATTGGGGTGCCTGTATCAAGGTTTGTAATGGCGGCCACTTGATTTTCCTGCATCCGTATTTGTACAGGCAGGCCTATCTGATTATACATGGGTGAGTGAAATTCATGCAGATAGATGGTTATCCTGCCGGCCGAGACCTGCATTTCCCCCGGATTTTTGGGTGAGCGGGATGTTTTACGGTATCCGAGCCTGGTAAGTTTTTCAATGAACAGGGCGGGATTAATCTTTTGGCCCATATACATAAGAGTAGTGTCGGAATAGACTTTGGAGGGAATATCCCAGAGGCGGCCTGCAAAGCGCCTGTCGATGCGATGTGCAAGAAACAACATATAAACAGCCACAACCGCAATAGCCAGGATTGTTAAACCAGCGATAGCTTTTATAAAAACCCGTTTTGTTGTCCGTTTCGGCTTGCTTCTTTTTTTTCGCTTCTTTGCCATATTTCCCCGGAATTTTAGTTTAATTTATGGAACTTGGCCCCTCATGCCTTATATGGAACCGGCCGTTTAATTTCTGTTGAGATATTCTTATAACAAATTGAGCCAGTTTCATTATTTACTTTTTATAATGTATTATAAAATGGTGCAATAGGGTAATGGATATTTTGGTAATTTAGCGATTGCTGAAAAAATGTATTGAATTTTTGAAAATTGCGTATAAAATTCAGCTTATTTAAAAGGCCAAAATACCATATATTGTATTCATATGTATCATAATACACTTTCTGTTGCGTTTTTTCTTTACATTGGGGTTATTTTTTGTTAGAGTCCATTTCGATGAAATATCAATCTGTGAGTTGTTTCTACATAAGCATTCGTATTAAGAAAAGGTTTTATTACAGCATTATTAACCATTCAGTACGGAGGCATGCCTTTTTATGAAACTTAAATCGCTTGAGATAAGCGGATTTAAATCCTTTATAGACAAAGCCAATATTGAGTTTCCTGCCGGTGTATGTGCAATCGTCGGCCCCAACGGATGCGGCAAAAGTAATATTGTTGATGCACTCAAATGGGTTATGGGTGAGCAAAGCGTTAAACAGCTGCGTGGAAAATCCATGGAAGACGTAATATTTGCAGGTGCTAACGGAAAGCCACAGTTAAACATGGCCGAAGTAAGCCTGACGCTTGCAAATGATAATGGCTCAGCCCCTGAAGAACTTAAAGATTTTGCTGAAATTATGCTGACAAGACGTCTTTACCGTTCGGGCGAGAGCGAATATTATCTAAATAAAAGACCCTGCCGCCTTAAAGACATCCATAATATTTTCTTAGGCAGCGGGCTTGGCCCAAGATCATATGCTGTAATACAGCAGGGGAATATTGGTGCAATTATTGACGCCGGCCCTCAGGAAAGAAGAGTTTTTATAGAAGAAGCCGCAGGAGTTACCCGCTATAACAGCAGAAAAAATGAAGCGTTGCGAAAAGTGGAAGCCACAAACCAGAATCTTTTGCGCGTAACAGATATTATTTCCGAAATTAACCGGCAGATGTCGGTATTAAAACGTCAGGCAAGAAAGGCCGAAATCTACAAGAATTTACAGGATAAAATTAAAAAATTCGATACTCACATTACGATTTATTATTTTGATGAATATACGAGATTGATTGATGAAACAGATAAAATTCTGGAAAACTTGAGGGATGCCGATTCAGGCCATGTATCCAAACTGCAACAACTGGATGCAATTGTAGAAGATATAAAATTTAAATTAAGCCGAAAAAATCAGGAAATCTCAGAGCAAAAATCAAGTGTATTTGAAATTCAGCGCAATACGGACAGGCTTGAAAACGATCTGCTGCACCTTCGCGATAATGAGAAAAGACTTATTACGGAAGTTTCCGAACTCGAATCCGCCCGCACGGTACTTGTTGAAAGAAACGAAAAAATGCTTTCCGAAATATCTAATGTTGAATCTCAAACAGTTTCTATTAAAGATGAAATAACCAATACACATGACAAGCTGGAAGCAGAACGCGATGCTTCTTTAAACAGCAGAAACCGTTTGGCAGAGCTTACCCGTGAACTTGATGCCTGTAAAACGAATTTGATGAATCTTATAGCTCATGAAGCAAGATATAAGAACATTTATCAAAATGCCTCAACCAATAAAGAAAATTTAAAAAGGCGGCTTAAAAGAGCAGATGAAGAATATGCCCTTGCAACAAAAAATGTGTCTGAGATATCGGCCACGGAATTAAAGGCTAAAGAAGATCTCGAATTATACAGGCAAAAAATTGATGAAATTGTAGAAGAAG
The DNA here is from genome assembly GCA_043825875.1 of Pseudomonadota bacterium. GTDB lineage: Bacteria > Desulfobacterota > Desulfobacteria > Desulfobacterales > RPRI01 > RPRI01. The sequence continues at coordinate 2,476 of JBDRRF010000071.1, read as the reverse complement.
AATCCGGCATTAAACAACAGCTGGAAGAAAAAAGCAAATTGCTTGGCGCTAAGATAAAAACCGTTCAGAATCTTGACATGGAAAGAAGCAAGTTAAGATCCGCTTATACAACTTTAAAGAAGATGGAAGATAATTTCGAGTGGTATAAAGACGGTGTTAAGGCAATAATGACACATTGCCGTGGTGGTGAAGGACTTGAAAGCACTGTGCCGGGTGTTGTAACTGAACTTATGGCCGACATCATAGAGCCGGAACCATCTTATGAAATCGCAGTGGAAGCAGCACTGGGAGAATATCTTCAATATGTAGTAGTAGAAGACCAGAACACGTGCCGGTCTCATATCGAATACCTTCAGGAAAACAGAGCCGGACGGAGCGGGTTTGTTCCTGTTTCGTCCATAAAACAATTGCAATGTGAGCATTACAAAAAACCTGATTCTTCAAAACTTTTGTTAAACCATGTTTTTGTTAAACCGGGTTTTGAAAAAACGGTTGAAACTCTTCTCGGTCATGTTGTTGTTGCACAAGATATCAATGAAGCTCTCAATATTTTTAACAGTAATGGTGCGTTTCAGGCAGTAGTTACAAAAAATGGTGAGATAATTTCACACAATGGAACGGTAGCAGGCGGAAGCAGCAACAGTTTTTCAGGAATACTTGCCAAGAAAAATGAGATCAAAGAACTGGAAAAACAGATATCCGGTATTGAACACAATATTGAAGAGGCCCGCGTTGTACAAAAAGCCCTTGAATCAGAATTGAAATCTGCGGAAATTGCCATGCAGAAATTAAAAGAGCGCGAGCACAGGGCCAGGCAGGACGAAAACGAAGCCGAAAAATTTCTTTATAAGACCTCCGAAGAATTAAAACACGCAAAACGCCATTATGAAATTGTTCAGCTTGAACAAGAACAGTTAATGGGTGAAGAAAGCGATATTGATGAAGAAATTGAAAAGTACAATGAGGCGCTGTTAAAAGTTGAAAATGAAGTGTCCCAAGCCCGTGAAGAAGTAAACATGATTTCAGGAAAGATAGAAACTGCTTCAGCCGAACTTGCTGACTATGATAAAAAAATTGTAGATCTGAAGCTAAATCTTACCTCTTTAAATGCCAAATTTGAAAACGGTAATAACTCACTGAACCGCCTTAAAGAGTTTCATCATGACGGAATCAGGCAGATGGAGACAGCAGAGCGCGAGATAGTAGAAAAAGCCAATAAGATAGAAACATCAAAACAAAAGATAGTAGAAAATGAAAATACTCTTTCCGAAATGTACGAAAAGGCTCAGGTTTTAGGCAAGGCACTTAAAAACAACGAAGATGATTATAATACCATTGATGTCCGGCAGAAAGAACACGATGAACTTATTACAAGTGTTAAAAATGAGCGGGAACAGACTTTGGAAAAACTGCGGCTGCTTGAAAGTGAACAGTCTCAAAGACGGATACAAACTGAGAATATCGCAAAAAGATTTGAAGATCGCTATCAGGTTACTCTTTATGAAGCAAGAACGGGATGTGAATCTTTAGAAGATATGTCTCCTTCCACAGTCAAAGAAATGGAAGAAGAACTTGAGAAAAGCAGGAGAAAGACCGGGGATTTTACCGATGTCAATCTTGGTGCAATAAAAGAGTACGAAGAACTTGAAGAGCGTTTTAATTTTTTAAACAAGCAGCGTGAAGACCTTGTAAAAGCTATTGAGGACCTTCATAAGGTTATAAAAAAAATAAACAAAATATCGCAGGAGCGGTTTTTGGAAACGTTTAACGAAGTTAATAAAAAAATAGGAGAGGTTTTCCCAAGCCTTTTTGAAGGAGGCAGCGCAAGTCTTATTCTCACAGAACCTGATAAACCTTTGGAAACCGGAGTTGAATACATGATACATCCGCCCGGCAAAAAGCTTACCAGAATGAGCCTGATGTCAGGTGGAGAAAAAGCTCTTTCCGCCATAGCTTTTATATTTGCTATATTTCTTCTTAAACCGGCTTCATTTTGTATTATGGACGAAATTGACGCTCCTCTTGATGAATCCAATGTTTATCGATTTAATAACCTTCTTAAGATTATTGGCGAAAAATCACAGATAGTAATGATAACTCACAATAAAAGAAGTATGGAGTTTGCAGACATGCTCTTTGGAATAACTATGGAGCATATGGGCGTTTCCAAGATTGTTTCAGTTAATCTTGAAAGACAGGATGCAATTATAAATCAGAATTAACGAGCCACTTTCAAAACGTTTCAGTTTGGTCAAGCTCAAGGCGGGAGAAAATTTCAACCACAGGAATACATCGAGTATTTCGAGGATTGAAATTTGAGCCCAACGCAGAGATCGGCCAAAATGGGGCGTTTTGAAACTGGCTCAAACGGCTTTGTAAAGGGCGGTTGGTAATATGAAATTGGGCTGGTTTGGCAGGAAAAAAGAAAAAAATATACCGGAAAAAGAAGTAATAAAAGAAACAAAAGAAATAATAA
>JBDRRF010000070.1:0-22353 GCA_043825875.1 Pseudomonadota bacterium | reverse complement strand
TTTATGAATTTTTCTTTGAGCCTATGTTTAATAAAAATCCTGCCATAAGTATAATTATTCCTGCATATAACAGAGCATGGATAATAAAAGAAGCTATAGATTCGGTATTTGCTCAAAATTTTTATGATTTTGAGCTTATAGTAGTAGATGACGGATCGAGTGATAATACGCTGGAAATACTTTCTTCATACCGGAACAAAATAAAAGTAATAAAGCAAGAAAACCGTGGGGTAAGTGCTGCAAGAAACAAAGGGATACTTTCATCATCCGGAGATTATATAGCTTTTCTTGATTCCGACGATATATGGCTTTCCGGAAAGCTTGAAACACAGTTTGAGTTTTTTCAAAACAACCCTGAAGCGCTTATATGCCAGACAGAGGAAATATGGATTAAAAAAGGAAAAAGAATGAATCCTGGCAAAAGGCATAAAAAAGTATCCGGAATGTTTTTTGAAAAATCTCTGGAACTTTGCCTGGTAAGCCCGTCTGCGGTTATGATGAAAAGAAGTCTTTTTGATCTGGTCGGCCTTTTTGATGAATCACTTTTGGCCTGTGAAGACTATGATTTATGGCTCAGAGTAAACCACAAATATCCTGTATTTCTAATTGACACTCCTTTTATTGTAAAAAGGGGCGGACATGACGACCAGCTTTCCGGCATGCATTCTTTAGATAAATACCGCATTCAGTCAATTCATAAATTACTTGAAAGCAATATTTTAACAAAAGATCAGCAAAGAGCCGCTATAAATATATTTAAGAAAAAATGCCATGTTTATGCCCAGGGCTGCCAGAAAAGAGGACGTATGGATGAAGCAGCAAAATATTTGAAACTATTTGAAAGTTTTTAAATATTTTTTTGATATAACCAACTTGACAAAAAAAGAGGTATTCAATATTGTCTCGTGAAAAAAAGTAATTAGTTTTATTTTGGCACCAAATCGCAAAGGTAACAAGTGATTTGATCAGTAATAACCGAGTTGCGATTATTATATCTAAGCTCAAGTTCTTTTAAATGATTAGGGAGTTGTTAGATATACTATGGTGCTTTATAAGCCTTCCTTTGGTCTTTACACCAACTCGATTTCTTCATCCGGAAGAACATCGACACATGCAACATGGCTTAAATAGCCATTCTAATCATTCTGACTGTTTTACATATAAACTATTAAATGTTGCTCATGATTTATCTATGAAAAAATTAACTGCAGGCATTTTAATTATTTTAGAACTTTTATTTATTTGCAGCTTAAGTGCATCTGCTGCCGATTTGCCGGGAACCGTACAGCCGGGGCAGATCGAACAGCAGTTCAAACGAAAACCCGAAATACTTCCAAAACGACCGGATCGGGTAATAATACCTGAAGCGGATCAAACAGTGCCGTCGAACGCGCAGGATATAGTATTCAATCTTAAACGTCTTGTGATTGAAGGATCGACTGTATATTCAGAAAAAAACTTGATACCCGACTACAAAAACTATCTAAACAGGGAGGTATCACTTGCGGATATTTATCAAATAGCCTCCACACTGACAGCAAGATACCGTAATGATGGCTATATCCTGTCGAAGATCGTTGTCCCTGCCCAATCTATAGAAGACGGTCAAGTCCGTTTAAAAGTAATTGAAGGATACATAGCCGATATTATTGTTGAAGGAGCAGATAAGGATCAGCGCAAACTAGTGCAGGATTATGAAGAAAAGATCCGGAAGTGCCGCCCGGTAAAAATCAAAGTTATAGAGCGCTATTTATTGCTTATGAATGATCTGCCCGGAGCAATCGCGCGGGCTGTTATAAAACCTTCCCAGAAAGAACAGGGCGCCTCGGAAATGATTGTGCAGTTTGATCAGAGCAAAGTGCAGACTGGATTATCGCTTGATAATCGGGGTGGAGAATCATTGGGACACATGAGAATATCTGCGGACATCGGGCTAAACTCGATGTTAGGATTGCAGGAAAAAACCATGTTGAGGTTTGTTAGCAGTGGCAATAAGAAGCTCAACTTCGGTTCCATTTCGCATGAGGAAAACATAGGAACAGAAGGCGGCAAATTTAATTTATCCCTTTCTGCCGTTAAATCCAAACCGAAAGACATGGAGTTCATACCGCTTGATCTTGAAACATCCTCACAATCCGGGGCTCTGACATACATTCACCCTTTGATACGCAACCGGACCGAAAATCTATACCTGCGCGGCAGCTTTACCCTCCATAATGGAAAAACAAAAATTTTCGGTGTTACCGATACCCGCGATCGTATCAGAGCTGTAAGGTTAGGTGCGACTTTTGATCTTGCAGATGCCTGGGGTGTCAATCTGCTGGATATCGAAGTAAGCCAGGGAATTGATGGACTGGGATCTTCAAATAATAATGATATGATGCTATCACGTCCTGAGGGTCGTGTTGACTTCACCAAGATGACGGCATATGCGGCCAGGGTTCAATCTTTAGTGCCACGCTGGTCATTTCTGGTAGCTGCAAATGCTCAGTATGCTTGTACTGATCTTTTGTCTTCCGAACTTTATAGTTTTGGAGGAGAACAAATCGGTCGCGGTTATGATCCATCTGAACTGGTGGGAGATAATGGTTTCGGAGTGAAACTGGAATTGCGTTATACCGGCATTATACCAAGACTTCGGTCATTTTCTTATACAGGTTATGCTTTTTACGATGCAGGAAGAGTCTACCAGCGATCACCGAATGGTCTTTCACATTCGGAATCTGCCGCTTCCGCCGGACTAGGTTTGAGAATGAAATTGTGGCGTAATATTTCATGTTATGCCGAATTGGCAAAACCGCTGACACATGAAGTATCCGCAAAAGAAAACAGGGAAGCAAGGGGATATGCTGGTATTTACATGAATTTCTAGATTTTTTGCCAGATAATGGGGGTTGAAAACATGAAGAAAACACAAACTGCCAGTGTATATGGTTGGAAGTTTTGTATAATATCACAACTGCTGACAACTGTTATAATATTTATCGGTTTAATCTCGGCCGCGCATGCCGCACCTGAAGATGGGGCTGTTCGAGCCGGCAGTGCAACAATAGTCAAAAAGGATAACACTACTCTTATCCGGCAAAGCAGCCAGCGCTCTGTTATCGATTGGCGAAGCTTCAGCATTAAGGCAAATGAACAAGTACAATTTAACCAGCCTTGTGCAAGCTCAGCCACGCTCAACCGTGTTACAGGAAATCAGAGTTCTCTTATTCTTGGCCGAATGGATGCCAATGGCCAGGTGTTTCTTATTAATCCCAATGGAATAATCTTTGGCAACGGCGCACAAATAAATGTCGGCAGCCTTATCGCAAGCACAGCCAATCTCAGCAATAAAAATTTTATGGATGGAAAGCTTGAGTTTGACGAACCGGGTCAACCCGGTGCCGGGATCATAAATACCGGCAGTATCACTGTAGCGAAGGGCGGACTGGTTGCTATGGTAGCTCCCTATGTACGTAATGAAGGCATGATTAATGCCAGATTAGGCAAGGTCATGTTGGGCGCTGCAGATACATTTGCAATTGATCTTTATGGTGACGGACTGATTAAGCTTGCATTAAGCGATTCAAGCCTTTCCCAGCTTAAGGATGTAAATGGTCAGCCGATCAAAAGCCTGATAAGCCAGTCAGGTACCATTGATGTCGACAGCGGACAGGCTGTATTGGTTACGGCTGAGGCAGCCAAAGGCATGCTTGACAGCCTGATTAATATGAGCGGTACAATACTTGCCGACAGTGCTGTTCAGGAAGGCGGCCGCATCCTTTTGCTTGCCCGTGGTGGTAATGTGGATGTCAGCGGTAATCTTAGCGTTAGGGGAACAACGGGAGGAAGTATCGAGGTACTTGGGGATCAAGTGAATCTTTCTTCTACCGCAATGCTTGATGCTGACGGCACTTTAGGTGGCGGCGTATTGCATGTTGGTGGTGCCTATCAGGGCGACAGTAATACATATCGTTCCGTGAGCACTCAAATTGATGATGGTGCTATACTAAGTTCCAACGCTTTGAACAGGGGTGACGGAGGTGAGGTAGTTATATGGTCGGACGGCTATACCTTTTATGACGGCAGCATTAGGGCAAGAGGTGGATCAGAAGGCGGTAACGGCGGTTTTGTGGAGATTTCCGGCAAACAGTTTCTTGATTTTAAGGGCATAGTCGATGCCGGAGCAAGCAATGGCGAGGCAGGCTCACTTTTACTGGATCCGTATAATTTTTATATTGGCATGACCGAAGCTGCCCTTATAAACCGAGTGTTAAGAACCGGCACAAGTACTACGGTGTATGCGGATAATAATATCTATGTCGATTACATTATAGACGGGCGCGGAAAGTATGCAGGCGGCGGGCTGACTCTATCCGCAGGCAACAACTTAAACATCAATGATTATATTTTCACAAATCACGGAGCCATAAATCTGTATGCCGGTACAGGCGCAATCAACCTGGCGCTAAACAAGGCGGTATATGCCGGAACAGCTCCTATCACCGTGCGCAGCGGTTCCACTCTTACCAATGCACCCTATCTTACGGACGGTCTGCTTTCGCTGATTTCAACACATGGGTATGTTAACATCAATCGGGGAATTGATGCTTTCTTTGGGGATATATTTATACAGGCAGCAGAGGATGTTAATATCAATGAACCCATCGTAAGCCTTAGTAAAGGAAGCACAGTAAATATTACTTCCGGCAACGACATCAAAGTTAACGCGCAGATCGACGGACGTCCGGCACTTGGCAGCAATCCGAACGGTGTTGTCACCTTGACCGCCGGACAAGATATTGACCTTAATAAAAGCATACTTGCTAATATAATCAACCTGACAGCTAATCTTGGCACAGTCAATGCCGATACGATGGCAGCAGGTACGGTTACTTTAGATGGCACAGGAATCCCGCAAGGTGAAGGGCTGTTCTCCGGAAACGGGCAGATTTCGGTGACAGCAGGCGGAAATCTTTTCAGCGGAATCTATGTATCCACGGGCCCCGTTTCAATCCGATCTACCGGAGGCGATGTGAATATTGATACAAAACTTGCCGAAATTCTGGGAAATGTGTCGATTATCTCTGATTCCGGTTCCGTTAATATCGATCAGGAGGTTGCCAACATCCGTTCGGGAAACGATCTTTCAATCACTGCCGGTACGGACATTAACCTTAACAGACAGATAGATGCCTTAGATGATACCAACCCGCTTTCCATTACACCTGTTCCCGGAGGCAGCGTAACTTTAGCCGCAGGAAATAATGTCAACCTGAACAAGGATCTTGCCACATATAATGGTGCGGTTAATATTACGACAGAAACAGGTACGCTGAATGCAGCATGGAAAGATATCACAGGTGACCCGGATAAAAGAACTTATCGGATACAAACCGGCTCGGCACCCATTAAAGTTGCAACAGGAGGAAACCTGTCCACAGGTTTTGCGCCCCCAACAACCTTTGCAATACCGGACTTAACCGGAATTGTCGATGAAACTGCCTACCTGAAAACTTATATTGCCGATCAGCTTAAATCTTATGTAACGTTTTTCAGTACAGGAAAACTCAGTCTGTCTTCAACCGCTGGTGATGTTATCGTTGATGCACCGATTTCCGATACAACGGGAGAAGTCGACTTGACCGCTTCGAACAAGATCATAGTCAATCATAAAATATTTAGCGATAATCAGCAGATCACACTTACAGCAGGTGCCGGCGGAATTGAGGTTAACAGCACAGACGATACATATGGAATGATTGGTTACGATATAGAGTTAAGCCCTGCAATTGACTCGGGTAGCGGCTCTTTGACATTTAGAACTCTGGGTGACATCTCTATCACAACCCAAAACAATGTTGCGACCAGAGGGAAGTTGACGATCGATACACGCAGCAAAATCCTGCATGGTGCCGTTGCTTACTATTTGGATACCCCTTCCAATCACCCTTCCGAAATCGAACTAATCGCCGACGGCGGCATCGACTCCTTCAATGCTGGGTATTCTCCCAAGATCAGCGCTACTTCGTCCGATGGCGCAATTCATATCGGGGTTTTCAACCCGGGACAACTGATTATCAACGCCTTTTCTCCGACTGCAGGAGATGTATTTACCGGGGGATCCATCGGCCAAGATGTCAACATTTATGCTGGCCGGGATATCAATTTAAGCCAGGTTTCCGGAGTTGGAGGAGGAGGAACCCTGGTGCTCAACGCCGGCAGAGATGCAAATCTGAACACCTTTTTTGAAATAAACAGCCTGGATGTGACCGCCGCAGGGGATATTTATTTTAGCAAAAACGATTCATATTCTCCCTACCCAACCATCTGGCTGATAGGGGGCGATCTGAAAGCTACATCAACAGGTGGCAATATCAGTTTCGGAAATGCCTCCGAATATTCTGCCATTCATATAGAGGATGCAAAAAATCTGACTCTGGATGCTTACGGATCTGTAACACTGGGTTTGCTGGAAACACTCGGACCGATCAGCATTACTGCAAGAACCGGGGATATTACGCTACGTAACGATATCGGTCCTTCTATCGAGTCGTTTGATCCGACGGGTATTGGCCCGGCTTCCCTGATGCTGGATGCTTACGGTAATATCGATATGCAGGGCGCTAAAGCCGCTGGTACGGTGAGCATTACTGCGGAAGAAGGGACTCTGACGCCCACAAAGGGCATTTACTCCGGTATTACAGACGGAGTAAGTATTACCGCCGGAAGTGGTGCTTGGGAGATATTATCCGGAGGGGATGTCTTCCACCCCGGTCCATACATTTTTACCGGTAACGCTTTTGGTGATATCTCGTTGCCCTCTCAGGTTCGGCTAAGTCCTGTTGGCAGTTCGGGAGGCGGTATTTCTCCGGGACCCAGCGTAGATCCGCCCGGTTTGCCAGTTGCCCTTACGTCGCTTGCTGCTCTGCCGCCTGATCTTGCCAATGTTTCCGGAAGCGATATTCCTACGGCATCGGGTGTCTATGACGACATCTCTGAAACTGAAATTGAAGCAATGAGAGCAACAGGAAACGAAAGTATAGAAGAAATCATCCCTGACGAAGATGAAGAAGAAAATGATAATTATATCCTGAAATTAGCAGGAGGGCGCGGTGTCGGACAAACAACGGATTTCGGACTTAGATAATCGTAAACATGGATTATGCGGGATTAAGCGTGTATCATCACCTATCATTATTGCCTTTATCTTAAGTTTAATACTTTTTTGTTCATGGCATACCATGGCGTTATCGGCTGAACCTACTACTATCCCGCAGCTTCGCATTGAGACAGGCATGCATACCACTCTTATCAGACGAGTTTTGGTAGATCTTCCACGCAATCGCCTTATCACCTGCTCCGACGATAAAACCGTTAGAATTTGGCAAATGCCGCAGATGCGGTTGCTGTCTGTGCTTCGCGTTCCTATTGATGCCGGTCACGAAGGCCAGTTGTATGCAGTAGCTGTATCACCGGACGGCAGAACTTTTGCAACAGGCGGATGGACAGGATGGGATTGGGATAAAAAAGCTTCCATTTACTTTTTTGATGCGCTTAGCGGTGAATTGAAACGCCGTATAGGAGGTTTTGGAAATGTGATAAATGCTCTATCCTGGATGCCGGACGGAAAACATCTTGCAGTCGGATTGCAGGGATATTCCGGATTTAGGGTATTGCGTCTAAGTGATGGTAAAACAGTTGCAGCCGATGTTAAGTACCGGGATGACCTGATGGATATAGATATCAGCCGCAAAGGCCGCATCGCAGTTGCCGCACTGGATGGTTTTATAAGGCTCTATGACCGCAATTTCAAGTTGATTGGCCGCCGTATTATACCAGGAGGGAAAAAACCGGTTTCAGTGCGTTTCTCACCGGATGCAAAGACTATTGCCGTAGGGTTCATCGATGTCCCGGTAATTTCGGTGATTTCTGCAAAAGATCTGTCCTTAAAATATCATCCGGATACAAACCAGATCAAACATCAAGTGGGTTTTACAAGCGTTGTGTGGTCATCTGACGGTATGTCCATCTATGCCAGCGGACAATATGACGGAGATGGGCTTACTCCGGTTTATCGTTGGAAGAACCAGGGGATGGATGCACCGGAAATAATTCCTTTGACTAATAACCGTATTTTGGAAATCCAGCAGATGCCAAATAACGATATTGCTTTTGCCGCGGAAGATCCTGCTTTAGGTGTTATGGGACCTGATGGTAAACTAAAGTTATTCCGGGGTCCGGATATAGTAAACTTCAGCTATGCCCGGAAAAATCTTGCATTGTCGGCTAATGCCTCAATAGTGCGCTATCCGCTTAACAAAGATAAACGTATACAGCGCAGCTTTGCGGTATTTGGCGGAGGCGACCAGGATGGGATAAATTTCCGGGATGAACAGGTATTTGAACCAATTCTTAAGGCCAAAGGCATCACAGTTTTAGAGTGGAAGAACAGCTTTAAACCGAAAATCAATGGTAAAACACCAAAACTGGAAGATTACGAGTTTTCACGTTCTTATGCCATTGCTCCTGACAGCAAGAGCGTGCTTTTAGGCACTGAGTGGGCTCTGCGCCTGCTGCGGCCCGATGCTTCCGAAATCTGGAATGTCAAGCTGCCTGCTGTGGCCTGGAGTGTAAATATCAGCCGCAACAACCTTTTTGCCGTAGCAGCTATATCCGATGGCACGATTCGCTGGTACCGGATGCAGGATGGCAGGGAAGTACTTGCTTATTTTCCTCATAAAAACGGCCAAGACTGGATTGCCTGGGTACCGGATGGCTATTACATGTCTTCCGTGTACGGAGATAACTATGTCGGCTGGCAAATTAACCGTGGTAAGGATCTGACTCCCGATTTTTACCGTGCAGTACAGTTTGATCGAATACTCTATCGTCCCGATATCGTAACATCATCATTTAGCAAATCTCAGGATTATATTGTGCATAATGTGGTAACTACACCGCAAAATGCCGATTTTCGAATCGCCCGTTTGCGAAAAATCGCGCCACCAAGACTTTTGCTGAAACCAACAAAACTGATAGAAGATGACAACGGACATATTCAGCTTACACTTGAGCTTAAGGGCGAGAAAAATACTCTGGGAATCCGGGATTTCAGTGTTTTTGTTAATCATATTCCTGTAATCCCGTCAAATGAGCGCAGACTTTCAGGCAATGAAACAGACAGCTTCAGCCGCATATTTCAGTTAAACCTGTCTGCCCGTGAAAATGTAATACGGGTAGAAGCCTTCAACGGTGTGTCAATGGGAATGGCAGAAACCTATATTGGCTTGTCTAAAGATACAAGTCATAAGACCGTTAAGGGTAATCTGTATATGCTGGCGGTAGGTGTAAACAGGTTCCCTGCCCTTCCCAAACATAACTATCTTGATTATGCCGCACAGGATGCAGAAGAATTCGGACGTAAATGGGAAATACATTCTACAAAAAACTATAAAAAAATTCATATTCATACTATTTCCGACCACAGTAAAGATAAGCCTGACCGTAAAACAATCGTGTCTGCTTTAAAGTTTGTTGAGCGGGCGGGACCTGACGATACGGTGGTAATTTTTCTGGCATCTCACGGTTTAAGCGACCTTGCAGGCAATTACTATTTTGTTCCGCGTGATGTCATTCGATATGATATAATTAATGCACAAAAAGGCGAAAAAACGACTTCGCTGATTTCATGGAAGGTATTTTTCGATGCCCTGCGATATGCAGCCGGACGGCGCGTACTGATAGTCGATACATGCCAGGCGCGTAGTATCGGGGGGAAATTTGAGTCCCATTCACTTATGAAGCGCTCTGCCGCATCTCAGTTTGCTATAATCGTTGCATCCAAGTCCAATGAGGAATCACAGGAATATGCACCGGCAAAACACGGACTTTTTACATATTCCCTTTTGAATGCACTGAAACCTGATTCTGACAAAAACCGTGACGGATGGGTGTCACTTAAGGAGGTTTTTGATTGTGCAGTACCTATAGTGGAGAAACTTCGTCTAAAACAGATTGGGCCCCAAACACCGCAAATGGTTTCGCCGCAAGTATTATCGAACATGCCGGTAATGCCAAGCGGCTTATCCGATTCCGGAACAATAAAGAATTAAGCAAAAAAAAGGAGTACAATGAAAAAATCTATATTTATAATTTTTGTTTTGATATTTTTTATGGCTCACTATACCGTAGCAATAGAGACAAGAGATTTAAATTTTCAGACTAGTGAAGAAGGCATTTTAAAATCATTGACTGAAGAAAAACCCCAAATAAAAACCCGTTCTCTGGGCATAAATAAGACCCGTGCCATCAAAATAGTCGGTTTTGAAAATAAGCAAATTACCCAACAGAAAATTATTGTTTCAGATGGTGCATCAAAAAAATCCGTTAACCTTAAAATCGAATTTGATGTTAATTCCTATAAGATCAGGCCGGAATCTTTTGATCTTCTGGATAAACTCGGAAATGTTCTTACTTCGGATAAACTAAAAGATCAAACCATTTTGGTTAAGGGGCATACGGATTCAGACGGCAATGATGACTATAATCTAAAACTTAGTTTAAACCGTGCCCGGGCAGTAAAATCTTATCTTGTTAAACACTTTTCCATGCCGGAAGCAAGATTGAATGTCTATGGTTACGGCGAAGCTATGCCGTTGGCACCCAATATCAATAAAGCCAATAAACAAAACAATCGAAGGGTAGAAATAGCAGTAGATGAAAATTAAGCAGACCTTATTCAAGCATATGGGAATCTATTGAGCCAGTTTCAAAACGTCCCACTTTGGCCGATCTCTGCGTTGGTTGAAAATTTTAATCCTCGAAATACTCCATGTATTCCTGCGGTTAAAATTTTCACCCGCCTTGACCTTGACCAAACTGAAACGTTTTGAAAGTGGCTCTATTATAATTGGCCTTGGAATTTTCATACCCCTCCTTTACGACCAAAGGGAATACCGAGCTTTCGCATTTTCATCCTAAGTGTCGAAGGATTTATTTTTAAAAGCTTTGCAGCACCTCTTTCCCCGCCTACACGACCACCGGTTATCTTCATTGCCCTTACAATCGCTTGTGAGGTTATTTCTTCAAGACTTAGGGTGCTTCCAACGCCAGTTGTCGGTATTACGATATTTGTGTGAGGGATAGTGTGGCCCAGATTGTCAAAGTCCAGCGGTCTTTCCCTGCTAAGGATAAGAGCGCGCTCGACAGCGTTCTGCAGTTCCCTGACATTGCCGGGCCAGTCGTAATGTATGAGTTTGTCGATAGCTCCGGGTGCGAGAGTTGGAACCTTCATAAAACCCATCTCCCGGGCTTTCTTCGTCATAAAATATTGTACAAGAGCCGAAATATCTGCGCGCCGATCACGCAGCGGCGGAATTACTATGGGGAAAACCCGGAGGCGGAAATAGAGATCCTCGCGGAATTTACCGTCAGCCAGCATGGTTTCCAGATTACGGTGCGTGGCGGCGATGATTCGAATGTCAACTTTGATAGTTTCTGTCCCACCAACACGTTCGATTTCCTTTTCCTGGATCACACGCAATAACTTGATTTGTGCACCCGGCGTTAACTCGCCGATCTCATCAAGAAAGATTGTGCCGCCCTGGGCCCGCTCAAAGCGGCCACGTTTCTGAAAAAAGGCGCCGGTAAATGCTCCCTTCTCATGGCCAAAAAGCTCACTGTCCATAAGTGATTCAGGAATTGCGCCACAATTAACCTTAATAAATGGACCGGTTCTGCGAAGCGACAGATTATGAATGGCCGTAGCTATTACTTCTTTCCCGGTTCCCGTTTCGCCCAGCAACAGGACAGGGCTGGCAAGTGGTGCCACCTGGTCGACCATTTCCATGACCTGATTCAGACCTAAATGGACTCCCACGATCTCTTCACCCACTTGCTGCCGCAACTCTTTCTGCAAATACCGGATGTCATCTGCCAGAAGCTCCTTTAGTCGCAAGACCTCCCGGTAACGCAGATAGTTGCTGAGGGCGATGGCAAAGGGCTCATTCAGAAGTGTAAACAGTCGCACATGTTTCACGGAATACTTTTTGCCCCTGTTATTACCGACAAGAATTGAGCTAAATAGATTCCATTTCAGCTTTGGCCCGATCAGCATAACGGAGACATCGGGACGGCCGGTAACTTCCGACAAAGGTGCCATAATCGGGTCATCGCCAATTCGGTCGGCTACAAGTACTTTCGATATAATCTGAGGGTTATTTGTAATTTCGTCGATAAGCCGTTGTGTATCCGCCGGGACTACAGTTTTGATTGAGGTAAGCTCTCCGCCGCTGCAATCGGCCCTGGCAATGGTTTCCCCCATTCCCACCCCGGGTTTATAAAGCGTGACGAGCATGATATCTGCCGGTATATAGTCCCGGATGTACATTAAACAATCCCAGAACGCTTTCTCGATTTCCAGACTGCCGCAAATACGCAAAGTGGCCTCCCGGAAAAAATGATTTTTATCTATAGACATATTTTTTCCATATTTTGCTATAAACTATATGCAGCATAATACACTTTTTTATAAAAAGTGCAAAATAATACATATAAAAGTGTAGCATAATATAATTATTTGGCTACTTCTACTTAAGCATCTGTATTTTCAGTTATATATGTTTTGGCGCATTTCATGCAAAAAAAGAAGCATTGGGCCATATTGCAAAAGGAACAGCTCACTTGCCAATAATAGAATAATGGTAAATTGATACAGTTAAAGGAGGAAGAGAAAATGGCAAAAAAAGAAGATTTCGATATAGCCATAATTGGCAGCGGTGTTTCCGGATTGGTCTGTGGTTGTTATCTGCAAAAGGCAGGCTTAAAGGTTGCTATCTTTGAAGCTCGTGAAGAAGCCGGTGGCGGAAGGATGGTTCATGAAGCCATGCGACCGGGACATCTGGTACAATCATGTGTCTGGGTAGATATCGATCCGGTCATGCCGCACCAACTTAATCTGGAGTTGGACAGGTATGGTTACCAGGATACCCATATGCCCAGTGCCAGTAACTGGGCTTGGGGATATGTTTTTGAGGACGAAACATGTTTGATGAATAACTGTTGGGACCCTCGACAGACGGCTGAAAAAGTTAAAAGATTTTCGGAGCACGATGCCAATAAGATATTGGAGATAGCGGGGATCATGGCTCAGCCTTATGATGACGAGAATACACGATTCTCAAAATTCGCGGAATTACTCTACACTGCGCCCTGGACTTGGGAAAACTTCGATAAATTGATTGATGTGCTTACCCCGATTTTACCCTTTGATGATCCCTATGAAGTTACAGATTTAAGCGGGTTTGAAATGCTGGATTTGATGTTTGAAAGTGATCAGCTTAAAGTGTTCTGTGCCAGCCTCGCTGTCGGTAGCGGAATCTATCCGCATCATACAGGTGGAGGGGCGAGTCTGCTGGCTCCTTTATTACCTCTGAGCTTCTTTTATTCGCATCCCAAGCATGGTTGCCATTCCATGGCGCACGTTTATATCCGATGTTTCCGTGCTCTTGGGGGGAAGCTGTTTAACAGCTGTCCGGTAAAAAAAATTATCGTTGCAGGAGGAGAAGCTAAAGGAGTGATCCTTGATGATGATGCGGCGTTTCCGGGGAAAGAGATAACAGCGAAGAAGGTAGTAACAAATTTAAATCCCCGTTTGACATTTACCGAACTTGTAGGCGAGGAACATGTAGAAAGAAAGCTTATTTCGCAACTTAAGACCAACTGGAAAGGGGAGGTGTCATTAGTCGGCATTTGTTATGCGTTGAAAGAAAGACCACATTTTGCAGCGGAAAAATATGATCCTGATATCGTCCATACCCTGGTTGGCGGGATGGGTTCGGGTTCTTTTGAAGAATACATAGGTGGCTGGGGGCAGAGGATGGGAGGCCGGATTGCTAAAACGCCCTGGACCTACTGTTTTCCTCACAAGGACGATCCAACACAGTCGTTTCCCGGCAATGCTGTAGCCAACGTCTCTGTGGAAGTTCCCTATGCTATCTATGGCAAGGGCGGCTCAGCTGTCTGGGATGACCGGGATTTCAGAAACATGATCACGGAGTCGATCGAAAATTTCTGGGATGCCTGTCCTGGCGGCAGAAATAATATCCTGGATTCCTGGATGACTACGCCTCTTGATCTGGAGAGGATAAATCCAAACTACATAAGGGGCGACTTCTCGGCCGGCGCCGGGATTGCCCACCAGATGTTTTATGGTAATCGGGACAATTTCGCAGGTTTTGAGAAGGGCGGCATCATCACACCGATAAAAAACCTCTATGCCTCGGGAAGCGGCGTCGGCATCGCCTGGAGTAGTGGTGGGAATGGGTATCGTGCGGCCAACCATATTGCTGAGGAGCTGGGGATCAGGAATCAGCCCTGGTGGACGCACCGGATAGGTGAGTATATTACTAAAAAATATATCGAGAAGAGCTACGTTCCCCTAAAACCTACAAGCGTATTAGATAAATAGCAGGAGGGCTTAAAATGAGCAGAGCGGAATATGATGCTATAATAATAGGCGGTGGTCCTAACGGATTAACAACTGCTGCATATCTGATTAAAGCCGGGGCCAAGGTGCTGGTAATTGAGAAAAGGCGTGAACTGGGGGGTGGAGCCGCTTCAGATAATACCGGAGGTTTCCGTTATCAACCTCATGCCACATATATGATTATGGGCGAATTGATGCCGGCCTATAAAGACTTTGATATGGATGCTGATGGAGTAAAGTTTGTTACCCCCGAGGTTCAGGCAGCTCTTTTGACAAAAGAAGGTCCGTTGGTTTTTTATCAGGACCCTAAAAAAACAATAAATTCTATAAATACATTCTCTAAAGAGGATGGGAAAAGATTTCTCGCGCTTCATGAAGAGATGAAGGCCATCTTTGATGAGATTCTATTTCCCGCTACCTATACTTATGCAGTGCCTGCTCTCGATCAGTTTGCAATGTTTGAAAAGTCTAACATGCCTATCGCAAAACGCTTTGGCGAACTGGCGGAGATGAATTTTTTGCAGATAGTCGATGAATTTGGTTTTGAAGAACCCACGAGAACTCTTCTTTTGTATCTGGCAACCATGTGGGGTGTTCCCTTTGAGTCAGGATTAGGATTTTTATTTCCTTTATTTGTTTACCGGATGTTAAACAGCGGGATCTGCAGGGGAGGCACACACAGAGCCATCGGCAGTTTAATCGGAGTTACCCACGCCGGTGCGGATGTTGTTGAAGGAATGGCTCCCGAAAAAATCATTATGGAAAATGGAAAGGCCGTCGGGGTAAAGATGGAAGACGGCAGAGAGTTTTGGGCAAAAACAGTCGTAAGCAGTTTAAACCCTGAGCAAACCTTTAAGGAGCTTGTAGGAGAGGAGAATTGCACGGATGATCTCAATTTCTATGTTAATGAGTGGAAATGGGAACATTACAGCATGCTTAATTTTAACGTTTCCTTGAGAGAGCCACTTGAATACAAGGATGCCAGGGATAATCCCGATGTAAACAAAGCGCTCACCTGCGTAATGGGACTTGATAATTTCGAAGATCTGAATTACGGGTTCAAAAAAATGGATAATAACAATATTTCGATTCACGCACATGCATCTCCTTTAAGCCTCTATTCACCTGGCCTGGCCCCGAAGGGATATCATACGGCCAAATTAGAAACATTGGCTCCCTATGACCTTGATGGCGATCCGGCCAACTGGGACAAGAGAGAAAAGGAAATTACGGAATTGTACATGGATCTATGGGCAAAATACACTACGAACTTTAAATCGTCTTACATGAGTTTTCATACTTCAACAACAACGCCCCTTGATGTGGAGCGAAGATTTGCAACTATGAAACGAGGAAGTTTCAAGCATGGAGCTTATACTGCTTTCCAATTGGGCTCCAACAGGCCAAATCCACTCTGCTCTTCTTACAGAACTCCAATCCCCGGATTATATGTAAACGGCGCAAGCACCTATCCCGGAGGAATGATACTTGGTGCATGCGGCTATGTCGCTGCCTCAACGATTGTGGAAGATCTCGGCATGGAGAAATGGTGGAAAGATCCGGATTGTGTTGTACAAGCAAGAGAAAAGGGACTGCTCCCTTAAGTTGATATATTACAGCTTATAACAAAATACATTATTTTAGGGGGTAATCAGTGGTTGATACGAATAAGGCTGAAATAAAAAAGGCCGAAATAAAAAAACCTGAAGCATGTATGCGTATGAAATCTACCGGCCTTGGATCTACAATGCTGTTTGCAGAAGTAGATAAAGTAGATGTTGTGGATGATATGCTGATTTTGCATATTAATTCTGTTTCGCCTGTAAGATGGCACATTAAAGCCGGAATTACATATAAGGGAATGCTTACACTATTATGGGCTGTTTTTAAAAATTTTCTTGCTGTCAAGTTTGTATTTTTCGGTTTTACTAAACTTAAAAATCCAAGATTGCCCGATAATTTTTAACGATAGACATATTCGGAAGTAGTACAATCCATGTCTCATATTTTCTTTCAATTTATTTGGAAGAGTTTTTTTCTCAGTAACTAAAAATTACCCTGATTTCTGACTTTGATTCAGACGGAGAAATCTTCCAAGCCATTAAGCAAAAGTTATGTTTATAGAAAGAGGTCATCTCTGGCATTAAACAGCCCTTTTGTTGTTTAATGTCTTGCCTGACAGCGCTTGTTATTTGATCCGATCCTCAAAAGGGCTGTTAAATGCCGGAGAGAAAGATCATTATAACAACTATAAAGGTAGATGGAGGAAAAGAAGAAAATGAAACGAATGAGAATTTTAAAGTATTTTGGATTGTCATTATGTTCGTTGTTTATTCTGCTTTTGTGTACCGGTATCGGGCGGGCTATGGATTTACCCAAGGTGATTGACAAGTCCAACTGCAGCCAATACAAAGACCTGCTCATACCAGCTATGTACCGTGCTGTTGAAAGAGGTGATTATGTTATTACACCAGGGAAAATAAATTTCAAATACAAACAAAGTGACAGCTTTTTTGCAGAAAGCACAAAGAATGAAGGAAAATTCGACATAACTCATGAGGGTGATTTGATCGATAAATACACCGGAACATACCCGGTAAATATTTACGGATATCCTTTTCCCAATATTGATCTTAAAGATCCCAAAGCCGCAGAAAAGATTATGTATAACTTTGATTTCCAGAAATATCGTTTTATGGGCATAAGAAATGGTAGAAACCGTTTTATGTGGATAGACAAAAATGGAGAGGAACGTTATGTTTCCGGCATAAATCAGTTTCTTTATATGAATGGCCGGCCGCCAGGTCAGGAAATAAATAATCCCGATAAAGTTCTGGCCTACGATTTCCAAAGAGTTTTGGAGCCGATGAGCGTCAAAGGAACCAACACAATGGCCCACATTTATATCGACAAAAGAAAAGATAGCAATTATGCCTACATTCCTGCCATCCGCAGGATCCGGCAAACCGGCTCAACGACTAGGTCTGACCCCTATATGGGCTCTGATGGATGGTTGGATACAAATTTCATGTGGGCTGGTAAAACCCGCACAATGAAATGGAAATATGTCGGCGAAAAGACAATTCTTGTTTCTTTTACCAGCCCTAATATGCTTCCGGCGCAGGAATTGCCGGATGGAAGGATGACCAAGGTATTTCCCTATCCCGGCACACACATCAAATTTGGCTATGATGATCCAAAATGGAAGGGCGCATCATGGGCTCCTCTTAATATTACCTATGTTCCAAGAAAAGTATGGATTGTGGAACAGATGCCTAAAGATCAGTATTATAACTGGGGGTTGCACATAAATTATATTGATCAGGAAACTTATACCATATGGTACAAGGAGGTATATGAAAGATCCGGTGATTTTCGGACATGGATCTCCTGTTTAGTGCACTACAGTGAGGCGCCGAGCGGTAAAAACAACACAGGAAACCACGATGTTATACTCTTTATTGATGAAAAAGCTCAACACGCTTCATCAGAAAACCTATCAGCAGCCCCGGAAGATTTCCTGTATATGCCTGCATCAAAACTTGATCCCAGTTTTTTTAGTGTGAATAATTTCTTGATGCTGTCTAAGTAAACAGAAAAAAGTCCCAGAATGAGCAAAAAAATATTAATTAAAGTTAACAACGAATAGTGATTAGCGGAAATCGATGCATGTTGTTCACTATTCAAGCAAAGAAAGGAGCTTATAAAAATGACGGAGAAATATGATGTAGTAGTTGTCGGCGCCGGTCATAATGGTTTAATAGCTGCTTCTTATGGGAATGTATAATCCTACCCCATCTTTCGGACAAACAATGGCAATGATGGATTCTAACCCTGCGGGCCGAATACTTATCAAAGCTTTGTTATCAAGCGCCTGGGATATAGCTGAAGACTGGTTTGAAAGCGATAAGATGCGCATTATCATGACACGATTTTCAGCAGAACAGATGATCAATCCGTTTGCAAAAGGCACCGGGCTTCATCTTTTTCTATTCATACCATTGCAGCATAAATACGGCAGTGGGTTTCCTGTTGGCGGCTCTGACATGTTATCTGTAGCATTGGCAAAGTGCTTTTATGCTCATTATCTTATTGAATATACTGATATGAGTGATATCTTCTTTTGATTATGTATAATTAAAGATCCCCTGGCTTCTTTTTTCGCCCATAGTCAATCCCAAGTTTATCCATTCTGCTTCTTAAAGTGCTTTTATGTAAGCCGAGAAGATCGGCGGCTCCTCCGGGGCCGTTAATTTTTCCCTTGGTTAATTCCAATACCATACTGATATGATGTGCATTGACTTCATTTAGCTTGAGCACCCTGCCCTTTCTGTTTAAAAATACAGGCGTATCCACATTTTGTGAATAAATTAAAAGAAATTTATTTTCTTCATTGTATCTCACATTCTTTCGTGAAATCGATCATGGATTGGCAAAAAGTGCTGTTTGCATCAATCAATCCTTCGATTGAAGTAAAATGGTTCTTGTTGGGCTGAACAAATAGCTCACCGTATAAATTCTGTGCCCGCCAGGCCGTCAGATAGTCTGCTGCTTGCCGGTGAAATTCAGCAGATTCTTTTTCTCCAACAGATATTAACAAAGGAGGCCCTTTAGCAGGAATATTAAACAAAGGGCTTTGCTGTTGAATGACTTCGGAAGAAAGCTGCAGTTTAGGTTGCAACCAGGAGTATCGAAATGGGAATAAATCAAAGAGCCCGCTGATCGGTATTCCCCCCTTGATAATATTTTCAGGGAGTCCATACTCTCCTGGCCAATCAGTTGCTGCTAACATACCGACTTGATGGCCGCCGGCAGAATGACCGCATACGAAGATGCGCTCAGGATTGCCGTTGAATTTACGGGCATTACGATACAACCACGCTATGAAGGCCCGGTTTTGCCGGGTAATTTCGGTAATAGTAACTTTGGGGCATAGGGAGTAGTTAGGTAATACTACAGTGAAACCGTGAGCATTAGGCCCTGTTGCGACAACACTGAATTCCTTGCTGCTCAAACTGTGCCAATATCCTCCGTGGATATAAACAATGATTGGCGCATCAGGCTGTTTGGCCGGAAAAATATCTACTGTTTCATCAACTGTGGGTCCGAAACGTACATCCAATATACAGTCCAGCTCTTTGCGGGCTTTTTCACTGCCGCCGATAAACATCTCTACGTAAGACTGTATATCCGGCTCCGTTACTGCCACGTTATACTGGTAGTCAATCTCTTCCTGTGAGGTAAAGTTGCGGTATAGCTTCATAGGATTTCCTCATTGCTATCACAGTACTGGTAACAATTTTTTATATATTTATCTGTTTGTAATCCTCAAACAATTCCGGCTAAACTATCGTGTTCTATCAACCGAAGGAATAAACTATTGTCTTATCATTCTTTTCTGATAATTTTATTATAAACCTTTTGGCAATGCCGCAGCAATCTTTTTATCTTTACGCCACTTATAAAGAACCGCTCTTTGGTGCAATGATTTACCACATTCTTTATAATTATTTCAAGGAAAATAGGTACAAACATTTTTGCAGACGGTGATTAAATTAGCCATTTAACAATAAATTAATTCGTAAACCTTGTTGGAACAGGATAGATTTACATGAGTGAAGATTTCAAAGATAAAGTAGGGTTACCGGCGCAAATTCGGGAAATGGCTATCGAATATGCTTCATATGGAATAAATGTAAATGCCATTGCTCCGAGATTTTTTAGGACAGAACTCGGAGGAGCTGATGCCTGGGATGAGGCTGTAAAATTGCTGGCGCCCACTGTGCCGATGCATGGCGTGGGTGTACCGAATGATTTAAAGGGTACAGCCGTTTATCTAGCTTCCAAGGCATCTGATTATGTTACCGGCCACATATTTGTAGTTGATGCCGGATATACTGCCAGATAAGGGACTCAACTGCCATCGGAACTCAAACATCGAACAATGTATTAAAAAATTATTTCTCGGATCTTGAAAGGAGGGATAAAGATGTCGACAAAAAAGGAGAATAAGAAAACGTCCCGCAGAAAGTGATATTACTGCTGTAATGAATCCGGACCTGGCCAAAAAGATCGGCAATCTTGAATGGTTCTACAGGTGCTTCAGCTGTGTTGAGGCCTGCCCGGTCATTAATGAAGATAAGGATCCTGAAAAATTTATAGGCCCCTTTTTATCGATCAGGATTTGTGCTGCTTTATTGCTTTCGTCCATACATGATCCCCAGCTTATTCATTTTGCCCCTCAAGGTACTGGGAAGTAAACCAAGAAGTTTAGCTGCTCCGTACGGGCCGCTGATTCTGCCATGGGTTGCTTCAAGCGCGGTTTTAATGTGCCGGACGCATACCTCGTCGAACTTTAGTATGTTGTCATCCGCGCTAGCATTCAACGACGCGTTCTCAACCTGGGGAAAAACAAAATGGTCAAAATTCAGCAAACTGCCGTTATATTGGATCAAAGCCCTTTCCACCACATTTTCAAGTTCACGCACATTTCCCTTCCAGGGATAATCCATCAGCCGTTCAACAGCGCCCGGTACAATCTGAGGAATACTGCGAAAATTCAGCTCTCTTGATTTACGTTTCAAAAAATGTTCAATGAGAAGCGGGATATCTGATTTTCGCTGTCTAAGAGGAGGAATAATTATAGGAAATACATTCAGCCTGTACCAAAGATCCTCACGGAATTTATTGTTTACCATTAATTGTTCCAGGTTGCGGTGAGTGGCGGTAATTATCCTGACATCCACTGCAATTGTTTCGGTTCCGCCAACACGCTCCATTTCCTTTTGCTGTAACACTCTTAGTAAACGTACCTGTGCCTGCATGGGAAGATCCCCGATTTCATCCAAAAATATTGTACCTCCATGCGCCCGTTCAAAACGTCCTCTTTTTTGAGAAACCGCACCGGTAAAAGCTCCTTTTTCATGCCCGAAGAGTTCGCTGTCTATCAGACCTTCCGGAATGGCGCCGCTGTTTACTTTAATGAAGGGTCCGTTTTTACGTGGAGAAGCATAATGAATGGCATTTGCAATTACTTCCTTTCCTACTCCTGTTTCCCCCAAAAGCAATACAGGGTTGTCTCTTGGGGCTACCTGCTGCACCATATCCATAACATTTTTTAAGCCTGTTTGAGCACCTACAATTTCGTCTCCGGCCAATTGACGCAATTCCCTGGACAGATAGCGGTTATCGTCTGCCAGCATATCTTTGAGTTTTATAACTTCTTCATGCCTTAAGTTGTTAGACATGGCCACAACAAACGGATCATGTAACATCGACAGCAATCTTGCATGTGTATTCAAATAGCGGTTTTGCCCCCCTGCCCTTAAAACCAAAACTCCCATCCTGTCACCCTCCGGCAGCAAAGGAAAGATCATTACCGAAGATTTGGGAAAGGCAACGTCATCTGATAAGCGATGCGCAGCCATGTGATTTAAAATCATAACTTTTTTCGGCGTAAGACCCTGCTTTTGCTGCTTGTCGTTAAGAACACGCGGCAAAGGAATGATCGTGTCCATTGTTCTGGTTCCGGCAGTATCGGTATGAGCAATGGCTCGTATGTTTTTAAACTCCTTATCAAGTAAACCCATCCATATTTCTTCTAAGGGAATATAATCTTTAAGATACTCAAAGCAGTTTCTCAAGCTATGATCAATCTCAAGACTGCCACAGATGCGAATAGTAACCTGATGAAAGAACTCTTTTTCGTTAATCTTCATTTTTAGTATATTTCCAATTCGTAAGAGCCACTTTCAAAACGTTTCAGTTTGGTCAAGCTCAAGGCGGGAGAAAATTTCAACCACAGGAATACATTTAGTATTTCGAGGATTGAAATTTGAGCCCAACGCAGAGATCGGCCAAAATGGGGCGTTTTGAAACTGGCT
>JBDRRF010000069.1:0-42829 GCA_043825875.1 Pseudomonadota bacterium | reverse complement strand
AGCCAGTTTCAAAACGCCCCATTTTGGCCGATCTCTGCGTTGGGCTCAAATTTCAATCCTCGAAATACTCAATGTATTCCTGTGGTTGAAATTTTCGCCCGCCTTGAGCTTGACCAAACTGAAACGTTTTGAAAGTGGCTCATAAGTATATAGTGTTGTCAGCAAAGAAATTTATGGAGGATATATTATGAAAACCCGTAATTTGCCAATCTTGTATTCGATGTTCCTGATAATAGTTTGCAGTCTTGTCCAGTGGCTCCCCTGCCAGGCCATGCCGCCACTGGATCTAAAGGCTCAGCCAGCAGCTCCAGATTATACAGTACCGGAAGGCTGGCTCGTAAAACCTGCTGCCCCTACGGCACCGATCGATGTCTTTTTCGTGTATCCTACGGTCCTGTTTAATGATACTGATTGGATCATGGATACGACCAGGCCGGACATGCGTGCCGCAGCCATGGAATCGGTAAAAACTCAGGCTTCTGTCTTTGAAGGACAAGCGAATATCTACGCCCCAATGTATCGTCAGATGAATATAGCTGGCCTGAGTTTGAGTGACGCCGACGCCGCACCCTTACAAGATATCGTACATAACGATGTCTGGCGTGCCTTAACCCATTACCTCAAATACGAAAACAACGGCCGCCCATTTTTCTTGGCAGGCCACAGCCAGGGTTCCATGATCTTGACGGATCTTCTTCTCAAGCATTGGGGCTCCACCGGTGCTGAAAATCGGTTAGTTGCTGCTCTGCTTATAGGTTGGTCTTTGACTCCGGCGGACCTCGCTGCTCACTCCACTGTGCATATGTGTGAACGTTCAAATCAAACGGGATGCGTCATATCGTACAACACCATGGCTGAAGGACGGCAATCAGTTGCACCGACCCTCAAAAAAAATGCTCTAACGGTAAACCCTCTATCTTGGACTATGGATAGTGCCTTCGTCCCTGCTGAAAAGAATATCGGTGCTGTCTTTTTTGATAAGGCTGGTACGCCCAGGGCCTACCCACATTTCACTTCGGCTCAGATTGTGGACGGCGGCCTGATTGTCATGCCGGAGAATGTGGACTTGGTTACCGTTAAAGGCGGTAATTTCCCGGAAGGGGTCTACCATGCCTTTGACTATACGCTGTTCTACGAAAACCTTAAGGCCAACATTGTGGAGCGTATTGATGCCTTTGTCCGCCAGGTGAGTGCGGTGCAAGAAAAAAAATAGTAATAACAACATATTCCACTGTATGCGCTGACGCTCGCCGGTGAATTTTACGTGTTATAGATGTAGATGCCTGACAGTGAAGGCAGTGTTGATATCTTAACAGCTCATTAAATAACAAAAGGAGACAACATGAATAAAGCATTATTATTCGTTGCGATATCTTGTCTGATTATATCAGGTTGTGCATCGGTTGAATCTCGATGGGATGCCACCCAAAGACTGAATTCCACCTCTGCTTACCAAGCTTTTCTTGATGAATATCCTAATAGTCAGTTTGCGTCTTCTGCACGAGCAAAAATCGCTGAACAGGAAGCAAAGATAATTGCTGAACAGGAAGCGAAGATAGTTGCTGAACAGAAAAAGAAAAAAGAGATTGCTGAACAACGTTCTTTATTGATGGAGCAAACCAAAAAAATATTTGACTCATGGCGACAGACTGATGACAATAAAGTTGGGGAGCAGTTGGCGAGAATGACATTTAAACTAGATCCAACTGCTGAAGAGATGACAAAACTCTTTGGCCCGCCTGACAATATAGAAAAGAGAGGGACTCACATATTCTGGAGCTGGAGAAAAGAAACCAGTCCTGGCCAATACGAACAGTTTGGTTATCGTGCTGACTGATTTATTCTGTTAAAATATTATCAAATGACTGTATATGGCGGGCCGTAAAATTCATAAAATAATCATTAACAAAAGCATTAACCCGTCGGCAAGAAGCTTGGCGGTGCTGACGCGGCAAATTGGAGTGGGTCGCTGGTGATATAGGTCGAAAATAAAATGAAAAAAATCATACCCCTTATATTTATGCTTTGTACGATATGTAATTCTTGTTCCAATAATAAATCACCATTGGCCAATCTTGATATACAAATAGGGATGAAACGATCTGAAGTCGAAAATATAATTGCTCAAGCATTAAACACCAAAAATGAATATTCAGCATACGGAAATAATCTTGCGGGTGGTATCTTTAAGTATACCGATGGACGTTTTACTATCGAAATAAAATATAAAGCTGGCGCCATAGCGCCTCTTTTTGTTAATAACCGAGGCAATACACAGGGGCTGCCCCCAATAGACGAAACTGTTGAAAATATTAAATTCTATAAAAATAA
Organism: Pseudomonadota bacterium; assembly: GCA_043825875.1. Lineage (GTDB taxonomy): Bacteria > Desulfobacterota > Desulfobacteria > Desulfobacterales > RPRI01 > RPRI01. The sequence goes on along the minus strand of JBDRRF010000069.1, from coordinate 40,498 downwards.
GCGATAACCAGTCAGCTCAGGTGATAGCCAAGGCCGGGCACTTTTGAAAATACGTACCTGGCTGAACGGCATCATTTTTTATTAGGTGAATATCCCTTGGGGTAGTGGGTGCAAATACACGCTTCAATTCAAGATTTAATCGGTTTCTTGCCGTATGTTATTTATAAATGGTTTGTTAAATTAAACGATACATGATACTCAATATAATATCATAGCTTGGAAAATCCCTTTTCTTTTTACATCAAGAATTATGCTGAATTTAAAGTTCTAAATTAATATAGATCCTTGCTAATTCGGACTGATAGACCTCTCAAATAGCGATACATTCTCTTACTGGTATAATTGCATTTTTAACCGGCTTGGCCAAAAATTTAAAGAAACTTAAATTTTGTCCGATAAATGAATATAGAATTAAAGTCCATATCATCTCAATAATGATTTATGCTAAATCGTTAAGTAAGTAGGAATTTATTTAAGAATCATTTGAAGTTAACCGAATACCATGTATATATTATGATAAAATAAATAGTTTGTAGGGGGTTATTTGAAATACTTTTTCTTTGTTTTTATACTTATTATTTCGTTTTTAACAGGTCTGACAGTTCTGTTTGCAGGTGATGCGCCTGTTTTGCGTTATAATTCGGTAAAAGCAGATATTCTTCCAAGCGAATTGAAATCTGTTGAAATAAAAGATTATTTCATAAGTTCTAAATCTTTGACTGTAGGAAAAATTACAAACCTAACCGGACATGTAGTTGTTCGTCATAAAGATAATAACAAAGCCTACTTTGCGGCAAAAGGAGATATTATTCACCAGAATGATATCTTTTTCACACTGAATAATTCACGGTGTCGCATCAGATTTTTTACCGAAGATATTATAACAATGGGGGAAAATTCTAAAGTAGTTATTGATGAAGTAAGCGAAGATATTGGCTTAAAGAAAAAAAAGGCAATCTATAGTATGCTGAAGGGAAAGGCGATGTTTTATATTACGCGCCTTTTTAGACATAAACATGTTTTAGCTACCGTTAAAACTCCAACAGCGGTTGCGGGTGTCAGAGGAACCAAATTCGGTGTAGAAATAGAAGGCCCGGATAAAGAAGATAGGCCAGAAAATCTTGAAACCTTAGTTTATTGCTTTGAGGGAAAACTGGAAGTCAGTTCACCTGTTGATGGAACCAGTCAGTACGTAAATGCAGGCCAAAGCCTTTCATTAAATAATATGGGTGCAGAAATGGTTGAGATCACAGCTCCGGGTGTAGCATCTCGGTTTGCTATAGATACAAATATTCCCGAACCTGCAAGTGATAGCGGTACTTCTGAGCCACGAAAATCCGGCAATGATACAACGTCTGACTTTGATATTTTAGCTGAGGCTGTTAATTCAAGTACTTCAACTGAAAATACGGGTGGAGATGTTATTGAAGAGGGTCTACCCCAATCAGTTACCCAGCAAAACATAGACGAACAGAATACATCAATAGAAAGCTATGGCTATTTTACTTCAATGTTGACAAGAATTGATTCAGAAAAGTATTTTCAACATCTCTACTTAAGTACTTCTTTGCAAAATCTCGATTCGGTTAGCGCTAAGGCAACTGATATTCTGATAGGTAAAGATTTGATTATTGACGGAAGTGTGCCTGATGCCCCTAAGATTACATCTGTTAATATTAATTCGGATACAATATCCGGATATCCATACCCGATAACACATGTTGAGCTTGGCTATGATTCATACATGAAATGGGGCTACTGGAAACAGGCATCTCCTATGCCGGGTGTATCTGTAGCCTCTTATGCCATTGACAATAAGGGTTATTTCATAATGGGCAGTAATACTTCAGGAACTGATATGGCTTATCTTGCATCATTGAACCAGGTATTTACATATTCAGGAGGAGCCGAGGGAACTTACTGGTCAGATACGGGTGGCAGTGATATGACAGGATCTTTTAATGCTTCAATCAACTTTTCATTGCCTTCTAATCAGATCAGTGATTTTGACCTCTTGGTTACCGATGGGACCCACACCGTGAGTATAACAAACGAGCAGGGAGAATTTACTGACCCTAAAAACTCATCTCATTTTGTACTGCCAACCGGAACCGGGCAGTGGATGATTGATGGTGTGGTGGTAAATACGATTAACAAAAAAAATGCTTATGGATCAGTTTATGGGCCGGGTGCAAAATCAATAGGTGGAGTGTGGAAAATTGATGCAGATCCGGCACATGCAACCGGTGTATTTCATGGCAGAAGATAGATATATCATTTGCCTAAATATTATTCAGATTCAAGTTGTTATTGTTTGGTTATGATTGCGTATGCCAATCATGAAGTGTCCGGGCGCGTTGCGCCCGGACAAAAACATTACTGCCTATTTCTATTTTGCGTTATTACATGCCTGCTTAATTGATCTTTTCACAAGTACTCTTGTTAATTTGCGCTTATACCATGGCGATATATTAAAGTGAGGCATGGGACGAATCTTCTCATAGGCTGCATCGGCAGCTTTTTCTATCAGATCATCAGTAATACTGTTTCCTATAAGAACTTTTTCAGCTTCTTTAAGTCTTAAGGGCCCTGATCCTACAGCAGTTACTACTATTCTTGCATTCTTGCATTTTCCACCTGAAACAGTGATGCATGCAGCCGCTCCTGAAACGGGATAATCTATAGCTTCTCTTTGCGCCATTTTCAGATAACAACTTCCAGTGCCTTTTGGCGGTGTAGGTATTTGGATATCTTTTACAAAGTCTGTCGGCTTAAGAATGTTTACTTTTACACTTTTTTGGGTATAAAATTCCTCAATATCTATTATCTTCTCTTTGCCGGTGCTTCCTACTATTGTAATTTTTGCGTCAAGTGCAATTAAGGCCGGTGGTGTATCTGCCTGAAAAAGTGCAAGGCATTCTTTGGAGCCTTTTGCAACAAAGCACCTGTTTCCGCCAAGCTTGAAGCATAAATGAGGCCGGCCTTTACGCCATTCATGAGACTGGTTATAATACATGCACATGGACTCAATACTGATATTGCCGCCGATTGTTCCCATATTTCTTATCTGGGGGCTTGCCACTCTTCCGGCTGCCTGGGCAAGAGCAGTAAACTTCTCTATTACAGGTTTTGATTTTGAAACAGTATCAAGTGTAGCAAGTGAGCCTAATGTAAGCCCTTTTTTCTCACCAAACTCTATCTTTTTCAGATCCTCAATCTTTGTTACATTTATAACAAATTTGGGGGTAACGATTCTTTGTTTCATCTTCGGCAGGATGTCCGTTCCACCGGCAATCAGAATCGCATCTTCTTTATTCTTTTTAAGAAAAGAGGTAATCTCTTTTATGTTCTTTGGTTCAAGGTATTCAAATTTTGGCAGCCTCATTATTCTTTCCCTCCTTTCTTTTCCAGTGCCCTTAAAATTCTTTCCGGGGTTATGGGAAGATCTTTAATCTTTACTCCTATAGCATCATAAATTGCATTTGCTATTGACGGGATTGTGGCAACGTTTGGCCCTTCACCGGCTTCCTTCGCTCCGAAAGGTCCTTCGGAATCATTGGTTTCCACAATTATTGATTTTACAAAGGGCATGTCTTCCGATGTTGCCATCTTGTAATCAAGGAATGAATTGGTCATCGACCATCCTTTTTCCATCCTGTAATCTTCAAGCAATGCCTGTCCAAAGGTCATTTGGATGGAACCTTCAATCTGTCCCTCAACTTGCATAGGATTTATTGCAAAACCGCAGTCATGAGCCGCTGCTATCTTTTGCACTTTAACAACGCCTGTTTCTTTATCAACAGTTACTTCAGCAGCATTTGTTCCGAAGCTGAATGTCGGAGATATATTAACTTCTCCTAAGTCAAGTCTCATTTCACCACCAACATCAGCCGGTGGATTATATTCACCGCTGCTGGTCAGATGCTCTTTATTTTGCTTGTAATAAGCTATTACCGAATCAGCGATTGACATGCCTTTCTCCGGCGAGCCTTTAACATAGATCCTTTCATTTTTTGCTTCAAGGTCATCTTTATTTGCCTCAAGCTCATTCGCCGCTGCTTCAAAAAGTTTCATCTTCATTTTATGTGCTGCCGTTTTGGCGGCGTTTCCACCAAATACGGTTACTCTGCTTGAATAACTTCCAAGATCCATCGGGGTTACAGTAGTATCCGCAGCTATTATGGTTATTTTATCAAAGCCCACGCCAAGTTCTTCAGCTGCGATCTGTGCAAGTATGGTCTCAGAACCCTGGCCAATGTCGGATGTTCCGGTAAAGAGAATAAATTTTCCTTCACTGTCAGCAGCCATATTGACGCATGAAAAGGCAGGAGGATTATTATAGAAAAAAGAAAAGCCTGCACCTGAGGCAAAAAAATAGGAAGCCAAACCAACACCTTTTCCATCCGGCAGCTTTTTCCATTTATTTTTCCAGTCGATATCATCCGCAGCTTTTTCTAAAGCTTCAACATGACCGCAGCTTCTAATTTTAAATTTACTTAAAGTTGTTTGTCCGGCTTTAACGGCGTTTATTTTTCTGATTTCAATAGGGTCCATATCAAGCTTTTCCGCTATTGAATCCATCATGGTTTCAACAACAAAGCGGGGCTGAATTGCTCCATGTCCGCGAACGCCCCCGGAGAAAGGTTTATTGGTATAAACCCTCATAGCCTCGAACTTAAAATTACCCATATTATAGGGCCCGTTCTGAAGAGTTCCCATAATGAACATGCTGATTGCGGAATGGCTGTTATATGCTCCTCCATCTGCGAAGAACCTGGAATCCACAGCCATGATTGTACCATCTTTCTTAACTCCTATCTTATGATTTACGGTCACACCATGGCGATGTGCTGTGGAAGTAAATTCTTCTTCTCTGGTATAGGTCATCTTTACCGGCCTACCAGCTTTTCTTGAAAGTACTGCCGAAGCAGTAAAAAGAGTATGTGTTTCTGTTTTTGCTCCAAATCCGCCACCCAGTGCAGGTTTGATAATTCTTACGCGGCTTTCCGGGATATCAAGAGTTTCTGCTATGTTGGTACGGTCATAAAACGGAGTCTGAGTGCTAAGCCACAAGGTAACGTCTCCCGATCTGGAATAGTCGGCAACAGCTGCATGCGGCTCAATATATGAGGCAAGAATATACTGCGTTGAGTAATTATCTTCAAAAATAAAATCAGACTCGGCAAATCCTTTTTCAACATCACCGATATGAAAGGAGATTACAACGGAAACATTGTTTTCTGCATGGTCATGAATTCTGATTGCATCAGGTGCCATTGATTCCTGGGGGCTAAAGTACGCAGGAAGTTCTTCATAATCAACTTTTATTAAATCAAGAGCTTCTGTTGCCGTATCCTCATCAACAGCAGCAACAGCTGCTATTTCATCTCCTATAAAACGGACTTTTTCTTTGGCAAGTGAAAATTTGTCTCTCAAAAAAGGAGGGGCAGGTTCTGCCCTTATAAATCCATGAGGAATATTGCTAATATCTTTTCCGGTAGCAATTGCCCGCACTCCGGAAAGCCTTTCAGCTTTTGATGTATCTATGTTGAGAATTTTGGCATGTGGTACTGTGCTTCTTAATATTTTTCCGTAAAGCATACCCGGAAGAAAAAAATCGCCGGCATATTTGGAATCTCCCGTAACCTTGGCCACTGCATCAAGCCTGGGAAGGCGCTTACCTATTACTGAGTATTTTTCCATTTTTACCTCCTTCATTTACTTTGCTGTGACCGCTATGGCCTCAATAATCTTGGTGTATCCGGTGCAGCGGCATAAATTACCTGAAATACTTTTTTTGATATCGCCTTCTGTTGGTTTTGGATTTTCATCCAGCAATGCCTTTGCAGACATGACCATTCCGGGAGTACAGTAACCGCACTGGATTGCGCCATAATCCACAAAGTTTTGCTGCAACAAAGTGAGATTCCCTTCCTTTGCCAGACCTTCTATCGTAGTGATTTCTTTTCCATGGGCTTCCATCGCAAGTGTAAGACAGGCAAGAACAGCCTTCCCATTTATAATTACAGTACATGCGCCACATGCTCCAAGGTCACAACCTTCTTTCGATCCGGTCATGCCAAGGTTTTCCCTCAAGGCTTCAAGCAAAGTTCTATGTGGATCTACAGCCGTCTCAAAAGATTCCCCATTTACCTTTAACTCAATTACTTGTTTCATAACAGATATCCTTTCTATTTCTTAATTAAAGTTAATTGTTTATAAATTAACCATCGACCTGGATCATGTATTTAATAAATTATATAAAATAATGCATATATCAGGCCATTGTTATGATGTGTAATATATCAGCACGTTATGATATCATGCCATATTTATCCTCAATATATTGAGAATAAATATGGCAATATTCAATATATTGAGGATGGCTTGGCAGGAATTTAGCGTTGGGCATATAATATGTTATTTTTTAATTAACTGAATTAGAGTATAACCGGTTTTAAGCAAAAAAGCACCAAACTTGGGAAAATGTTTATATCTTAGCATATTTCATAGCTGCCGCTATACTGGCATCCAGATGCTCAGGGGTTGTATAATAGTCAATAGCACCCAAACCTATCGTACATCTGTTGTTGGGTAATTTTTTTGCGGCATCACATCTTCCTTTTATCTCTTCTTCTATTTTGGACATAGGTCCGCTAACCAGGAGCTTGTCTGAAGGAGCATAGCATCCATACATATTATGTTTTTGCAGAAAATCATTTGCAATATTGTAATCGGTAATATCTCCTGTGCACATAACCCCATCAAAGCTGTCTTCTCCCAAAGCTCCTGCTTTAAGTAATTCATCCAACCAATCGATTGCCCCATTGAAAGCCCAGGCATGTACGATAGGCTTTTTTACCGCAGCTTTTACTGCCTTGCCGATTCTTGCGTACTCACCGGCAATCCACTCTGTACCCTTTATGGGATACATTCCGACAACCGAACACATATAGCTGTAATCTACTTTTCCTAAATTGGTGACAGCCGTACCCAGTTTTATCAGCCAGTCGGAGGCCAGATTTGCTGCTTTCTTGCAGAATTCGGGGTTTTTGCGAAGATACTTTAAATATTGATTGTAACCCATCATATGACAGCAGGCAAAACCGTCCGGTCCTTCACAAAATGATCCTTCAATCGGCATTTTGTTGCTTAAGTCATATTTGTCAAATATCCTTCTAACTTCCTGGCAAAACCAGAGATATTGGGCAAACATACCATGCTTGGTCGGATCAGGCGCTTCAAGTCCCTCAAGATCTTCTATTGTCTTTATAGCCAAATCTCCTTCATGAACAGGATTGCCGTTTTCAATAAACATCGAATCGGTACCGAACAATTCTTCGCCATAAGAAATAGGTCCGATAAACATTCTTTCCATCTTATAGCGGGCTGTGGTCGCTAAGTGGGATTTAACCAGCAGTTTGGGATAATAGTAAGCATCGATGGATTTGACTGCATCGGCAAATCCGTCTAAAGCACGCATGGCATAGGAAGGATGAAAAAATGTTTCAACAAGCAGACGATCTCTCACCTTGCCTTCCATCGTTGCCTTGAAGCGTTCCATCGGTGTCATTTCTTCTTCCGAGATGTTTTTATGAATCTTTTCGCAATAACGCTCAATCTCTCTTTCCTCTTCAGGACTCCAACCTATACTGGCATTCAGCTCATCCAGTGATTTTCCGTAATAGGGCCCCGCACCTTTCATTTTTCCTAATTTAACAGCCATTTTTTCCTCCTTAAATGATAATATGGTTTTAGGACTATACATTACTAATGCTTTCGATTTTATTAAATATATTATTAGCACATCTAACCCTTTATTCACACGACAAAAAATGTCTGTTTGAGTCATAAATTTATTGCATAATTATTTATATCCTGTTATTTTTAATTCAAATTGAAACCGTTTGTAGTTTGATAACTTTAGGTTTAAGGAAATATTTATGCCAGCGGGACGCCCACTTGCCACCATCGATCTGAGCCCGGAGGAAAAAAAAGTTCTGGAGGAATGGGCCTGTAAAAGGACGATGCCAAAATTAGCTTTCAGAGCACGTCTGATACTTGCCTGTGCCGAAGGTAAGGAAAATATTAATATAGCAAAAGTTTTTCATATTTCTCAATCAACTGTCGGAAAATGGCGGTCAAGGTTTATTAAATTACGTTTGGATGGTCTGACAGACAAACCCCGTACAGGAGCTCCACGAAAAATCACCGATGAAGATATAAAAGAAGTGATTGCCAAAACAAATAAGCTAATCGAAGCACAAGCCCCATGCCTCAGCACACGTTTTATCGCAACAGAATGCGGTTTAACACAAAGTACTGTAAGTCGTATCTGGCGCTCCTATGCTTTGTGTCCGGCTCATTCCCAAAAGGTTAAGCACTCAAAAACCACAGGATTGAATGAACGATTTAATAACCTGGAAAATGGTAGTTTCAAATTTTATAAATCGCTTGGTTCACTTATCAAAGATTATCGCCAAAGGCACGGAATAAACCAGGAAACTCTGGCAAAAACGATTGATATCAGCACCCGGGAATTGCAAAGATGGGAATCAAACCAACGCCGGGCTCATATGAACAATCTTCACGACTTATCGGAAGCAACCGGCATTCCGATGCAGGTTTGTCTGGCCCTCAATGCGGACCAGCCAATCTGGTATTCGTTAAGAGAAAGACGCTTTGCTTATTCATCAATCGAAATCTCAAATTTTAATATTGAGAATTTATTGAAGTTAAGCGAACAATCAAACCTTAGCAATATTGAAAGATATGAACACATCTCAAAGGACAAACATATCAACTTAATCCTTAAATCTCATGGTGATATCTATGGCACTGAGAGGCTGCTTTCAAAAGAAGTGCTTAAAAAAGCCAATAAAATTCTTGGTGATCTGAATTATATTGCTTTTGACTGTTGGGGCCATTATGTCGGCCATCTTGTCTGTTTGCCCATGAGTTTTAAAGTATATAATCAACTCAAAAAAGAAAAAAAGTGGAAGGATTATCTAACGGCGGATAAGATAAGTGATATAACGGACCTTCAGGAAGGAGTGTTTTTCTTTTATTCGGCGTTCATGACCAATGTCAGCATTGCATACACACAATTGATAAGAAGCGCATGGTATCTTACAAAAGTAAAACAAAAAGAAAAATATTTAGCTGTCTATAATATGGCAGCAAAGGAAGTTAAAGAATTTTTTTCTAATTTTGGAGCAACAATGGTATCTTGCACTACAGGAAGAGTTGAACAAGCCAATGCTCAACTTGTTCCGGCCATGTTTGAAATAAAATTAGATGTTATAGAACAACAGCTTGAAAATTCAGGTGTTTTAAAACAGATTGCGAAAGAGCAAAATCGGATAACTACAGATTTACAAGAAATAGGATAAAATAAGTAAAAGTGGCTAATTAAGTATATGAAATAAGAGATATTAAAATGGATATCAATGAAAAAGATTTTTTCCATCAGGCAACCATAAGAATTTGCGGCAGCCTTGAGATAGATTATGCATTACTGCATTGTTTTGAGTATTTAAAAGATTATATTCCTATAGATGAAATGTGGCTGGTTTTGATGGATAAAGATATCGGGACATTAAGAGCAGTAGCAATTGCGGATTCTTCAGGTGCAAGAAAAATGGATAAGACCATACATCTTCCCTGGATTGTAAGAAAGGAACTTGAATCCCATGATTTTACCCCTAAAAAAGTTACTATTATTAACAGAATGGAGCTTAATCCTCTTGCGCTTAATTTGTTAAATGTTCTTGGCTACTCCGATTCTTCCTCATTGGTTTTTTCTTTGACTACATACAGCGATAAAATAAGTATTCTGGTGATGAGAGCGGCAGGAAAAGACAGGTTTTCAGATTCACATGCCCATTTGGTTACCATGTTACATGACCCGTTTGCCATAGCCATGTCCAATGCTCTAAGATATGATGATTTACTCAAACTGAAAGAAGATGACAACAAATACCTTGTACAGGAACTACGCCAACTTGCCGGAGAAGAAATTATAGGTGCTGATTCCGGACTTAAAAATGTTATGGATATGGTGCATCAGGTAGCCCCGAGGGATAATCCTGTAATGCTTTTGGGAGAAACCGGTGTAGGCAAAGAGGTTATAGCCAATGCTATTCATTATACTTCAAATAGAAAAGACGGGACATTTATTAAGGTAAACTGTGGTGCTATCCCGGAAGGTCTTATAGACAGTGAGCTGTTCGGGCATGAAAAAGGAGCATTTACAGGTGCTGTTGCTCAAAAAAGAGGGCGATTTGAAAGAGCTCAAGGAGGAACAATTTTTCTTGATGAGATAGGAGATCTGCCCTTGCAGGCACAAAGCAGGCTGTTGCGGGTTATTCAGCAAAAGGAACTTGAACGAGTGGGTGGAACAAAAACAATAGCGGTTGATACCAGAATAATTGTAGCAACCCACCGGAATCTTGAAAAAATGGTTGCAAAAAATACATTCCGTGAAGACCTTTGGTACAGATTGAGCGTTTTTCCTATTATAATTCCTCCGCTGAGACAGAGAAAATCAGATATTGCCGCGCTGGTTGAGCACTTTGTAAAGCGTAAATCAAAAGAGCTGAATTTTCGCAGTATACCACCTATTAAGCCCGGTGCAATAGACCGGCTGATTGAATATCCATGGAGGGGAAATGTTCGCGAACTTGAAAATATGGTAGAAAGGGAACTAATACAATATAGAGGAGGACAGTTAAGTTTTGAACATTTAATACTTCCCCATGTTGAAGAAAAACCTTTTCTTTCAAAATCAGACGGCAGAACTCTAACCTTAGATGAGGTTGATGCCCGACATATCCTCTCGGTGCTTGAAGAAACCAACGGAAGAATTAACGGGGAAGGCGGTGCCGCACAACTTCTTAATTTACATCCAAGCACGTTAAGATTCAGGATGGATAAACTTGGAATCAGTTATGGTAAAAAAAAATCCGCTTAAAATAGTTCAAAGATTTCCAGAGGTTTTAAGAATGGATTCATTTAATGAAATATTATATTTCGGCTGAATGAAATCAAAGCAGCTTTTTTTGAAAGGGATATATAAAAGGCTATAACTTTCCGGAGTTATTTTTATATCTGGGAGCAAGGGGAAGTACTCTTTTTTCGGTTTAACAAAATTGCTTAATACGGTTTTAATACTTTCTATCGCTTCTGTAACCGGCAGGGTAACAGGATGCATAGTGGCATCCGGCACCTTTTTTATTATTTTATCGAATGGCTGTACAAGTGTAAACTGTGTTGCAAGACGTATAAAATGCTTTGCACGAAGTTTGAATGCAGGAATCCAGAACTTAAAAGCCAATTTTTCCCAGCTTTTTTGAATAGCTTTCGGAAGATTTGCCGTTTTTACAAGATCGGCATATGAATCAAGATCTATTTCCGATAGGTTAGCTCTGATCTGCCAGAATGGTAGAAAGAATAAATCATCTTTTGCATATGAAAAACAGCCGAAATTGGTTTTTTCGAGTTTTTTGCGGCTGGCCTGCCAAGCCGAATTGCAGTTTTTGCATAAAAGAACAAGCGAATCCTTTTCACCCGATAAATTCCATCCGCATTCCGGACATATTGCAGGTACGAAATCGATTGTCCAATCGGGTTTTTCTGTTGCTAAAAGATCGATGTCAAAATTTCTTGGAAGTGTTTTGGATATAGGTTTGTTGAGTATGCCATCAAAGAGCATATTATCCTTCAAATAATATGGCGAATAGATAATACTTGTTGTTTCACCTATAAAAGATTGAATGGCCGGTTTATTTGCCCCTTTTGGATAGAATCGTTTTTCTGCTATATGTGAGATATCATCTACAGAAAGTTCGGGTTTTATAAATATTGCCTCATGTTCAGGAAGTGCAAATTTAAGCTTAAGCGTCTGGGAACGGAATCCAAGGGATATCGGAAATGCAGGGGACTTTATTCCCTGAAGGCTTATATCTATAAACCTGTAATCGGTTTTATTCAGGTAGCATGAAGAAAGAGTGCCTTTGAATCTCCAGTATGGGAAATATATAAAAGGATTGGTATTGGGCTTGTTGTGCAGCAATATATACCTAAAACAGATATCTTCCATAAGAAAGGAGCTGACACGGCAGTACGGGCAGGAGATAAGCCTGTCCGTTTCTTCCAGAAGGGCAGGTGCTCCGCACTGTGGGCAGGAGTGCTCTATGCTGATATTAAAGCTTTTCACCGCACATATTACAAAAAACTGAATCCGTAAGGTTTTTGCCGCCGCATTTTTTACACGAACTTGGTTTTTCTTTTTCTTCTGCAGGTTGTCCGCAGCGGGGGCAGAAATTTGAATTAGTGGTAAGGTTCTTGCCGCACTTTTTACACCGGATAAAAATAAGCTGTTGATGGCCGCAGTATGGGCAGAACTTTGCATCTGAATCTATTGGATGGCTGCATTCTACGCAGTTTGTTGCTTCTTGCAAGCTATCTTTGTCTGACGGCTGCCCGTTTGGTGAGAAGTACTTTGCAAACATTGCAGGCATCATAATGCCTAAACCAGCTCCCATGCCTGTTGAGGCTCCATCAGCTTCCGATGCCTTCTCAATAGACATTGCAGCTTTCATCTGCATAAGCTTATTCATATCATCAAACAGTCCCATACGGCTTTTGTCATCTATTGCCTTCTGCACTTCAGGAGGAGGAGTAATTGAATTGATATAAATATTTGCAAGGCCTAAGCCAAAGCGGCCGAAATCGGCTTTAAGCCTTTTTGCAAGGCCATCTGCAATGTCATTATACTTGGCCGGCAGGTTTAATATCGAATCAAGGGTTTCTCCCATGTAGTCATTGAACCTTGAAACAATTACACTGTTCAAATAATCTTCTGTTTCAGAGGTAGTAAAGATGCCCTGTGTTCCGACCATGCTGTTTATGAAAAGAACAGGTTGTAATATCTGCATGCTGAATACTCCAAAAGCTCTCAGCCTTACAAGTCCTAACTGTGAATCCTTGAATGCAACAGGGTCCCTTGTGCCCCATTTTAAGTTTGTGAAGACTTTGAGGTTTACGAAATATACCTCAGCTCTAAGCGGGCTGGACATAGCCCATGGAATACTTGCCAGTTTTGTAAGTACGGGTATATTGGCGGTTTTCAGAGTATGGCGTCCCGGGCCAAAGGCATCGATTGCTTTGCCTTTGTAAAAGAATACTCCGGCCTGGCTCTGCCTTACTGTAAGCTGTGCTCCGAATTTGATTTCTCCTGAACCTGTTTCAGGAATACGATGGACAAGTTCTTTGCCTGTTTCATCAAACCATTCAAGATTTTCCAAAAAGATTATATTGTCTGTTCCCATTTATTTTACTCCTTTAAGCAGCTAATCTCCTGGTATAGTATCTGTGTTATATAGCTTTTATCGGAATTTTTATCGAAATGTTTAATGGATTCTGCTATCAGGACTCGTTTTTAGCTTCATTAAGAAAGAACTTTTCATATAATTTTTTTTCAATAAAAAGATCATAAATATCAGCATCAATAATATTATTTTTTTTCATATTGCTCATTATTTTGAGTGCCTGTTTTAAATTCATAGGTTTTTTATAGGGCCGGTCCTTAGCTGTTAAGGCTTCAAAGATATCTGCAATAGCTATGATTCGTGATTGCAAAGGCAGGTCTTCTTCTGTAAGAGCTCTGGGGTAACCTGAACCATCAAGTTTTTCATGATGTCCGGAGGCATACTCCGGAACTCTTACGAGTTTTCGCGGAAAAGGCAGCTGGCTTAAGATTTTATATGTAACCGCAGCATGGTTTTCAATAATTTTGCGTTCTTTGGCAGTAATGGAACCTTTTCTTACAATCAGATTTTCCAGCTCTTCCTCGGAAATATAGGGCTGTTTTTTATTATTAAGCAGATAAGTTTTGCGGGCAATTTCCTTTAACCTGATAACAACATCTTCCTTTAAATACTCGCCCGGGATATTTGATGATTTGATTAATTCAAAATCGTTTTCGATAACTTTTAGCTTTTCCTCAAGTTCGGAATCAAGCATAGCAAATTTTTTTTCATTTTTATTGGTTTTTAGATGTTTGATTTTAATTTTAAGGTATTCATTTTCAAGTGTTTTAGCTATAAGATTGAACCTTGTTTCTACAAGATTTATGCGATCAAAAACAGTTTGAAGTTTAGTGCTTTTGTCAATGACATATTCAGGCGTAGTGATTTTACCAACATCATGCATCCAGGCAGCTATTCGGATTTCTTCTAGTTCGTTTTCATCAAGTTTAGTATTAACGAATCTCTTTTTCTTTGATTTATTAATGCCTTCTGCTATCAGCATGGATATATTTACAACTCGGTTTATATGTCCCCATGTATAAGGAGATTTTTCATCTATTGCGGTTGCAATGGTTTTTATGAAAGAATAAAAAAGATCTTTTAAGTCCTGAATAAGTTGCGTATTTGTAAGGGCAACAGCGGCCTGGGATGCAAGGGATGCCGTTTCATCAATATATTCAGTCGGGAATGCTATTACTTCTCCTGTTAGCGGGTCTTGAGAGTTTAAAAGTTGCAAAACACCGATTATATCATTTTCATGGTTTCTTAAGGGTATAACAAGCATAGATTTTGAGCGATAGCCGGTAGATGCATCATATTTCATAGGCCCGGTAAAATCAAACCCCCGGGCTTCATACACATCAGGAATATTAACAATTTCACCAGTTATTGCGACATATGAAGATACGTTTGAATGATTTTGTTTGCCATCAACAAAAAGGGGAACGCTTGGAAGATTAATATTAACACCGCTTGTTCCTCCCATCCTGACATTTAGCGTGTCATTTTGCAGGATTTTAAAACAAAGATATTTGTTTTTTTTATCAATGATATAAAGAGTTCCGGCATCGGCATTTGTCATCTTCCTTGCATCTGTAACTATCATCTCAAGGAGTTTATCAATGTTTTTTTCACTTGATAAAGCAAGCCCGATCTTTGAGTCCTGTTTGATATGCGCAATTTGAGCTTCGGCATAATTTTTAACCTTGGATAGAACCGATGTTAATAGTTTATTAAGTTTTTTATCATGAGAAAGTTTATTGATTTCCGAAATGGTGGTTATGGATTCATTACCTGCTTCATATGAAAAGGCCATGTTTGAACTCCATATTATTTAAAGGTACATTTTAATAAATATGAGGTTATCTTTATAATTTACTATTAGATCTATGTATTGATCACACTAATTGCAGATTGCATAAATATTAAATCATGATAATATATTTAAAAAAGTATATAGGTATGAATATAAATATTAAAGCTGGCGCGCCTGACAGGATTCGAACCTGTGACCTACGGATTAGAAGTCCGTTGCTCTATCCAGCTGAGCTACAGGCGCTTGGGCTGTAGTGTTATCACACCAATATTTATATGTCTATAAAAAAATAATATAAGTACCAAACGTGGTTAGACTTGAAATTGGTTATATCTTAACATAGGTTACAGATGAACTGACCGCAAATCTTATTATTCTATAAGGCGTTTTCATATATGACAAATGAAAATAAAAAAAAAGACGGGGCTGCAAAAAAGGATATAATAAAATATGATCCCCTGCAGCGTTATATGGTTGAGGTAAGCAGGCATAATCTGCTGTCGAGAGAAAGAGAGTACGAACTTGCCGTAAAAGTTTTTGATCATGATGATAAGGAGGCGGCTTATGAAATTGTTACTTCAAATCTTCGGCTTGTTGTAAAAATAGCTCTTGAATTTCAAAGAGTATGGATGCAAAATCTTTTAGACCTTATTCAGGAAGGAAACATTGGCCTAATGCAGGCAGTAAAGAAATTTGATCCTTATAAAAATGTCAAATTTTCATATTATGCTTCTTTTTGGATCAAAGCGTATATTCTAAAATTTATAATGGACAACTGGCGGCTTGTAAAAATCGGCACTACCCAGGGCCAGAGAAAATTGTTTTTTAAACTAAAAAAGGAGAAACAAGATCTTATTGATCAGGGTTTTGATCCAAAGCCCAAGCTTTTATCCGAAAGGTTAGGGGTTACCGAGAAGGAAATTGTTGATATGGATCAAAGGCTTGACGGATGGGATGTTTCCCTTAACGCTCCTTTATCGGATGACTCGGATTCTGAAAAAATTGAGCACATCAGTTATGATTCCGTTTCTGCTGAAGATCAAGTTGCCAAAAAGCAGATGGATCATATGATATATAATAAAATAGATGAATTTCGAAAGCTGATGACGAAAAGAGAAAATGAAATTTTTGATCTTAGAATATTTTCAGACAGTCCTGCAACCCTCCAGGAAATAGGAGATCGTTACGGTATTTCAAGGGAGCGGGTGCGTCAGCTTGAGAAGAATATAATTAATAAAATGAGAGAATTTATTAAAGAAGAACTTCCGGATTTGGTTTCATACCTTACATAAAAAAATTGCAAAATCAACTTGGCATTATGCACTAAATCGTCTAAAGGTTTGTGGTTTAGAAACGGCAGCAAGGAAATAATTTTAATGAACAAAGATTTTACAAAATCTATTATAATACTTTTTTCCCTATTATGTTTTTCAGGATGTTCTGTTCCGATTACAAATTCCTTTTCAAAAGCAACAATCGTAAATGAAAGCGATTTTCCTGAAAACAAATATTTTTATTTTACGGAATCACAGATATTAAAAAAAAAGGGAGATATTAAAAAAGCTACAGAATACATGGAACAAGCGCTTCAACTTGATCCTGAATCGCTTTTTTTAAAAGGTGAGCTTGTCAATTTGTATCTTCAGAAGAAAGAAAATGATAAAGCATTATTTATAGTTGAAGATGTACTTAAAAAGGAACCTGAAAACATAGGGGCGCTCATTTTATTTGGGAAAATAAAGCATTCACTTAATCAAACAGATGATGCCAAAAAGATATATGAAAAGATAGTAGAGACAAACCCCAAGGAAAAAAACATATACTTGCTGCTTGGCAGTATTTACCTTGATAAAAAGGATTTTTCTAAGGCAGAAGGGCTCTTTGAAAAGCTTGTAAAGAATTTTCCTGATTACTATCTTGGATATTTTTACCTTGGCAAAATTTATGTAGAAAGTGGCAACCTGATAGAAGCTGAAAAGAGTTTTAATAAAGCGATAAAGCTAAAATCGGATATGGATGAGTCACGCTATGAGCTGATAAATATATATAAGATAAAAAATGAAAATAAAAAAACGATTCAAGTTTTAAAGGAAATGCTGGAAAATAATCCTCATAACATAAGAGCGGCCCTTGATCTTGGTTGTTTTTATAAAAAGAATGATATGCGAAAAGAAGCCGAAAAGATTTTGTTCAATCTTGGCGAAAGGAGCCTTGCCGATTTTGATGTCATACTCAATTTGATTCAGTTCTATCTGAATACGCGTAGATATAATGACGCTATATTAATTCTTGAAGATATCCAAAAAGGTGCCCCTGATAATTCCGATTTGAATTACATTAGCGGGCTTTTCTTTTTGGCAATAAAAAATGAAGATGCTGCTCTTAAACAATTTCTTAAAGTGAAAAATGACTCAAAATTTTATTTTGATATGGTTTTTAAGACTTCACTGATTTATCAGAGTAAAGGAATGAATAAAGAAGCTCTATCCTTTATTAAAGATGCTATTGTAAAAGAGCCAGGAAATCCTAATTTTCAATATTATCTTAGCTTGTTTTATGAAGATCTCAAAGACTATGAAAATGCCGAAAAAGCTCTTTTAAGTGCTATAGAAAAGGATCCGAATGATCCTGCTTTTTATTTTCGTCTTGGAGTTATTTATGATAAATGGGGAAAAAAAGATAAAACTATTGAACAGATGAAAAAGGTTATCAAGATTGATCCTCAAAATGCGGATGCCTTGAATTATCTTGGTTATACCTATGCCGAGATGGAAAAATACCTTAATGAAGCAGAACAGCTGATTCTAGAAGCGATGAAACATAAGCCGGGAGACGGGTATATAACCGATAGCCTGGGATGGGTATATTTCAAGAAAGGAAAGTATTTAAAGGCTGTGGATGTTCTGAAAAAAGCAGTAGATCTTGTTCCTGAAGATCCGGTTGTGTTAGAACATCTTGGAGATGCTTACATGAAAATCAATGAAATTAATAATGCCCTTGATACATACAGCCGTTCGCTTAAGTTCAAAAAAGAAGACAGGGAAGTTTTAATAAAGAAAATTCAGGAGATTTCAGGAAAAGAGTTATAAAATATGAAGAAGTTTTTTTTATGCTTTCTCCTATTATTTGCCAGCCTTTCATTTTTTTCATGTGCAGGTCTTTCAGATAAAGTATATAATAATATTTTTTCTTATGACAAAACCCCTGTTTTTACTTCCGAGGCATATGACCTTTTTCTTGTACTTAACGAAAAGAACCGTGAAATAAAAACATTTAAAGGGACAGGACGTATGGGCCTGTCAAAAATAAACGGGCAGGTTGTTTCGGCGGATATCGCATGGGTTGCAGAAAACGGCAGTAAAATTTATATTGCGATCAGAAATGTTTTGGGCCAACCCATGGCAGGCATTGCAACTGACGGCAAATACGTTTATTTTGCTTCCTATGCTGAAAAGATTTTTCATAAGAAACGTTCGGATAATGCTGACCTTAAACGCTTTATTTCTATTCCTATAAAAATAAAAGATATTATTTTACTTCTATCCGGGCGGGCGCCTGTTTGCGATTTTGCTACAGCATCAACAGAATATATTGAGAACAAAGGAACTGTTCTTGTTTTAAGGAACAGAGGAAATGATATAGTCGAAAAAATATATTTCGATAATGATAATAATATTATGCAAATTGATATGCTTGATTCAAAAGATTTGCTTTACAGGGTTTTTTTTGATGGAGTAATATTTGTGAAAGAATATCATATCCCTTCAAGGCTTATAATTGTAAATAAAGCCGGTGATTATTTTAAACTTGATGTTAGCAGGTACTGGGCTGATGAGCCGGTATCTCCATCAGTTTTTGTGTTAAGCCCCCCAAAATAATATTATGCTTGGACATATTAAGCGATTAAAGACAGAGAAGATGATTTAAAATGACGATGCATGGGGAAGATACCCTTGATTTAATAAAAATGGCTTTAAATAAAAGAGAAGAAGAATATCTTTCTCCTCTTGCAGTCTTAAGTTCAAAGTGCCTGCGCCGGGAATATGAAGAAGGAAGAGATCTTAGCTACAGGCAGGATTTTTCTATAGATATAGACAGAATCCTTTATTCGCTTGCCTATACGCGATATATTGACAAAACTCAGGTTTTCTATCTGATAAAAAACGACCATATAACACACAGAGTTCTTCATGTTCAACTGGTGTCCAAGGTTGCGCGGACTATAGGCCGATTTTTAGGATTAAATGAAGATTTGATAGAAGCCATATCTCTTGGTCATGATATCGGCCATACCCCCTTTGGGCATGATGGTGAAACATTTCTGTCGGAACTTTGCAAAGAGAGCGGAATCGATCATTTTTTGCATAATGTTCAAAGTGTCCAGTTTCTAGAAAAGGTTGAACGAAAGGGAAAGGGGTGGAATCTTTCACTTCAGACACTTGATGGGATTTTATGCCATGACGGAGAAATTCATAACCAAAGCCTTGCACCTCAAAGGAAGAAAAATTTTGATAAGCATGAGCAGGAAATAGCAGTTAAGAAAAAGAGTCCTGACACAAAGCTGATCCCTATGACTCTGGAAGGTTGTGTGGTTCGAATAGCGGATACAATAAGTTATATAGGCCGCGATATAGAAGATGCAATAAGGCTAAATATTATAAAAAGAGACGATCTTCCAAAAGATAGTGCCAAAATACTTGGAGATACTAATGGTACAATAACATATAACCTTGTAACAGATGTAATTAATAACAGCTTCCAGAATATTTGCATTGCTTTCAGCCCTGATGTTTCGGAAGCATTAAAGCGATTAAAAGCATTCAGCATGGAGCGCATTTACCTTAATCCTGTAATTAAAAAACATTTGAATCTTATAAAAACGCTATTTAGAATGCTTTTTGAAAAATACCTTTCTAATATAGAAAAAGAAAACAGGCAGTCTGTGATTTTCACAAGCTTTCTGGAAGACATGTCTAAAGATTATATCGATAACCATAAGAATGAAGAAATAGTCAGGGATTTTATAGCAGGAATGACGGATAGGTATTTTCTACAGCAATGCCCGGAAGACATGAGGCCAGTTCCTGAAATAAGATGAGAAGGCAATTTAATGCTTGGCACAGTTCCGGTGTTGATGTGCCAGCAATCTGCTACAGTCGATAGTTTTGTTTTAATGTTTTTTCGTGCATTATTTGAAAATCTTCTTCATAAGAATCAAACCTATGGCATTTTTGTACATTTATTCCACTCCGATCCATAAAAATAAAATGAATGTCACCGCCTATTCCCAATCGCTTCGGTAAAGGTAATTTTAAATCTTCTTCACGTTGAAATTCCATCAGATCAATAAAGCTATTAGGCAACATGAAATTACTTTCAAACTCAAATTTTATGGCCGGTTTTATTCCAACGCCATTCAAAATTTCCTCAGGCATCCAGTTGTTCTTTGAACGATAGGCATAACATACAAATATATCTCTGTTTTGTGAGTAGCCAAAATGATAAATAGTAGTTGATGAACCGTTCATTTGCGGGTAATGTGCAGCAATCTTATGAAGGCAATCGGGTGTATATTGGTTAAGATCGTCAATGTCTGTTCCCAATATGTTACTGCGAGCCTGTGCCATCCATTCAGAAACAAGCAACCCGAGTCCTGTACCTGTCACGATTGTATGCAGATGTGGCAGTAATATGAATTTTGTCATATAGGCATAAGGTTTGCGATCCTCAGATTCTAATGAAAGAGTATCTATAGCTATACAAATATGGTCCTTTTGAATTATGTAATTAAGTGCTGTCACGGCTTCACCTCAAAAATATAATTTTAAATTGAAGGACCGGAAATTTTTGTAAAGGCACTATTTTAAAATCACTTTACTTTGCATAATAATAACCCAAAAAAAAGTGGGATATACCGGTTCCTTTCAAATAACATTTTAGGATTTTGTGTAGTAATAAAAAGTTACATTGCAAACAATGAATTGTTCATACACTGTTATCATATTAATATAAGACAACCTACAAATAGCATACAGATTTGCTGAATAATGAATTTTTTTTGATTATTTTTTTGAATGGACGCATACGCACTCATAAACAAACGGAGCAGATTTATTACAATTGCTTATATGCGTTGGGTTCAAATTTCGCACGAAGTGACATGTAGTGAAGCATAAGTGCTAACCTTTAACGCTATCCTCTAAATAACCTATGTATTCAAGCGGTTGAAATTTTCTCCCGCCTTGAGCTTGACCAAATTGAAACGTTTTGAAATTGGCTCAATAAATATAAAAATATTAATAAGTCAAGCGATTGACGCTTTAATCAGCAATTTTTGTGGGGTTTAATTTTTGAAGGTAATGTAGGCTATGATTAGTTTTGTCCCAAAAAGCGTTACTAATTCTATATGCAAACACCGCATTTATTACATGAAGTTATGGGGCAGGGCGCAGATGTTTTTTGAAGTAATGCTTTTTGATATTCATTTTTAAGATATGATTTTTTAATGCCGTGATCTATAAAATCCCAGGGAAGCAGTTCATCAAAAGATTTTTCCCTGTAAACATAAAAATCGGCATCTAAAAATGAGTCCTTGAGCGTTTTTGCCCAGTTGCCGTTATTTGAATCGGCAAGAATTAATAATTCGGCAGTTCTGCGGTCGCCTCTAGAAATAAGTGCCTGTATATAGGTTTTTCTGGGGGATGCAGCATCTATTCTCATGTTTGCTTCTTTTTTTAAACCGTTTTTTATATGCGTAATCTTTTTCTTAAGAGTTGAAATCTCATCCATTCCCGCCCATTGAAAAGGCGTAAAGGGTTTTGGGACAAAAGGATTGATGCTGACAGTAATATGTCCTATACGTTTTTTTTCTCTGCTTGAATCAACAAAGTATTTCTTTATTTTCTTACACAGGGTTACTATTGCTTCAATATCTTCCATAGTTTCTGTAGGAAGTCCGATCATGAAATATAGTTTAATATTTGGAATCCCGGCATTCACAATTATTTGGGTGGCAGATAGAATTTGATCTTCGGTGATTCCTTTATTAATCACGTCACGAATACGTTGTGAGCCGCCATCGGGAGCAATTGTTGCGGTTTTGCTTCCGCTTTTTTTAAGCGAGGCGGCAAGTTCATCTGATAAAGCATCGGCTCTTAAAGAGCTGAATGATATTTGAGCGCCCTTTTTTTGACCTATGTTACAAAGCTTTTCAATTTCGGGCAGATCGGAAATCGCAGCGCCTACGAATCCTATTTTGTCAGTTATTGCTAACCCCTTATCTATGCATTTTTCAAGTAGAGTTAAGTTTCTGAACCTGGGAGGGCGGTACACAAAACCTGCGCTGCAAAACCTGCATCCATGGGGGCATCCTCTTGATACCTCAATTAAAAAAGAACGGTCAAAAGTTGTTTTTTCGGATACGATCTTGCTGCATGTTGATGCTGTTGTAATATCTTTTAAATAAACACGTTTTATTTTTTCCGGTACATCGGCTACCGGAAAAAAAGAGCGAAGAGTGCCATCTTGATTATAGGTTGTTTCATAGAATGCCGGAACGTATATGCCCGGTACTTGTCTTGCGATTTTTAGTAAAATATCTTTTTTTTTAACACCGGTTTCAAAATACTCGAAGAAGCCAGGAATTATTACTTCTGCTTCACCGATAAAAAAACAATCGATAAATTCATAAACAGGTTCCGGATTTATAAAACAAGCAACTCCCCCGGCCAGAACAAGAGGGTAGGGGGTTCCTCTATCGCTGGCCTTTAAGGGGAGTTTCGCTTTTTTAAGAACTGAGAGAATATTTACATAATCACTTTCAAAGGATATTGAAAAAGCGATTATGTCAAAATCTACCAGTTTCCTTGATGATTCTATTGTCAGTATAGGTTCTGTTATATTATCGGGAAGAAAAGCCCTTTCACATAAAATATTATCAAACCTGTTTAAAATATCATATACCGTCTGAAAACCAAGATTTGACATTCCGGCTTTGTAAGAATTCGGATATACAAGGGCTACCCTGATATGTTCTTTCCATTGTTTCCGGACAGCTCCTATCTCAAAATCAGACAAGTAATTTCTTTTTTGTTTTCCATTCATTACATTGGCCGGCAGCCATTATAAAAATACACAAAAATATTTAATCAGCTTTTTTTCGTAAAAATGTCGGGATATCAAGATCACTATTGTCAATAACCATACCTTTATATCCCCTGTATGTTGCGCCTCCCGATTCACCAACAGCTTCCTGTTGCCGTATAAAAGTAGGTACATCATAGTTTGCGGCAGCTTTTATATCTTCCATGGTAAGGCTTCTAACCTTTCCTCTAAGTTTTGATTTATCTTCTTTTTCTACAAGCTCTTCTATGTCGGGCTGACCTATTCCGGTTGCTATAACCGTAACACGCATTTCATCTCCGATTGTATCATCGACAGCCGTACCCCATATTATATCAGCATCATCCCCGACTTCTCTGTAAATCCTATCTGACGCTTCAGTCATTTCTTCCATTGTGATATCACTGTCGCATGTAATATTCATTAAAACGCCTTTGGCGCCTTTTATCGAAATATCTTCGAGCAATGGATGTGATATGGCCTGTTCAGCCGCATCAATTGCCCTGTTTTCTCCTCTGCCGACTCCGATACCCATAATTGCAAGACCCGCTTTGGACATTGTTGTTTTTACGTCTGCAAAATCAAGGTTTACAAGACCGGGCATAACTATAAGATCTGTAATGCCCTTTACCGAATGCAGAAGTACTTCATCTGCCTTTCTAAACATTTCTATCATTTTGGCGTTCTTGGTTGCAAGGCCTCTAAGCCTGTCATTGGGTATGGTAATAACTGTATCGGCATATTTCTTGAGCTCATTTATTCCTTCTTCTGCCTGCTTCATACGTTTCTTGCCTTCAAAAGAAAAAGGTTTTGTAACCACTGCAACAGTGAGAGCACCAAGATCTTTTGCGATTCTGGCTATGACAGGAGCAGCGCCTGTTCCTGTTCCACCTCCGAAACCGGCAGTAATAAAAACCATATGACTGTCTTTGATGGCATTTTTTATATCTTCTTCAGTTTCAAATGCCGCATCCCTACCGATTTGAGGCATGGCACCTGCTCCAAGTCCTTGGGTAAGTTGCTCTCCGATCTGTATTTTTACCGAAGCCAGTGATTTCTCAAGAGCCTGCGCATCAGTATTCGCCACGATAAACTTAACACCCATAAGATTAGAAGATACCATGTTGTTAATTGCATTTCCTCCGGCACCCCCCACACCAATCACCTTGATTTTCGTTAAACCTTCATTGTCTACCATGCTAAACATAATTCACCCCCTACCTGAATGATGTTATAAAAAGTATGCATAAAATATTAAAAATTAAATCTATAATATTTCTTATAGCCACAATTTTATAAACGGATTAAAATTATAATTTATTAAATGACATCACTAACCCATTTCTTCATTCTACCCATTACCCTGTTGAATATATTGCCATCACGGATTCTGAACTTTTTCTTGGTTTGATTTTTAGCTCCATACACCACAAGGCCTACGCCTGTTGCATACATAGGATTATTAACTACATCGACAAGTCCTGTTATTCCTATAGGCCTTCCTAATCGTGTCGGAAGATTAAATACGGATTCCGCTATTTCCGTTACATCGCTTAAAAGAGCGGACCCGCCTGTGAGAACAACACCGGAATGGATTAAATTTTCCATTTCGGCTTTATAAATTTCTCTTTTTATCAATGTGAAGATTTCTTCCATGCGTGGTTCCAAAATTTCACCAAGAATCTGCCGGGAAAGTTTTCTGGGAGTACGCCCACCCATGCTCGGGACTTCAATAGTTTCACTACTGCTTATGTTTTTTGCTACACAACTACCGTATTTTATCTTTATTTTCTCAGCATCGGGAATGGAAGCTCTCAATCCTACAGCGATATCGTTAGTCAGATTATTACCGCCAAGAGCAAGAACAAAAGTGTGCCTGATATTTTTTCCGGAAAAAACGGAAAGATCCGTTGTTCCTCCGCCCAAATCCAAAAGCATTGTGCCGAGTTCCTTTTCTTCTTCTGTCAACACGGCTTCGCCGGAAGCAAGAGATTCTAAGACAATATCGCAAACATCCAGCCCTGAAAGATTGGCGCATTTTATAATATTATGGGCGGATGTTACAGCTCCTGTCACAATATGTATTTTAGCTTCAAGCCTGACACCGGACATTCCTACAGGGTTTTGTATCCCGGTTTGTTCATCAACTATATATTCCTGAGGAAGTACATGTATTACTTCTCTATCCATGGGTATTGCTATCGCTCTTGCCGCATCAATGACACGGTCTACATCATTCTGGGTTATCTCAGATTCTTTAATAGGAACAAGCCCCCTGCTGTTAAAACCGGTAATATGGCCTCCTGCAATTCCGGCATATACGGAAGAAATTTCGCACCCGGCCATAAGTTCGGCTTCCTCGACCGCTTTTTTAATTGAATCCACGGTAGATTCAATATTTACTACAACACCTTTTCTAAGACCTATGGAGGGATGAGTGCCGATTCCTATTATATTGATATCTCTGTCTGTCAGCTCTCCGACAACAGCACAGATTTTGGTTGTTCCGATATCAAGGCCGACAATAATATTATCTTGCACCGGCATTTTAAGTCTCCTTATTTCATAATTAAACGCTTTAGTTTAAATTTTGTTTGCTGGGCACACAACAACACGATCAAGACCGTTATCCAAGTATATGCTTTCAAAATTCTGCATATTTAATTTATTATTGTTAAGCACGTTACTTAGTCTTTCATACTTATCTTTATAATTACTGTATCCAAGCTTTATGATTCTGCTTTCTGTAAAAGCGGTAATTGTTAAACCAATTTTTCTATCAACTTTTATCAACTGTATAATTGAGTTTGGCAGAATGCTTTTGGGACTTTGGCCAAGTTTTAATACAGTCGTTACTGCATCAAATACTTTTGTTTTATTTTTACCGCTTAAATTTAAATCTGCAAAGGAAAGTCCCTGTACTACCGGAACTATTTCAATATCAGAACTCTCCTTTTCTTTAAAAATTTCTCCATGTTCGTTTAGCAAAAACATTTTTCCAAGATCAATGACGGCTAAACAGTTATGTTCTTTGATTTTTATCGTTATTGCCGATGGTATTTTCCTGCTAACTTCAACTTCAGCCGTATATGGATTCGCCAAAAGTTTTTTTCTGACCTTTGAGATATTTATCGCAAATATATTAACCCCTGGGTTTATACCTGCCTCTTTAATAATTTCTTCTTTTGATAAAATCCTGTTGCCTTCAATTGAAATAGTTTTTGCTGCAAAAGATTCAGATTGCGTTACACAGTCATATATAAAAATAAAAGCAAGGCTTATAACCGGAACAATCATGATAACAAGAGTTATCTTCAGATAAAAAACAATATGATTCCTTATACTGCCAAGCCGCCTTTTTTTATTAAATCTGTTCTTATGAACTTTAGCTTTTGAGTCTTTAAACCCCAACAATTTTAACCTCCGGTAAAAGGTTAATGTTAAATTTATTAAATACGGTTTCTTGAACCAACTTCATAAGTGAAAGTATGTCTGACGCTGAAGCATTACCGGTATTAACTATAAAATTAGCGTGTTTTCCAGAAATCTCTGCTCCGCCTATGCGTGCTCCTTTAAGATCAGCCATATCGATAAGTTCTCCCGCTGTTTTGCCTGTAAGCGGATTTCTAAAGAAACACCCGGCACTTGCCGATTTGGCTGGCTGGCTCTCATTTCTCTTTTTTAAAATAAGTTCGGCCTCTTTTTTCAGCTCAATTGCATCGGACTTTTTCAGCATGAAAGAACCTTCCAGTATTATGGGATCTCTGCTATCTGATGTTTTTATTTTTCTTTTTAAGGAAAGACCCCTGTATGAAAAATCGATATCATCTTTTTCCAGTTTCAAGATATCACCTGAAGATTGCATAATATTTATCGATTCAAGGATATCGGATATTGAACCAAAATGTGTTCCGGCATTCATCATGATTGCTCCGCCAATGGTTCCCGGAATTCCCAGGGCAAAATTTATCCCCGATAATCCTTCTTCTATAGCAAAGCGGCAAAGAGTTTGTATTCTGACTCCGGCCATTGCCGTTATTAATACGGATTCTTTTTCTTTCTTTATGATAGAAATCCGATTCAAACATTTTGAAAGAACAATTACTATTTTCTGTATGCCATTATCACTTACCAAAAGATTTGATCCGTCTCCTATTACAATATACGGGATATTATTTTCTTGTGACCATGATATAAGTTTATAAAGTTGTTCGGTACTTTCGGGCGTTACAAACGCTTTTGCCGGACCTCCTACTTTAAAATAAGTGTGCTTTGACATAGGTTCATCAAATTTGACTTTTTCGTCAAAATAGTTTGCAAGCCATTTTTTTATATCCTGATCAAGTAGCATTATCTTTTTCTTTTAATAAAGAATCCAAAACCATCATGCCGGATTTCCAGACGTCTCCTGCGCCCAGAGTAAGCAGTATATCTTTTTCGTTTAAAATCTCCATTAGATATGCAACCGCACTTTCCATATCATTCATATAAGAAACTTCTTTGTGCCCATGTGCGGCAATTTCTTCACATAAGCGTTTTGAATCAATTCCTTCAATCTCTTTTTCTCCCGCAGGATAAATGGGAAGAATTACAAGATGATCGGATTGATAAAATGCACGGGTAAAATCATCAAAAAGCGCTTTTGTCCTTGTATATCGATGCGGCTGGAATACAACGACAACACGCCGTTCGGGCCAGCAATCCTTTGCAGCCTGCAATGTGGTTCGGATTTCTGTGGGATGATGCCCGTAATCATCAATAACTGTAATTCCTTTTGCTTCTCCTTTAATTTCAAATCTGCGTTGAACCCCCTGCATATTTTCCAGGGCGTCTTTTATAATATTAAATGGAATATCAAGTTCCATACCGACTGCGATACTGGCAAGAGAATTGTATACATTGTGAATTCCTGGAAGACTCAGCGATATTTTACCTAAAGCTTTTCCGTGATGATAAACATTGTATTTTGATATTAAACCTTCAATTGAAACATTTTTGGCCTGAAATACCGCCTGTGAGCTCATTCCGTAAGTAGTAAAGCGTTTTTTGATTTTCGGTATAATTTCCTGGATATATTCATTATCCAAACAAAGTACTGCAAGGCCGTAAAATGGAATTCTGTCGATAAAGCTTAAAAACACATCCTTTATGGCGTCTATATCCTTATAAAAATCAAGGTGCTCTTTATCGATATTGGTTACTACTGCTATAGCGGGTGAATACTTTAAAAAAGATCCGTCACTTTCATCGGCTTCTGCGACAATGTAGTTGCCTTGTCCAAGGAGAGCATTTGAATCTATGCTTTTAAGTTTTCCGCCTATTACTACTGTTGGATCAAGCCCACCTTTTGCAAGAACTGATGATATTATGGATGTAGTTGAAGTTTTACCGTGTGCTCCTGCAACTGCAATACTGTATTTAAGTCGCATGAGTTCTGCCAGCATTTCAGCTCTTGGTATTACAGGTACGGATAATTGTGTTGCAGCAACAACTTCAGGGTTTATTGAGCTGACTGCCGAAGAAATAACGACAACATCGGCACCTTCTATATTGGTTTCATCATGGCCCTTATAAACTGTACCTCCAAGCCTTTTTAAACGATCTGTAATATCAGTTAAAGCCTTATCGGAACCCGAAACTTTATACCCAAGATTCAAAAGCAACTCAGCTATTCCGCTCATGCCGATTCCGCCGATTCCAACAAAATGAATATGGTATTTTTTTCTATACATGTTTATTGCCGCCATTAGGATCAAGCATTTGATAACAGTCGTTTACTATCACAGCCGCTGCATCAGGCATGCCGAATGTTTTTGACAAAGTTGCCATTTTGTAAAGCTCTTTTGGATTTTCGGAAAAATACTCAATTTTTTCGGCAAGTATTTTTCCGCTTAAATCCTTTTCAGCAATCATTTCCGCTGCACCTGCATCACAAAGTGCCTGTGCGTTTTGAGTCTGGTGATCATTTGCTGCATAAGGGTAGGGGATATAAATTGCTCCGCGGCCTATTACTGTAATTTCCGCAACAGTAGTAGCTCCGGCTCTGCAGATTATTAAATCAGCCTGACTATACTTTATTGCCATATCATCGAAAAAAGGTTTTACATCTCCATTGGTTTTGTTTTGCTCATAGGCTTTGGCAACAGTTTCTTCATCTAAAGAGCCAGTCTGATGCACAAAGAAAAGGCTTTCTTTATTTTTGATATATGAGAGAGCTTCAATAATGGCCATATTTATGCTGTGAGCACCCTGGCTTCCTCCAATGATCAATATGTTAAATGTACTTTTGTTATGTCCGTAATCTGCAATGTTTTTTTTCGCGATATCTGTTATTTCTTTTCTTAAAGGATTTCCTGAAAAGATTATTTTTTTGGCTTGTGCCAGTTTTATTGTTTTTTCAAACGATATATATATCCGATCGGCAAACCTTGACAGCATACGGTTTGTAATTCCGGGTAAAATGTTTTGTTCATGCAGTGCTATTTTAATTCCAAGAAGCCATGCCATAAAAATTATAGGGCCTGAAGAATAACTGCCTACACCAAAAACAAGGTTAGGCTTAAAGCTCTTTAGTATTGTTAATGATTCAAACATGCCTTTAGGTATCTTAAAAGCCGATATTAACTGCTTTGTGATACCGCGTCCTTTTATACCTTCAACCGTTATTCTTTTATGATTGAAACCGGCTTTTGCTACAGTTGTTTTTTCAAAAGAATTGCCTGCTCCGACAAAAAGAATGCCGGTTTCGGGATTCTTTGAAACAAATTTTTGTGCTATAGCTATTCCGGGAAACAAATGACCTCCTGTGCCGCCTCCTGCTATAATAATACGCATGGGCTTTATACTTGCCTGCCGTATGTGTTTTTATGAACAGATTTTCCTATATTCATAAGTATTCCCACTGCTGCCATATTTATAAGAAGTGATGTCCCTCCATAACTTAAAAACGGCAGCGTAAGTCCTTTTGTCGGCAAAAGGCCGAGTGTAACTCCCATATTTATACAAGCCTGCATGCCTATTGAGATTGTAATACCTGTCGCCAGCAATGCGCCAAAAGGCTCTTCGGTTTTTCTGGCAATATTGATTCCTCTTATTAAAATAAATGCATACAGAATAATGATTACTACAACACCGGCAAGCCCCAATTCCTCACCAATAACAGAAAGAATAAAATCTGTATGAGGTTCGGGCAGATAATATAGTTTCTGATATCCGTTACCTATGCCTGTGCCCCATATTCCGCCTGTCCCGAAAGCCATTAAAGAGTGAACGATCTGGTATCCTTCATCAGAACAATATTGCCATGGGTCCCAGAAGCTTATCCAGCGTCTAAGCCTGTAAGGTTCTTTTAACATATAAATATAGGCAACCGGCAGTAATGGAAGAACCGAAGAAGCAAGATATAATATTCTGACTCCTCCGACAAAAAGCATTGTCCATGTCAAAGCGCAGAGTATAATAAGGGAGCCGAAATCCGGTTGAAGGGATATAAGCAATGTGACAATCGCAAGCACAATCACATGTGGCAAAAAGCCTATATAAAAATTTTTAATATCTTCCTGTTTTTTGTTTATTGAGTATGCAAGATATATAATCATCGCAAGACGCGCAAATTCGGAAGGTTGAATTGTAAAGCCACCTAAGTGCAACCACCTTGCAGATCCTCCCGCTGTATATCCTATGCCTGGAATATGTATGGCGAGAAGTAAAATAATTGAAAAGATAAGAATAGGGTAGGCTAATGCCTTGTAATATCTGTAATTGAAATGCCTGCAGATTACCAGTGCTATAACTCCTGCTACGGCAAACATAGCTTGTTTTTTTAAGAAAAAATAATCGGTTCCGAATTTTTTCAAAGCAAGAACTGAGCTTGCACTGTAAACCATGATTATCCCGATTATTACCAGAATAAAAACGGGTAACAGAAGTTTTATATCATAATATCCGGGTGATTCCTGGGCCACGGATAACATTTGTTTATTTTGTTTAATCATTACCGACCGTTTTGGCTAATTTAAGGATTTCTTCACGAAAGATCTCTCCTCTGTGTGCATAACTTTTAAACATGTCAAAGCTTGAACATGCCGGAGATAAGAGAACAACATCATCAGTTCCTGCTGATCTGCTTGCCGAAAAGATGGCATCTTCAAGTGAGTCTGACAAAATAGTATCGACTTTATCCCCAAGAGCGGATTTTATTTTTTCTTTTGCTTCTCCAATAGCAATTAGTTTTTTTACATGTTTTTTGACAGTGTCTGTCAATAAACCAAAATTACTTCCTTTGTCACGGCCTCCCATTATAAGGATAACTGGGGTATTAAATACTTCCAGCGCCTTTATAACTGAATCAACGGTAGTAGCTTTTGAATCATTATAGTATTTCACTTCATTTATAGTTGTTATATATTCAATCCTGTGCGCAAGCCCTGTAAAGTTTTTTAAGGCGGATTTTATTCCGGCCCAATTGCCTCCTGCGGCAAGACTTGCAAGAGTTGCTGCAGCAACATTTTCCATGTTATGTTTTCCCAAAAGATTTATTGCGGAAAAAGGCAAAGAATAATTGCCCTCAAAATCATCAGCCGGATCTGCTGCCTCCTGATTCATGACGGCAAAGTCTTTTGTTAAATTAAAAATAATACGGTCATCTGTAATTTTTGCATACTCATTGTAATTGTTTGCAGCAGTATGGTTAAAAAATGGCAGTTTGCTGCATTTAATATCTTCTGCCACAGGAAAAATATATTTATCCGAGGCATTGAAT
The DNA here is from genome assembly GCA_043825875.1 of Pseudomonadota bacterium. GTDB lineage: Bacteria > Desulfobacterota > Desulfobacteria > Desulfobacterales > RPRI01 > RPRI01. Next base: position 8,490 of record JBDRRF010000069.1, on the reverse strand, counting down.
ACCGCATAATCATTTTCTTTCTGATTTTTAAACACTTTCATCTTTGACTTTGTGTATGCGTTAAAATCAGGATAACGGTCAAGATGGTCTTCGGAAATATTAAGTAAAACACTTACCTTTGGCCTGAAAACATCAATTGTATCAAGTTGGAAGCTGCTAATTTCTGCCACGATAATATCCGCCTTATTTCCGGAGTCGATATAATCAATAAGAGGGTTGCCAATGTTTCCTCCGACAAAAACTTTCAGGCCCGATTCTTCAAGCATTTTACCAATCAGAGTTGTTGTTGTGGTTTTGCCATTTGTTCCCGTTATTGCAACTATCGGTTCTTTAATAAATCTTGAAGCAAGCTCTATCTCTCCCATAATGATTGCACCGCGCCTTGCAGCATTTGCAACAGGGTCAATCGTATGAGCAACGCCGGGGCTTAGAACAATAATTTCCGAATTCATAAAAGAAGAAGCATTGTGAACCCCCAGTTCAACATTTATCCCGATCTTTGAAAGACTATTTGCAGCATCGAAAAGTTTTTCATCCTTTGAAGAGTCGGTTGCAATGACATCAGCGCCTCTTTTTTTTAAAAAGACAGCAGTAGATACTCCTGTTTTGCCAAGCCCAACCACTAGTATTTTCTTTCCGGATAAATCCATCCTGATTTCTCACCTACATATCTTCGAGCCAGTTTGAATGTTTATTTTTGCAAATTTCTAATTACTGACACCTGTTCCCCTATCACTGATCCCTGTTTATTATCTTATTTTCAGAGTGCTTAAAGATAAAAGCGCAAGGGCAACCGCAATAATCCAGAATCGTACTATCACTTTTGGTTCAGGCCATCCTTTGAGTTCAAAGTGATGATGGAGAGGCGCCATTTTAAATATCCTTTTGCCTTTAGTTATCTTGAAAAAGCAAACCTGAAAAATTACAGACAGGGCTTCAATAACAAATAATCCTCCGACAATAACAAGTAAAAGCTCCTGTTTTGTAATTACAGCAACTGTTCCGATAACGCCGCCTAAAGAAAGAGATCCGGTATCTCCCATAAATATCTGCGCCGGATATGCGTTAAACCACAAAAAACCTAAACCAGCGCCGACAAGGCAGCCGCAGAATATAACTACTTCCCCGCTTCCAGCTACATGGGGTATTTGAAGATACTCGGCAATTTTGATGTTTCCGGCAACATAAGCTAAAATCATGTAAGTTACTGCCACAATTGTTGTAGGGCCTATTGCAAGCCCGTCAAGGCCGTCTGTCAGATTAACCGCGTTCGAGGTTCCCACAATAACAAAGGCGGCAAAGAAAATATAAAAAACGCCAAGGTCAGGCGAAATGTTTTTGAAAAAAGGAACAATCAGAGTGCTTGAAAAATTGGGGTTGATATAGATAAAGGTGCTTATGATTAATGCCAGTACCGATTGCAGGATAAATTTATTGCGTGGGATTAACCCCATGTTTTGCTTTTTGACCTGCTTGAGATAATCATCTGCAAATCCTATTAAAGCGTAGCCTATTGTTGCAAGAAGAAGTATCCAGACGTAGCAATTTGAAAGATTACTCCACAGAAGTGTTGTCACTACCAGCGAAAAGGCAATCAGCGTTCCTCCCATAGTTGGTGTGCCGGTTTTTTTCTGATGCCCTTTTGGCCCTTCTTCCCGAATGTGCTGGCCGATCTGCCACTTGGTGAGTTTGCGGATTACCCATGGCCCCAAGAGAAAGCAAATTAAAAAGGCAGTTAAAACCGCATATATTGTTCTGAATGTAATATACCTGAATACATTAAATGCAGAAAATGTTGTGTGCAGCGGATATAATAAATGATAAATCATGCTTTATCCTTAATTAACTCTGCCGATGTTCCTGCCCATTCTTTTAATTTTGCAACTATTTTTTCCATTGCCATAGCCCTTGAACCTTTAATAAGTATGCAATCTGTAGGCATTAACCATTCTTTCAGATCGCTTATAATATCTTCCTGTGATCCTGTGAAAACAGAAGAAACATCCATGCCTCCTATAATTGCGCCAGCTGCCACATTGGCGGAAAATTGACCTGTGGCATAAAGCCTTTCAACGCCGAATTCAGCACAAAACTCGCCTATTTTTTTATGCAGAGCTTCAGAATAAATTCCAAGTTCCAGCATATCTCCGGCAACAAGCACTCCTCTTTTATTACCTTTTAAACCTGCAAGTGATCTTATGGCTGCTTCCATGGAATCCGGGTTTGCATTGTAGGTATCATCAATAACAGTAACCCCGTTTCCCAAAGCAAAAATATTCATCCTGCTTTTTGCACTGGTGAAATTTTCAAGCCCCGCCTTTATATCATGTGCACTGAGTTTAAGAAGATATCCTACAGAAGCGGCAGCAAGCGCATTCGACACCATAAAATGTCCTGTTACGGGAAGTTCTACTCTTATAGCATCCTCGGGAAGTTTTAGTGTAAATGAGGTTGATGTTTTATTTATCTCGATAGAAGATGCTTTAATCAATGCCTTTTGTGAAAGCCCAAAGTAAATTTTGTTTCTTTGTGTTTTGCGGGCAAGCCTCATGACTCTTTCGTCATCTGCGTTAAGAATAACTGTTCCACCAGGTTTGATGTCGTTTAATAGCTCCCCTTTGGCATTCATAACACCTTCAATAGATTTTAATCCTTCAAGATGCGCTCTGCCAATATTTGTTATTATACCGATGTCAGGTTTGCATATTTTGGCAAGTCTTGCTATTTCTCCCGGATGATTCGTTCCAAGTTCAACAACCGCCCATTTATTAAATGGGCTTAGTTTAAGAAGGGTTAAGGGAAGGCCAATCTCGTTGTTTAAATTCCCAATTGTTGAAAGAGTATCAAAATGGCGGGAAACAATCGCGCTTGTCATTTCTCTTGTTGATGTTTTGCCGTTTGAACCTGTAATTGCTATTACGGAAACATTTGCTCTTTTCCTGTTATAAGCTGCAATATCCCCAAGCGCTTTAGTAGTATTATCGACTTCAACACAAAACAGATCCGGATTGTCTGATTTGTTACATAAAAGCTCTGCTGTTTTTTGTCTGTTTATGACCAGACCTTTAATATTTTTTGTGATAACTTCTTTTGCAAAATTATGCCCGTCGAAATTAATACCTTCAATGGCTACAAAAAGTTCGCCGGCAGTTATTGTCCGTGAATCAATGGAGATACCTGTAAATGTGTGCCTGTTCTCCCCGGAAACAACAACACCTTCTGTTGCTTTTAATATTTCATCTTCAGACCACGGAATAAGTTGTTTCATATATTATCTCTTTGTTTCTATCTGCAAAAGCGCAGACCTCGCTTTTTGCCTGTCATCAAAAGGAAATGAATCTTTCCCTATAAGCTGATAAGTTTCGTGGCCCTTTCCGGCTATTAATACAATATCGCCAGCTTTTGCGATTTTAATTCCAAGATGTATGGCCTTTTTCCGGTCAGGTTCGACAAAGTAGCCTTTTTTATCTATTAGAAGTCTATGTTCGGTTGGTTCATATCTGTTTATGTTACTTCGTTTAATTCCGGTTAATATTTGATCTGTTATTTCCATGGGGTCTTCTGTTCTCGGATTGTCGGATGTAATAACTGCAATATCGGAAAGACGCGCAACTTCTTCTCCCATAAGAGGGCGTTTTGTTTTGTCTCTGTCGCCTCCGCACCCGAAAACACATATCAGTCTTTTTTTTGCAATGGGTCTTAAAGACAGAAGTACATTTTTCAATGCATCAGGAGTATGTGCGTAATCCACGTAGACCGATATGCCGGTTTTGTTGTTTATTCTTTCAAGGCGTCCGGGGATTACAGAAAGTGATTCTATCCCTTTTTTTATTGTTTCAGAAGAAATTCCAAGTCCAAAAGCAACGCCTGCTGCACTCATGATATTTTCGACATTATGTTTTCCCACAAGGTCAGACTTAATTTCAAAAGAGCTTTCAGGAGTTGAAATTAAAGTTTTTATCCCCCCTGCATTTATTGTTGAATTAGTTGCATATACAGTGCATCCGGTATCAGAGCCTGTTTTTATGCATTTTACCGAAAGATTGCCGGAAAGTACTTTTCCCCTTTTGTCATCGCAGTTTATTACGGCAAAAGCTTTCTCTTTTTTGGGTCCGGTAACAAGTGATTCTGTAAAAAGTTTTTTCTTAACCTCCCAGTAACTTTCCATATTCGTATGGTAGTCAAGGTGATCCTGTGTTAGGTTTGTAAAAATAGCGGTATCAAAGAAACAGCTTTCGATTCTAAAAAGATCAATGGCATGGGATGACACCTCCATAACCACATGGGTTATGCCGTCATTTACCATTTCGGAAAGAATTTGTTGAAGATCAAGTGACTCAGGTGTTGTTACCGGGCTTGGAAAGGTTTTTCCTGAATAACGGCAATTAATCGTTCCTATTACACCTGTTTTAAAACCGGCGGCCTGAAGAATACTTTCTACAAGATAAGCAGTAGTAGTTTTGCCATTTGTCCCTGTAATACCGATAATAACTAATTTTTCGGAAGGGGTTCCATAATATTTTGCGGCTATCCTGCCAAGAGCCTTTCTTGTGTTTTCAACCTCGATTATAATGGAATTTTTGACTATCTTTTTTTGAACCACTATTGCAGATGCACCTTTATCCATCGCCGTATCAATAAAATCGTGGCCATCTGCCTTGTGTCCAGGTATAGCAACGAAAAGGCCGGATGGTTTTACATCCTGTGCCCTGTAATGTATCGAGCCTATATCAGGATCAGGACAACAATCCGGATGTTCAGGATTAAGGTTATAAATCCCGGCGTTTATACTTTCTTCCGATTGTATATTTATAGCATCAGATTGTTTGTGCATGTCATAAAAACCCACCGATTTAATTTGCTGATAATTTTCATCTATATTTATGGCTTTTAAAAGAGATGATAATTTCAACCCAGCACCCTGCTTTCCCGCGAGACTCTGATTCTGTCAGTTTCTCTATTATTTGGCAGTATATTAAGATAAGTAAGGGTTTCCTGGGCTATCTTCTTGAAAGCCGGGGCAGCTACAATACCACCGTAGTGATTTTTCCTGGGCTCATCTACTATAACAAGTATGGCTATTTCCGGATCTTCAACAGGGGCAAAGCCGATAAAAGATGCAATGTATTTATTCCTTGCATATTTTCCTGTTTTATCGATTTTCTGGGCGGTTCCGGTTTTACCGCATACTGTGTAGCCATCAAGTGTTGCATTAAACCCTGTTCCTTCTTTGGTTGTTACAGCCATTAGTATTTTTGTTATCGTATTGGCTGATTTGGATGAAATTGCCTGCCTTACAGGTGTAGCCTCAAAGCGTTTAATCGTTTTGCCTTTATGATCCGATATAGCCTGAACAATATATGGTTTCATTAAAAGACCATTGTTTGCTATTGCCGAAGTTGCTGAAATAAGTTGTAAAGGAGAGGCGGAGATTCCCTGCCCAAAAGATATGGCTCCAACATCAATCATGCGCCAGTTTTTATATGAAGATAGGAAACCTGATGTTTCGCCTGGGCAATTGATTCCTGTTTTTTCGCCGAACCCGAAATCCTTAAGGGTTTTATGCAAAGCCTTGGGCCCTATTTTTTTTACAATTTTATATGCGCCTATATTGCTAGAATATTTTATGATATCTTTAACCGTCAACCAACCGTAAGGATGTGTGTCGTGTATAATATCTTTTCCAACTTTATATTCTCCGTTTTCACAGTAAAAAATAGTGTTTGGTTTACAATTGCCATGCTCTATCGCAGCAGCGGCTGTAAAAATTTTCATTGTTGAACCCGGTTCAAACGGATCGGTTATGGCCCTGTTTCTCCACAATTGCTTATCGAATTTTGTAAATGAATTCGGATTTAAAGAAGGGTAATGCGCCATAGCCAGAATGGCACCTGTTTTGGGAACCATTACCATGGCAATTCCGGATTTGGCCGAGCTATCAACCACAGCTTCTTTTAATGCTGTTTCAGTTATATATTGAATTGCCTGATCAATTGTCAGAACCAGATTATTGCCATTATAATTACCAGGATTTTTTTCAGTATCAAAACCCTGACCCAGAGCGTCTTTTAAAACAATGCTATTTCCATTCGTGCCTTTAAGCTGATTGTCAAAATAAAATTCCAGACCTTCAAGGCCATTGCCGTCAGTGCCTGTAAAGCCTATGGCCTGAGCCGCAAGTGTTTTTTGCGGATAAACCCTGTTGTGCTCTGATAAAAAGCACATACCTTCAATATCAAGACTTCTTACTGCATATACTTCTTTCGGTGTTGCCTTGCGTTTTATCCAAACAAAGGGCTTGCCGGAAGAAAGAGTTCTTTTAACAAAATCTGCACTCATATTAAGGGATTTTGCAATCTTCTTTGCTGCTATCGTTTTATCTGTTATTTTGGCAGGGTAGGCAGCAATCGAAATTGTATCTACTGATACGGCTATTTCGCGCAAATTAGCATCATAAATAGTGCCTCGCTTGCCTGTTTCTTTAAAGGGCTTTTCATATTGATTGGCCGCTTTTTCTGCAAGCCAGGAGCTTTGATAAATTTGCAGATAACCGGCTTTTGCAACTATAGCCACAAGGCAAAAGGCAAAAAAAATTCCAACTATTGTAATGCGTAGTTTTATATATTGTTTATTGGCATTTCTCATTGAATTATAATAATTTGCTCAGATGTTGGCATGACCAGCCCAAGTTTTTTTGTTGCGATGTTAACTATTCTGCGTGGTGATTTAAGCCGTGCGATTTCAATATTGAGATTATTTTGCAATGTTGCAAGTTTAAGATTTCTATTCGATTCTTTTGCTATTTCATAACCGGTCTTAACGCACTGAATCCTGCACCAAGTGTAAATAAAAAGTTCGGCTGAAAATATTGCCATAAAAACGGACCAAATCCCGATAATCTTAAGCCTGGTTTTTTTATCTTTAAGGTTATTCTTCAATTGGTTGTTCCTTGCTATATTGTTTCTGCCGCTCTGAGTTTTGCGCTTCGTGACATTGGATTTATGTTAATTTCTTCTTTGCCGGGAGCTATTGCTTTTTTATTCAAGGCTCGAATTGATTTGGTCTTGTTGCAGACGCACTTTGGAAATTTTGGAGGACAAACACAATCTTTTTCCATCTCTTTAATTTTTTGTTTTACGATTCTGTCTTCCAAAGAGTGAAAAGTTAAAACACAAAGACGTCCTTTTGGGTTTAATAAACCGGCAACATTGTCCATAAACACAGAAAGCATTTCGAGTTCTTTATTAACAGCGATTCTAAGTGCCATAAATGTACGCGTAGCAGGATGAATTTTTGACTTATGTTGTATTTTTATTGGAATTGAAGCACATATTATTTTAGCAAGTTGTGCACTTGTCTCGATTTTGCACTCCTTTCTTGCTTTAACTATATTTCGTGCTATATTTCTTGCCCATGACTCTTCGCCATAATTTCTTATTAGTTTCTCAAGATCTATTTCACTCAATTTGTTAATTAAGTCTTCGGCCTTGATATCGGAGTCCGTGTTCATCCGCATATCAAGAGGCTCTGTGTTTTTGAAACTAAACCCCCTTTTGCTGGAGCTTATTTGATGAAGAGATAATCCTAAATCAAGCAATATACCGTCAACTTTTGAAATATTGCATTCCGAAAGGAATTCGGGCAGTCGAATGAAATTACCATGAAACAAATGGATGTTTGATAGGTATAGATTTAATACGTTTTTTGCATTCTTAATTGCATCTTTATCCTGATCAACCCCTATTAATATTCCATTCGGCATTATTTTTTCACAAATGGCTTTTGCATGACCAGAACCTCCAATAGTGCAATCCACATAAATTTTTCCAGGCTTGCAATCAAGATAATGAATAATTTCTTTTGTCATTACAGGGATATGATAAGGCTGCATCAATCAGATTCCTAGTTTTGCAATTTCGTTTCTGACCTCCTCCTTTTTGCTGTCTGCTTCCAGTTGTTCAAGCTCCTTATTCCAATTATCAAGTGACCAGATTTCAAAATGATCAAGGGCTCCAACCAGCACCATATCCTTTTCAAGTCCTGAGTATTGCCTTAAGGTGGGAGGAATCAGTATTCTATCGTTCTTGTCACATATACATTCAAAGGCTCCGCCGATAAATACTCTCCTGAAGCGGCGCATGCTTTCGCTTTTTTCTGCGAGTGATAGTATTTTATTTTCTATTTTTCTCCATTCTTCAAAAGTGTAAGCATAAAGGGTTCCGTCCATCCGGGATACAAAAACGCCGTCATTCTCTGAGTTTCTAATTATTTCCCGAAACCTTGAAGGAATGATTATGCGCCCTTTTGAATCTATGGTATGAAAAGATGTCCCTCTGAACATATTAGGCCTTTTATTTTTTTAGTTTTATTTAATATTCACATAAAACCACTATTATTCAGATAAACCCACTTTGCTCCACTGTTTTTATAAATGCTATATTTAAACGAAAGTGTCAAGAAAAAAATAAAATTGGTATAATTATTATTTAT
>JBDRRF010000068.1:0-71404 GCA_043825875.1 Pseudomonadota bacterium | reverse complement strand
TGAGCCACTTTCAAAACGTTTCAGTTTGGTCAAGCTCAAGGCGGGAGAAAATTTCAACCACAGGAATACATTGAGTATTTCGAGGATTGAAATTTGAGCCCAACGCAGAGATCGGCCAAAATGGGGCGTTTTGAAACTGGCTATATAAAATATATTCTGAGGTATGAGTCATAAAAAAGCCTGCCAGAAAAGCTGAACAGGCTTTTTATTTTAGCATCATTTAATTTAGCAAAGCAGAGCTTCGTAAAATTATTGCCGAAGTCAGTTAATATTTACTATTTAACATTGATTTTACCGGAAGCCAGCGGACTTTTTCTGTTGTGGGTATAAATATTATACTTATAAGTACCTGGCTCCATAAATCTTAAGCTGGTTGTTTCTCCTTGTTGTAAAAAATCAGTTACAAAGCAACCTATATCTGGTGTTAATCTAAAGCCAAACTTAGAATAATCGGTAGATATCTTACATACTTTACCTTCTTTAAAACTAATGCTGATTTCAGCTCCTCGTATCCAATTAACCCATACCGCACATGCTCCAACGGAAATATCCAAATCCTGAGGGGTTATTGTTATTGCGTTATCCATTTTTTCTGGTTTATCGGAATCAATCTCGCCCTGTAAAGACACGATTAAACACTGATCCTTTATTACATCTCCGGCATCAACTCTTTCCGGATTTACAATAAATGACGCGGTAAATAAAAACATTAAAATAACACCGGCGACTAACAACTTAAATTTTCTCATTAATATTCCTCCTATTTTTTTTTATCATTAAATATTTAGTGTCTCAACTAACACCTTTTTAAATTTAGACCGGATCAGACTTAAACATCTTATACAATATATTCTGAGTTACTAGTCAACAAAAAAAGGGGATGATATTTTTGCGGATTGCCCCAATAATTAAAATTGCTGTAAATTTAAATTCCAAAGTATTTTAGTCCAATATGAAACCCTTGTTTCTAATGACCGGGTCAACTTTAGCAAAAGGTAATAATGGACTGAATAAAAAAAGAGTTTTTAAGAGCAAAAACATCCAATTGGAGGGAAATTGGTTACAGTTTAGTCTCTATATTTTACATGATTTTCAGGGTATTAGCTTGAGTTGTTGTTGAGGGCGACTTGTGCTGTCATAGTGTCGCTGGTTAATAGGGTTTACAGGAATTGTATTGGATGAACGCCTTGTCTCCTGGCTGTTTATATCAGGCTCGAAAGAATGCTATGGGTTTTTAAGGCAGTTTCAGATCGGGTTCCAAAACATATTTTGCGGAAGATAACCAGATGCCTTAAAGACTGTTCTGCATGATTGTTGGTAGTCGGTAAACCGGGATGCCGGAGGAAAGAAAAAGCCAGGGGAATAGAGTTTTGGCAGATGCGTTAATCGTTATCCCCCGGTAATAAGGGGTATAAGGTTTTTGAACGAACCGATCGCAGGGGAATTACAGTAAAAGCTCATGCGGAATAACTCCCCAATTATAGGGTATTTGCATCGTCAGTCTCTCCTGCAAATGGTGTGCGCCCGGCATGGGCGTGAATTTATGGGGTGAAAGACCCCTGTGCGGGAATCCTGTTAATGATTAATTTCATTAACATAAACAAATAGCCGAAGGTGAAATCGCCGGAAGCAAAAGACAAATTACCAAAAGTGCAGCAATAGAACTGTTTTCTCAATTTGGCTAAGAGCATAATTTGATGATTATATTTAAATATTAAGATTCATTTTATGTTCACGGGGGGTTACAAAAGTTCGATAATTTTCCCATTCGTTGATTTTCAGTTGCATATACTGGTTGTAAAGATGGTCTCCCATAAAATTTTTTAAAAATTGACTTTTTTCAGCTTCCATCAAAGCCTCAAACATATTTCTTGGCAGAAAATTAGTATCGAGGAGATGGGTGGCTTTTTGGGTCACGTAATTACTGCCAATATCGGGATCGCCGTTGTCGACCTTCTCTCGAATTCCTTGAAGCCCCATACCGATCAAGGTGGCAAGCTGCAGGTAAATATTTCCAGATGGATCTGGAGAACGGATTTCAATTCTAGTGTCTTTTGCTCCTTCTGCATAAGGTATTCTGACCATGGAACTTCGATTTCTAATCCCCCATCCTATAACAATCGGTGCTTCTTTACCAACTACATATGCTTTATAGGAATTGAAAGTTGCTGCCATTATAATGGACGTTTCCCTGGCGTATTTTAAAATTCCACCGATGAAATGATGGGCTGTTTTACTCAGATTATTTGGCGCGGTCGCATCATAAAATACATGGTTCATATCCAGGTCTTGTGCCGAAATATGTATATGTAAGGCATTTCTATTGTGACCGTTAAACGGTTTGGGCATGAACGTAGCGTGCAAATCATGTGCATAAGCAACTCGTTTGGTGATGTAAGAAAAAAGAATGGTTCGATCTGCTGTCTTGATTGGATCGAGAGCACCGAGGTTGATTTCGTGTTGAGATGGAGTGACCTCGTGATGCATTTTTTCAAACTGAATGCCACATCTTTTTAATACAGCAACAATTTCTTTTTTTACTACTTCGCCTTTATCCCGGGGATCAGCATGGAAATAACCTGCATTGTCTGTGTGGCTATCTTTGCTGAATTCATCCGTGGTTAATAGAAAAAATTCATGTTCAGGAGCAGTTAAAAAATAAAGACCAAATTCATCTTCAGCTTGTTTAACCACTTTTTCCAATAATGATCTTGGATCAAGAAGGGAGCGCTCACCATATTCTTCGTTAATTTTACCAATTAGAAAGCCAAGTTTTTCTTGTTTAAATTCAACTTTTCTAAAGGTTTCCGGAAGGGGAATTAATAATTTATCGCTATCATCCACAGTCCCATAGCCAGGGACAGAGCTTCCATCAAAACCGACTCCTTTTTTGAAAAATGTTTTGATATCCCCTACATGAACCTGTAGGGTTACAGGTCTGCCATTAAGATCGGTTGTAAAGATTTGCATTGTATCAACGTCATTGATTTTCTTTTCAATTTCATGCAGATTAATCAAATATGGCCTCCAATAATAATTTTGTGTTATTAAATAATGGGTATGGGAATTTTTTTACCACCTGGTGTCAACTTCGTTCGATAATCTTCAAGGTATCGATTTTCATCGCGAGCCCAATATAGAGATTTGATATCGACAGCTCTTAATAATACTTCCTCTCTGGAATCAGAAGCCTCTGATAGAATGTCACCCATTGGCCCAACGAGTTTACTTTTCCCGCAACTATTATTTCCAACAGTATTGACCCCCAAAATAAAAATAGTGTTATCAAGAGCACGGGCTGGCAGTTGAATATCCCATCGTCTGGAAGCCGCCACACTCCATACAGAAGGGCAAACAATCAGTTCTGCCCCTTCTAAAGCCATCAGCCTGGATGGTTCTGGGAATTCCATTTCATAACAAATTAAAACACCAATTTTAGCATGTATGGTTTGAAAGATAGGATACTTGATTTCCCCCATCTCAAAAATTTCATTTTCTCGACTCCATAAAAGGCTCTTGCGAACAATGCCGAGCAACTCCCCTTTTTGATCAATAATAGTAGCCGAAATATACAGACATCCTTCACTGTCCTTTTCCGCAAAAGAACTTACAATTACTGAATTTGACCTCAAGGCTTCTTCTCTAAGGGTGTTAATTGTCGGTCCATCTTGTGTTTCGGCTAATTGTTGAAAAGCCTGTTTTGATAAGTAGTATCCGGTTGTCCAGAGTTCAGGAAAAACAATTAAGTCCGCGTCATTGGATACTTGCCGCATAAATTCAATTCCTCGTTTCAAGTTAGTCTGAACGTCTCCTAAAACGGGTGTAATCTGTATGGCTGCTACCTGAAAAATAGAAAAACCTCCTTTTTGGTCTGGGTTGTTGAGAACAAATCTGGTTATTTGAGTTCAATATATATTCATCATCTGAGCCACTTTCAATTATCTAAGAATACAAACATTAATCTTAAAATTCAATCAATATTTTTCACAATATTTCGTATTTTGTAGCCACATAACCCTATCCCAAAAAATAATTTTTATAGTCATAATTATTTTATTATACAGCTTATATTAATTATTAGTAGCTTTTTCCATTTGAGCCGATATATGCTTGACATGACCAACATGATGACTTACAATAGAACCATGATAAGCTTAAATATAAACGAAATCAAAACCCATTTCTCGAGCTTTCTTGCAAAAGTCTGCAATGGAGAAACCGTAATAATCTGTAAACGGAATGTGCCGATTGCAGAAATGAAACCGATTGTGGCACTCCCCAATAAAAAACGTCCAATTGGTCTGGCTGGCAAAGAATATGCTGACTTTAAAATTAGCAACGATTTTTTTGACCCTCTCCCGGATGATATTGTTGCTGCTTTTAATGGCGAAGACTCGTGAGACTTTTACTCGACACCTGCACTTTTCTCTGGTTGACTAAGGGTAGCAAAGAGCTGTCACCCGAGGCAATTGACGCCTTTGCCGACCCGAAAAATGAAGTCTATCTAAGTGCTGTTTCTGCTTGGGAAATCAATGTGAAATATCGTTTGGGCAAATTATCTCTTCCTGTTTCACCTGATAAATTCATTCCAAAAGAGCGAAAAAGACACATGATTACCCGTTTAGATTTATCGGAAAAAGATACAATGCACTTATGGAAACTACCTACTCCCCACAAAGATCCTTTTGACCGTATGCTTGTATGTCAGGCCATTGAACATTCTCTAACCATTCTTACCCCTGACCCGCTTATTACACAATACCCAATTCGTTCTCTCTGGTAGCCTTTAAATTATTTGCAAATTTTTGGATTCCCCCCGCCGAACGAGTTTGTCGGAAAAGTCCCAAAACGGTTAATTTGGATATTTTGCATTTCATAATATCAAACAGTTACAAATGTCAAAATTCAGATTTAAGAGTTTTTCTACAGGCTCAATCGGGATAGGGGGGAGCCTCACAACTCCCCCCCTTCCACACCACCTGGCATACGGATCACGTACAACGGCGGTTCGGTTGATTAAGTCGGTTTAACAAACAGTCTTGGCAATCCTAAATTTGCGAAATACTTTCCTGGTAAAGCAAATGCCAACACGGGGCTTCGGCTGAGCCTCCAAGGCCCATGTGCCGATTCTGCTGTATTCCAGGCAAGGTCTCTGCTTACTCCAAGCTTTCTTAGCTCACGGTATCCCCTGCGTCCCCATTGTTTCCAAAGATAACACCGGAGGCGTCGTTTTACCCATGAGTCCAGTTCTTTGAGAATATAACGCACTTCTGTAAAACCAAAATATGCCTGCCAGCCTAACATATACTGGCGAAGCTCCTGTACAATTGTCTCAATGCGTCTTCCGCGAACCCGACAGGTGATTTCCCTGATCCTTTCCTTGAAACTCTTGATTGATTTCTCACTGATACGCCTGTTTAGCTTCGTGCTGAAGGTAAAACCTAAAAACTGCCGTTTCCATGGTCGGTCTACAGCACTTTTTGCATCATTTACCGAAAGCTTCAAGCGTTTTCCCAGAAATCGGGTTATGCTTTTAAGCACTCTCAGTCCTGCACGCTTGCTTCTAACATAGATATTACTGTCATCCGCATATCGCACAAACCGATGGCCCCGATGTGATAGCTCACGATCCAGTTTATCAAGAACCCAACGATATCCCTGTTTGAGATATTCTTGAGATTGTTTTACTGCCTGGTGGGCGCTTCTTTTAGGTCTGAATCCGTAACTGAATTCGGAAAAAGTTGCATCCCATTTCTGCTGCAATACCTGCAATAGTGCTTGTTGGATAAATCGGTCAAACACTGTGGGAATACCCAGTTCTCGTATTCCGCCTCCGGGTTTTGGTATTTCAACCCGTTTGACAGGAAGCGGCATATATGTGCCGCTTATTAATTGCCTTCGAATCTTCGGCCACTCCTTTTTCAGATATTCTGGTAATCTCTCTACCGTCATACCATCTATTCCGGGAGAACCTCTGTTTCGTTTAACATTCCGAAGTGCTGTTAACAGGTTATCCCTGTCAACTATCCTTTCCATTAACTGTTTATCTTCGACCGGACTTGCGGGGTTGCCTTCCGAAGTGAATAATTCGCCCTTTACTTTAAAGGGCAACCACAATTGTTTTGCCGGTCTAATATTCACTTGTCTTTCGTCCTAAGCCCTATCATTTAATTCCTTTTCGGGGGAAACCGTTCAGGCCTTCAGAGGCGGCATAACATCAAATCTTTTCCGTTTATGTCGAGAGTTTCCAACTTCTGCTCTTTCAATTGCAAAGTGGGTTCCTAATTCAACCATGCATCCAAGGATTAAATGTCTGTTTCAATCCTCCTACTATGCCTTCTGCTGACTTCTCTCATGCGGTCAGAGACAATTGCTTGCCCCTCAGCCAATTTCAGTCGCAAGCGACTTCCCGGGGCACATGAGAGACCTCCCAGGGTAAGATACAGAACTTTTAGTGCATAAACGCCGGATTTATAAAGCACACCCCAATCGTGAATGGAGGGCTTCGTGGTCACGTGCCCACTCGCCCCGGATGTACCACACCTCATATCCGGTTCCTGTTCGTCGCCCCGCACTTTTGGATTGGACTTCCTCCAGACCCCACCTCACGATGACGCCCTTGTCCTTCTCCTAACCTTCGGCTTCACGAACACCTGGTATAAGGACTTTCACCTTACTAGCTCTGTGCCATGCCTGGCACACACGCCGAATTAAGATGCGGGCAGGGGAGGACCTGGGGCATATGGGGATCAACAAATTCCCAAGTGGTAAAACCCGCTCGGTCCTGCCCGTCAATCTTGAATGACTTGTTGGTTGCTGTTTTTTACTACTTTTAGAAGGGCATCGTTAACCCATGTGTTGAGACTTTTACCGTTTTTGCGTGCTTGAATGACAAGCGTTTTATGAAGCTCTGGTTCAACGCGAACTAAAAACTTCCCGGAATAAGGTTTGTCCGGTTCTTCACCACGTTCTTTACAGAAAGCAAGGTAATCTTCTACAGAATCAACAAATGCGGCCCGCAATTCATCAACGGTTTCACCTTCAAAGGTGATCACATCCCTTAAATTGATGACTTCTCCATGAAAAACATTGGCCTCATCATCAAATTCGACCTTACCAAAATATCCTTTATATTCCATCATGGTCTTACCCCCGCTTCTTGCAGGAACCTTTTAACAGATTTAACGGCGCCCTTGTTTGTGACTTTTTTCGGATGTGGCCGATGAAAAACAGCCCGTACATCATTTAAAGCCACTCGGACACGGGAACCACTACCCTCAGAAATTTCAGCACCAAGAGAAACAAAAAGCGCCTCAATATGTACCCAGGAAATATCTGAACGTTCCGGCTTTTCAAATATTTTATCAAGGGTTTGCCGTTGCTTTTTATTCATGGCAATATGATATCACATGTTGGTACTATGTCAAGGGATAATTTTAACAATCAACGTTGCGCATAACTTGAACCCAAAGCTTATAAGGCAATCGAGAAAGCCACGTTCAATAAAAAAATGGTAAATTACTGAAGCCTCCCCGCTTTGGGTTTCAATGTTTATGCGCTGGTTATACTCCAATTTCAAGACATTATTATTAAGGCACCTATAAAGGCACATACTGCCCAAAAAGAAACGCTACCAATACTAAGAGCACTCCATTTCTTTCTTTTATAATCCCGAACACAAATACAAAAAAGGGAAACAAATACAACCACTATTGCTATCGAAAGCAGCACATGACCATTTTGATATGATCGTGTGACTATATAAACCGGGACCGAAAAAAATATAATTGATGTAAGAAAAAATAAAGCTATAAAATCAAGAGCATCTAATGCAAATGCGATTCCTTTGAAAAATCTTTTTATATATTCCGGTCTGGTGCATGCAGTTGTTCGCGCGAGCGGCTGGTGTGGGGCTTCCCCCCCCCGGCTACCCGATTAGCGTAATCATTTTTTTCCCTCAACTATTTAATTTTTTCCATAAGACGAATAGCCTCTTGAAGTGTTTTTGATTCCATTAATACCCATTGTGAGTCAGTAAATGAAATTACTTTTTTCAAGTCTTTGATACATTTATTAGCACTTTCACAAAAAAGCCCCCCCTCACTTGTATGGCCTGCTTGATTCTTGTTTTGGAGTTGAGACAAACTCTCAAGAGATAAGTTGAATGATTTTAGCGCCTCCTGCTTTTTTTTCTCTAATTCTATGTATTCGGAAGATGCAACTATATTAGAAAGAAAATCGCTTTTTTCTTTTTCAGACCAAACTTTTTTTGCATCCATTTTTTGGGAAATTGCGGACACTATTTTCTTATGCTTGTCTTCATTAGTTTGCCCCTCTTTTAATATTTTATCGATAACAGTCTCAAAATTGATCATAAGGTTATTTGCAGCTTTAGCATCACTACAGTCAACTTCTGGCTCAATTTCAGCAAGAGATATCGAAGGGATAAGTAGGAAAATCAAAACAAAGATCAATAGGTAACAATAAGAATTCAATTTCATTAAAGCCTCCAAAAATTTGTAATTTACATAAAAAAACTAAATAAAGCGCGAACGCTTGGCTTCACGCGCGGTGGCTTTTTGCCGTCGCAGTGAAAGCCATGGTTAGGAGATAAGAACTTGTATTTTATAAAAATATTATAATTACAAATTATTTAATTAAAACTCTCGCAAAAATATTTTTTGTAAGACTAATATAGATCAGGTGTAGCCACATAATTATATGGATCCCCATCGACTCCAATACATCCGACACAATAATAATATTGACCAAGAGGCTCGTAGTAATATGTTTCTCCAACCTCTATGGCATTACCACATTCTTCACAAAAAGTTTTATTTTTGCGTTTAGTACTCATAGTCATATTAATTGGGTTATCGAGTTGCGTATTTCCAATTTGTATTACAAAATATTCTCTTTTACTCATTGTTTTATCCTAACGAGATTGTCGAAAAACTACTTTACAGTTCGGATATTTTATCAGCAAAGCAATTTTTTCAGAAAATATTAATTTTTATGAAGAACTTGTACTTTGCATCTTAATATTAAAAATAGGAGCACGTAATATCGCTGATTTTGCTTTGGCTTATAGATCTCTGCCCTGATCTCCTATTATGCTGGTGCCACCGCATAACTTTTTCCGTAATTAATGATCTTTTCAATATTATGCACAAGGCAGTAAAGCATCCATTGGATGTTTACCTTTATCTTCCCACGCAACGTGAACCTGTCCATTTTCTTACATGCTCGAATGTTGCCGAAAACCGGTTCCACAATACCAAGACGTTTGCTGTAAGTGCGGCGACCCTCAGCAGTGTCGATCTTTTGCTTCATTTCATCAGTAAGGCTCCCAGGCCG
Source organism: Pseudomonadota bacterium (assembly GCA_043825875.1). GTDB lineage: Bacteria > Desulfobacterota > Desulfobacteria > Desulfobacterales > RPRI01 > RPRI01. The sequence continues at coordinate 62,047 of JBDRRF010000068.1, read as the reverse complement.
ATTCCCTTCGAACACATGGACCTGACGCGATACCGTATTGGGATTGCGCAAGCATTTGGATCGCAATTGACAATCACGGCACGCTGTCTTCGGCGCTTGGTAGGCAATTCCTTTATATCCGTTCCCTGTCACAAAATTACGATTCTTGACATATAGCCCATGGCCTGCAGGACAAATTAATTTGCCCGTGTGATCATCCAACTTGAAGTCTTCAACACTGAAGTACTTTTTTGATTTGTATCTTTCCTTGCGCTTATCAACCGAACGGCGGTGCCGACCTGCATCTGCAAACCGGATATCTCTCTTTCTAAACTGCGGATCAGGTACATAGGCATCAACTTCTGATTCCTTACAGGCTTCAAGGTTCTTTACACTGTAGTATCCGGTGTCAGCGCTGATTGTCCTGTCCCTTAGAGGGTCTTCCCATCCAGCAGCTTCCAGTTTTTCTTTCGCTCCCTTAAGCATTGGTTCCATAATGGAGCTGTCATCGCCTTTTCCAAAAGCCTCGGCATGCATTACTACCTGATGTTTCTCATCTACTATCGCATTTGCATTATATCCTTGCAATACCCCGTGCGAAGTTGCCATCTTGGCTGATTCATTATCTGTGACGTTACTCTGTATCTCTTTGCCACCGGATCCGATTTTAGGTTCGTTCTCCGAAAGAAACTTTTCAATATTTTCGGCTTTCTGCTTCAGTCTCTTGATACGTTTTTCAAAACGCTGCTGATCAGTATCAGACTTCCTACCTTCTCTTTTATCGGCCTCCCGGTGTTCTGAAATTGCCTCTTTTACTTTCCGATTCAATGCTTCCTGTTTCTTTTTCAAATCGGAAAATGTGCCGCTCCATTCCTTTGCCGCATTCGAAGAAAGCTTCAAACCGTCCAGGCTGAAATGTGTTCCGCCAAGTAATTCTTCTTCTTCACAGACCAAAAGCACCTTCGTAAATAACAAATCGATCTCTTTATCTATTGAAGAGACAAAAGCTGCTATGGTACTGTGATCCGGCTTTTGCCCGCATGCCAAAGCCATGAATATTATATTTTCATTGCATGCCCGCTCCAAAGACCGTGATGATAACATTCCTCTTGAATAACCGAAAAGCACGATCTTTATCAAAATCTTTGGATCTATTGCTTTGCGACCTGTTTCGTCGTTGCGATACCGCTCGTCAAAAACCCTTAAGTCAAGACGTTCTTCCACCACATGGTTTATTGCGTATTCCAATGTGCCTGGTATCAATTGTTCTTCCAGTGATACCGGCACCATCATCAGCTGATTGTAGTCATAGTATTTATATCGCGCCATCTGTGATTCTCCGGAGGGTAACTCGTTAATTGATTTACTACTCTATACCACAGATCAGCATATTTTTCACGTATATTTTACTACTTTAAAAAGAAATATTTACTTTTTCGACAGGCTCAACGACAAGTTCACCGGCCGGAACGAAGCCGCAAAGCGGCGAAGTGACGGTCAGCTGGAAGGAGTTGTTAGTTTTTATCTACAAAACCAAATCCTATTTATCTTCCAACCGTCATTATTTTTAATTAAATCTATTTGAAAATGACAACCCTTTTTCAAATAGTGATAATTTAAATTAGCTGTATTTTGTAATGTTTCACTAAAATGCTTTTTATAGTTTGATAGCATTTCACTTTTTTTAATCATTCCGATTAATTTTGATGATTGCCCCTTATATGATTCGTCAAGATATTTTTCAAAATACTTAGTATCGTTTTCATTAGCTTTCTGAACAATATAGAGTACTAATTCATCTAGATTTCTGCTTTTGGTTTCTTTAGAGCACCCTAAAAACGAGTATATTGGAACAATGATTATAATAAATAATATTAATTTCTTCATTTCATTTATTAAAACTAACGCCATGCTCACCTGGCCCCAGGGCCGCGAGGCCCTTGGGGTCAGGTGGAGCTATTGGTTAACCATTCCATCTTTTTTTTTGCCAAATAGTCGTAAAATCCCGACTGCTGGTTTAAAAACGCCTAATGATGGATAGAGATATTTTATCACACTATTTTCTGCTGACTTTTCTCGATCAATTCTGGAGTTATCTCTTGTGACATGGTTATCAAGTTCATGACATAAAGCCATCGCTATCGTCATATACGGAAATAAATATGACTTTTTAAGAATCCAAGGCTGCCATTTTAAAAGATTATCCAAATATATTTCTATTTTCCCCTCTGCTTTTCGATAGCATCCGAATCCAATATCAGGTTCCGATTTATCAAGAATCAATATTTCGTTTAAATCGTTCAGTGTTTCGGGCTTTTGATACCGTAAAACTCGTTCAACTATGCCTCTTACATTTACAGATGTTTCAGTATGGTTTTCTGAGATAGTTGGGATCATATTCTCTTGATGGTTAACGGTGGAAATAACCCACACCGCCACTGGCCAAGGCAAAAAAACGTTACTTACTCGGTGTTGGGTTAATTGATTTGTTATGGTTTGCACTTTTATAAGTCTAAACAAACAATGTGCTGTCGGGTTTTAATTTTTAATTATTCGGAAACCCGTCTTACAATATATAAGTGTCATAATTAAAGATGATATCGTTGTAACAATCCACGACAACCATCCAGCATCAAAATATGTTTTCAGAACAAAAGCAGAAAATAACCCAATAATTATAATTAAAGAGATCAGTTCAATAGCTGTTGATAATGTCAAAGAATTACGAATCAACCCAAAATATAACAGAGGTATAATTACGATAGCTAATCCCATACCAGTAAAGGCAGCCCATGCGCCAAACTGCAAGACCAACTCTGTCTTTTGACCTGAAAAAGCAACGATGCCTTGCATAAAGCCTGCACCAGCACCTATAACTAACGCAAATATTTCTATAAAAAGTAATTCATAAATAAATTTTGCTATCCTATTTTTCATTACCATAACACCAGGATTTAGCCGCGAGGGGTCCGAGTCCGCTCTGAAAGCGGATGTTAGCACTCCTTAATCATATCTGTTTACCCGTCTTTTGCTCTTTTGGGGGATATATTTGGCACCAAGTGTTATAGTCTTTTGGATCAAATTCCTCACACTTCCTTGCGATGCTCTTCTCGATCAATATGTAATCATTTGAAATCGCACCGTCTCCAGCATGATAATAGAACAATTTATCTTCTCCATAGATCCAGTACTCACCATTGCCGTCATTCCATACTATTGGACGGAAATCAGCTGCATTCGATTCTTTAGGAATAAAATAACCATTATAGGTATATACGCATATCTTATTCAGGATATAGTTTCCATTAAAAATGGCCATGACTGATAGGCACGCAAAAACAACTAACGATAAATATATGATCCATCTTTTTCTGTTTGTACGCTTTTTAGCCATTATGTACTTCTCTGGATATAGTGCTAACGCCGGAAATAACCTGCGCCGCCGCCGTTTGGGCATAAAGTCCGTAAGTTATCGGCGTCAGGTTAATTGACTTTGTTCGGCATGTTTCATTTCCTTGCAAGAAGGTTAATCCGACGAAAAGTTTCAAAGCATTGTCCATCGGATTGCTTTGTTTCCTGTATCATTTCGCCAATAACATATTCTCGGAAATCGGCCTTGTGAGGGTCTGGTACACAGACCAGGAATGGCACAAGGCTCGGTTGGTCAACCCAACCGATCATGGTTTCAGTATTCGGGAAATAACGATCTGCATTTTCACCCCATACCTTGGCCGTTTTAAGTTCACTTTGATTAACCAATTGAGTATATTCATCAATTGTGGGCATATACCAAGGCCATGAAAAATCTGAAAAGTAACGGTAAAAGTCCTCTTTTCCCATTGCCTTGCGAATAACCTTGAAAAAGTGAGCACAATTACCGTCAGCTGCAAAATTGAATCTTAGAAGACCGCCTTCCCTAAGAGCTTTAAATACGTTTCTTAAAAGACGATGATGATCTTTAACCCAATGAAGAGTTGCATTCGAATAAATGACATCGAATTCGTCTTCGAACGGCATTTCATCAATATCCATGAGGATAAAGCGCAGATTAGCTTTTTCCTTTGGTTTTGCAGTATTGATCATGCCCTTTGAGGCATCTATACCGACCACTTCACCATTGGGAAGGACATCAGCAATTAATGCCGTATTAACGCCATCCCCACATCCCAAATCAAGAACGCATTCGTTGCCCTTCAACTCCAATTCAGAAATTAATTTAGCTCCCCACTCTTTTTGATGAGCTGAGGCCTTTTCATATTTTTTACCATCAAACTCGTGTGCCATTACATCTCCTGCCGATAATATTATTATCAGGTCAATTTGCCCTGATAACATGGTTTTTAGGGAGTATTCGGGCAAATTTGCCCTTTGTTAATATCAGTCTTGATTTAAAATAAAGTTGGTATAAAATTACTTAAAATAACGAGAAATAGGTATCGGTCAGGAAAAAATTTATAAATCGGATGTGAGATAAAAACATTTTATTATGAGCATGTCAACACAAAAAGAAAGTAAGCTAATGGATGAAGTTCGGGATGTTATGCGACTCCATCACTATTCAATCAACACAGAAAGAACCTATTGCGACTGGATAAAAAGATATGTGTTATTTCATAAAATGAAGTCACGCGAAGATCTATCTGACGGGGAACATAAGATTGAAATATTTTTAACAGATCTTGCAGTGAATAGAAACGTATCTCCTGCAACTCAGAATCAGGCATTTAATGCCCTGGTATTTTTCTATAAAAAGGTTTTAAAAGAACCTTTGGAAAAGCAGATTAATTCAATCCGGGCATCTAAAAAATTAAATGTTCCAGTGGTAATGACTAAGGAAGAAACTTCTAAAGTCATATCTTTTATAGAAGGTATACCCCAATTGGTAGTAAAACTGATATATGGATGCGGGTTAAGGATTTCAGAAGCAATCCGGTTGCGTGTTCAGGATATAGACCAAAAAATGAAAACTGTTACAGTTCGATCCGGGAAGGGGAATAAAGACCGTGTAACTACATTTCCTGAATCGGTCATTCCTTTTCTGCAAAATCATCTGAATAAAGTAAAAGCTTTGCATGAAAACGATTTGTCAAATGGGTATGGTGAAGTTTATTTGCCAAATGCTCTGTCAATCAAATATCGAAATGCGGCGAAGGAATGGGGGTGGCAGTATGTATTTCCTGCAAGTTCCTTATCAACTGATCCTCGCGGCGGTGTTACACGACGTCACCATATTGATCCGAGCGTAATTAACAAAGCTATTAAATCGGCTGTTCGAAAGGCACATATAAACAAACGCATTAGTGCACATACATTCCGACACAGCTTTGCAACACATTTGTTACAAAGGGGTACTGATATACGAACTATACAAGCACTTTTGGGACACAACGATATTTCCACCACCCTGATTTATACCCATGTTCTTCAGCAAGGCGGGCATGGCGTGATAAGCCCTTTGGATGATTTATAGAGTTCTCCAAAAATATTTTTGCTTTAATAATGCTTAGTTGATATATGAGAGCCAGTTTTAAATGTCCCATTTTGGCCGATCTTAAGCGTTGGGCTCAAATTTCAATTCTTAAAATACTAAATGTATTCCTGTGGTTGAAATTTTCTCCCGCCTTGAACTTGACCAAACTGAAACGTTTTGAAAGTGGCTCGATTATTTGATTTTTAATCGTAAATTGTTATTTATCATTTCTACCAATGATTTTGGAACGCCATGTTCAATTGCCAATTCGTTCCATGCTGAAATGTGCTCTGTGGTTTCGTCAATGATATGATCAATTTTCCGTTTGGCAAATATCGGGCTTAATTTTCCAAGGCCATAGAAATCTTCACGTATAAAATTGTCTCTCTTCCCATTGAGCCTCATCCAATGACTGCTTACCCAAGGACTTCCTGGTTTGTAACTGTAAGCTAAATCATAGGCTGGAGCCAATTGCCACTGATGTTGACTGTCCAGCATGAATCCAATATTTTTAGAATGATCGTCGTGATTACGTGCAATGATATTAAAAACCATGCGTTTAAATATTTGCAATGCATCATTCGGGCTTAATCCAAGCTCTCTTGCAAGTGAGAATACTTCCTCATATGAATAAGAACCGACTTTTTTATAATCGACATGTGCTATACCATTTAATGTTTGTATGTGTATCTTATGATTGCCGTCCCGGTCGAACCGTTTAGTAATGAAATGGCGTCTGTTTCCTTCATTCAGCAAGTGACAGGGCATCATATCTATCCCGCATGCTTTTGCCATGAGGTGATAAACATACTCCATTGTGCCATACCCCATTGGATCTCCAAATGTTTCCTTATTCTTGTTCGTTTCACTGACTCCATCAAATTTCATTACGAAATGAGTGAACCCCTCAGGTGCGTCTGTCTGCCCAGATCTCACCTGAGTGAAGTCTTTGTTAAATGCAAGTACTGCTTTAGGTCTGGCACCACCTGCACTCATACCAACAGACAATAGCGCCATCATTGCTTCTTTATTTTCTTGTCCTTGTGACCCAAGTGTTGCTTTGAATTGTTCCCGTTTATTTATAATTTCCTGGGCTATAGAAATCAAAGATTGGATTTCAATATGTTGAGACTTATTCAAGTTTTTTCGTTGGATTGCCGGAGAATAGGTTAATGCCCCCATGCCACGGTTGCCAGTATATTGAAGGCGTTGCAATGGGGTGATATCTTTTACTGACTTTCCTTGAGCAGCTATCCAGGCATTCATCACCGCATTACCAAAATCATCCGGCAAAGAATCTGCAATTAAGCCAGGTAACCCTTTGAAAGTTTCATTATTATTTTCCGGAAACGAGTAAATCCTTTTGGATAAAGGCATTTTTATAGGCGAAAGCTCTATGCCAGTTTTAATAAAGCTAGATTCAAACTCAAATGCACCTACGCTTGTTTCAGTATTAAAACTGACAGCACCAACATCTTGCCCATTGTATTTTACTCTAACGACTTCTATTACCATAAAGGCTTATCCTCTCTGATCGGTAATTCTCTCTTTTGAGATCTTGAAGCGCGTTGCCGTTTTTTCCCCTTTAGTTTAGCCAATTGTAAAGGAGATATTTCTTGTACGGGTAAGAAAAAATTAAGGTGGTCTACCAAGTCCAATCCAGCCATAATTGCGACCAGATTTTTTAGCTGGACGTTACCTTTTTCTGCATTCAGAATCGTCCTCCTGCTTAAACCGGTTTTTGATGCCAATTGGGCCTGGGTTAAATCGGTATTCAACCTCGCTTGTTTTAGTCTGTCTCCTAATTGTTCCGCTATAGCAGCCGGGGATATTTTATTGAATGCCATAATGTCACCAATAGTGCATATTAAAGTATTATATTCCATTAAAGTTTAATTATAGGCATATTATAAACCACAACACCAAATAATGCAAATTATTTTTATAAAGAGCAAATATTTACATATTATATACAATATTATGGGTTAAGGGTTAAAAATATACACCTTAAGAAAGATTGTGTAGTATGGTGGTGAAGCTTCAGCAGTAGTGTCACGTCAACTATGAAATATACCGGTCCTTGTTAATGTAACATAACCCTCAAACTATCCGGAAGAAGGAGATTATATGCCCATGCGGTAAAGAGCCAAACCTTAAAGGAGGCCAAAAGTCCGCTTGATTTCTGATTATTAAATATTCCATTCTAAAAAAATTTTTGCTTTAATAATGCTTAGTTGATATATAGGGAAAAAATTATAAGCCTTGTGCATTATTTTAACCGGCAATTGTAAAATAACGAAAATATATGATAAGTACCGGATATCAGCAAAGAACTTACCGTAATTTAATAAAATCGGATAGTCTTGTTTCGTTTAATGTTATTTCCCAGGAAACGGATTTGCTGGTACATGCCAAAAAGCCGTTAAATAAATTAACTCTGGAAATGGTTTTAAAACACAGAGGTTTTATTGAAAAGTATATCAGAGAAAATCCTGAATTTTCAAAAACGCTTGTTCCATGGAATATCGAAGGCTTTGCACCAAAAATTATAAGAGATATGATATATGCCGGTAAAAAAGCCGGGGTTGGCCCGATGGCTGCTGTAGCAGGTGCTGTTGCAGAAAATGTGGGAAATGGTCTTTTATCATATTCAGATGAAGTGATAGTTGAAAACGGCGGGGATGTATTTTTTAAAACAAATAATGCGCTTACGGTCGGCATTTATGCTGCGGATTCTCCATTGAGTCTTAAAATCGGATTGCGTATTGACTCTTGCGGTCAACCTGTTGCAGTATGTACCTCATCAGGGACTGTGGGCCACTCGCTTAGCTTCGGGAAAGCCGATGCAGTTTGTATAGTATCTGATTCATGTTCTCTTGCGGATGCTGTGGCAACTTCTTTAGGAAACCGTGTTAAGAAAAAAAAAGATATTAATGATGCTATAAAATTCGGCAATACAATTGAAGGTGTGAAAGGGATTGTTATTATAATTGGTGATGCTGCCGGTTTTTGGGGAGATGTAGAGGTGGTGTCTCTTTAGATGCAGCTTGTTATTTGGAAATTAAAAGAGAAGGATTCAAGGGATCGAGAGGTCCAGGGTTCGAGCGTTGGATGTATATAATGTTTCACTTGAACCCTTGCCCCCTCGAATCCTTGAACCCTTAATAAACGGCGCGCAGCCGTTATAATAAAATAGAGGTTGTAATGAAAACTGTATGGGCGCCCTGGCGCATCGAATATATTCTTAATAATAATAAAAGTTCAGGTTGTGTTTTTTGTAATGCTTTAGGCAAAGATGACGACCTGACTCTGTTTAAAGGGAAATTATCCATGGTAGTAATGAATAAATTTCCTTATATCAACGGCCATCTTCTTGTTGCACCGGTTAAGCACATTGCCGGTTTGGATGAGCTTGACAGAAAAGAAAAAGCGGATTTGCTTGAACTTGTGGATAGATCAATAGCAATATTAAAGCTTGTCATGAAACCGGATGGATTCAATGTAGGCTTAAACCTTGGAAAGGTTGCCGGAGCAGGCATTGAAGAGCATCTGCATTTTCATATAGTGCCGAGATGGTTCGGCGATACAAATGCGCTTACAGTATTTGCCGATGTAAGAGTTATACCTGAGCATATAATGGCTACTTATAATAATTTAAAACCACACTTTGATACTTTGGCTGGGTTGTAAGACAAAATCAAATATGGACTCGCAAAAAAACAGGAGATTCAAATGAAAAAATTCAAAATAGGACTTTTATCAGTCATTTTGGGAGTCTTAGGTTTGTTTGTTGTGCAAAATATTGCTTTTCTTCTTGAGAAGAAAAGTTTTGTCATAAACTTTTATGTTCTTAAAGAATACAATACCCCGGCATTACATGTAGGGATAATTATGCTTATATGTTTTGTAGCAGGATATCTTGTCGAATATATAGTAGCGCTATTTGAACGTTTTACATTAAACAATATAATTAAAGGTTTAAATTATACTATAGAGTCTAATATTGAAAAGATTGCTGATCTTAAAAATGAGGTTGCTTCTATTAAAAAAGAAGTATCTACATTTCAGGACACACAAAACCAGATAGAACAAAAACAGATAGAACAAATTTAATACTTCATTTTTAGTTTTAAAATTATTTCAAGAGTGCCTTGCTGTATGTATCCATCTAACGCAACACCAATGATAAAACAGTATCTTTCCATTAAGCAAAACTATCCTGATGCAATACTTTTGTATAGAATGGGAGATTTCTATGAGATGTTTTTTGAGGATGCCAAAACAGCATCCAAAGTTCTTGAAATCACCTTAACATCACGAAATAAAAAAGAAGAAAATCCTGTACCAATGTGCGGAGTTCCTCACAAGGCTGTGAAGAGTTATATTGCAAAATTAATTGCTAATGGCTTTAAGGTTGCTATATGCGATCAAAAGGAAAATCCTGCCGAAGCAAAAGGCCTTGTTAAAAGAGACGTTGTAAGAGTTATTACTCCTGGCATGATCGTCGAAGATGAATTCTTAGATGAAAAAGCCAATAATTATATTCTTGCCGTTTCCCGTCATTTAAATACCTTTGGACTTTCCTGTATTGATATTTCAACCGGGCTGTTCAGATTGACAGAAACCGGCGATCTTTTACTTCTTGCCGAAGAGATACAACGAGTTGCTCCAAGTGAGATACTTTTGCCACAAATATCAAAAAGCGATCAATCTTTATCCGGTGTGATAAATGGATTAAACGGAATTTCCGTTACCTATCTTGATGACAATAAATTTGATTTCGACAAGTCCCGCGAAAGACTTGTCGAGCTTTTTAAAACCTTGTCGCTTGAGGGATTCGGATGTGAGGATAAAAAAGCAGGCATCTGTGCCGCAGGGGCGCTGATATATTACATACGCGAAACCCAGAAGCAAAGCGCAGGGCATCTTTCTACAATTGAAACCTATAATCTTGAGAAATATCTTCTTATTGATGAAACAAGCTGTCAGAATCTTGAAATATTTAAAAACATACGAACCGGTACAAAGCATGGAACACTTCTTGGCGTTTTGGATTGTACCAAAACACCTATGGGCGGAAGGCTTTTGCGACGATGGTTAAGATACCCGCTGCAAAGCAAAGAAGAAATACTATACCGGACAGATGCGGTAGAAGAATTAGTAAATGACGTTGCGGATAGAAAAAATATAAGGGAACTTTTAAAAACCGTTTATGATATAGAGCGCCTGGGAAGTAAAATTGTAATGGGCCATTGTAATGCCAGAGATCTTGTAGCGCTTAAAAATTCTCTTTTTGCTATTCCCTCGATAAAAGCTTGTGTCAAAGATTTCAGCTCGTCTTTTTTTAAATGGGATCAAGAAATCGATGAACTATATTTCCTTGCAGAAATAATTGAAAAAGCAATCAGAGAAGATGCCCCTCCTGTATTAAATGAGGGGGGATTGATAAAAGAAGGATTTAATGAAGAACTTGATACTCTTATAAAAGCGTCAAGCCAGGGCAAAGGCTGGCTTGCAAAGCTTGAAGCAAAGGAGAAAGAAGAAACAAAAATAAATTCTCTTAAAGTCAGGTTTAATAAGGTTTTCGGATATTATATAGAAGTATCGAAATCCCAGTCAAAATTTGTGCCCGCTCATTATATAAGAAAACAAACGCTTGTTAATGCTGAAAGATATATTACTGATGAACTGAAAAAATATGAAAAGGATATTTTAAATTCACAGGACAGAAGAAACATCTTAGAACATGAATTATTTTCTCAAATAAGAGAAAAAGTTGCAAAACTTAATCCGGCTATTCAACAGATTGCACATTTTATAGCAAGGCTTGATTGTGCTGGTGCACTTTCTGAGGTTGCCCATGAAAATAATTATTCAAAACCCGATTTGAACAATGAAGGTATCATATCAATAGAAGAAGGCCGCCATCCCGTAGTTGAAAAAATGATAACAGGCGAAAGATTTGTGCCTAATTCAATAACTATGGATGACGAAAACAATCAGATTCTGATAATAACCGGTCCTAATATGGCTGGAAAATCAACAATTTTGCGCCAGGTTGCACTGATCGTTCTTTTGGCGCATATCGGGTCTTTTGTGCCTGCTCAAAAAGCTTCAATAAATATTACCGACAAAATTTTTACAAGAGTAGGGGCTTTGGATAACCTTTCGTCAGGCCAAAGTACCTTTATGGTTGAGATGCAGGAAACAGCTAATATTTTAAATAATTCCAGTGCAAGAAGTCTTATTATAATGGATGAAATAGGAAGGGGAACCAGTACCTTTGATGGTATCAGTATAGCATGGGCGGTTGCCGAATATCTGCATGATCTTAATGAAAAAGGGGTTAAAACACTGTTTGCAACACATTATCATGAACTGATTGATCTGGCTTTAACAAAAGAGCGTGTGAAAAATTTTAATATTTTAGTAAAAGAATGGAATGATGAAATAGTATTTTTAAGAAAACTGGTTGATGGCGGAACAAACAGGAGCTATGGAATTCAGGTTGCAAGACTTGCAGGTATTCCGGAAAAAATTATAGCAAGAGCAAAAAAAATTCTTTATAAGATAGAAGATGAACATGCAATAAGCGGGGCGCCTTTGTTTGCCCAAAGCGAGTCCAGAATAAAACATGGCCAAATTCAGCTTGATATGTTTCCGAAACCTGAAAACTTTATTGTTGAAAGGCTCAAAAATGTTGATATAACAAAAATGACTCCTCTTGACGCATTAAATTTCATTAACGAACTACAGGAAAAGGCGAATAACGCATAATGAAACAAACCGGGGTGGTTAAGTAATGAAACAACAAATCTGCAAAGATGAAAGCGGAATCTTGTGTAATATAATTTTAAAATTAAGAAGACACATGTTTTATCTGGCTGTCTTCTATCTTGCTATTATCCTGTGTCAGTCTTGCGTATCATTTGCCGGTAATGCGAAAAGTAAATACTTTGAAGCCGAAGTTGCCTATAAATCATTAAGAAATAATACTGCCAGGCAAAAATACAGGCAGTTCTGGCTGGAATGCATTAAAAATTTTGAAAACGCATATCGTGAAGATCCGGGAGGACCCTGGGCTGCCGCAAGTCTTTATATGTCCGGTAAGCTTTATTATGAACTTTATAAACATTCTTATTTAAAATCGGATAGAAATGAGTCTCTTGATGCGTATGAACGGATAATAAAGCGTTTTCCGGACAGCAGGTATTTTGTTAGAGCCAAAAAAGAAATTGGAAACATTTCGGGAAATAGATTAGCTGATAGAAAGGGCGTAAGTTTTGATGGACCGGAAACAGGTTTAAAAGAAGATAGTGAGAAACAATTTGGAACCGATGTTGATTTGCCGTCAGAAATTTCGGATTCGATCAAAGATATTATTGAGCAGATAAACACTCAGAACGAATTTGATAAGAAAAGTACAGAGCCGAAATGCACAGGTATTGCAACAATAAAGGATTTGAGACACTGGTCGAATCCTAATTACACCAGAATTGTTATCGATGCGGATGATGAAACAGCATACACATACAAATTGTTAAAACAGGACCCATCCATTAATAAACCTCAACGTTTGTTCATAGATTTAAAAAACAGCAGACTTGGCAACAACATAAAAAAGGTAATTCCGATCAATGATGATTTACTGATTGATGCAAGAGCAGGGCAGTATAAGCCTGAAACAGTAAGAGTTGTTATTGATATTAAATCTTTTAAAACCTATAAAATATTTTCCCTTAAAAATCCGTTTCGGGTTGTAATAGATGTATGGGGAACCCGTGATGAAGTAGATAAACAAGTTTATGCAGCAGCAAAAAACAAAGAAAATGAAACAGGAGAGCTGGCCAAACAGTTTGCTCTGGGTGTTAAAAAAATTACTATCGATATGGGGCACGGAGGACAGGATTATGGGGCTCCCGGTTATGTAAAAGGAATACACGAAAAGCATATTGTTCTTCAATTAGGCAAAAAGCTTGCTGATAAAATCCGGAAAGAACTTCATTGTGAAGTAGTAATGACCAGAAGCAGTGATAAATATCTTACTCTTGAAGAGCGTACAGCTATAGCAAACACTAAAAATTCGGATCTTTTTATTTCTTTGCATACCAATGCTGCCCGAAATAAACATGCATATGGTATTGAGACATATTTTTTAAATCTTGCAACAGACAATGACGCCATTCGGGTAGCAGCACGAGAAAATGCCACTTCAACAAAAAACATTAGTGATTTACAAACAATTTTAGATGATCTTATGCAAAATGCTAAAATAAACGAATCAAGCCGCCTTGCTAGCCATGTGCAGGAATCTGTTTGCAGGCATTTGAATGGAAAATACAGCAGGATAAAAAATAAAGGCGTTAAGCAGGCGCCTTTCTATGTTTTGTTGGGAGCGCAGATGCCGGCTATATTAATAGAGACATCTTTTATCAGCAATAAGAGAGAATGCCAACGGTTAAGCAGTTCCAAATACCAGGATCACTTATGCGAGGGCATAATCAAAGGCATCCGCAGCTATATAAATGAAATAAACCCTACCGCTTTTTTGAGAGAATCTCCTGCAAAAGGCGGTTAAATACTATGGAGGTACAATTATGAATTACGAAAATATTATTTTTACAGTTGAAGATAAAATAGCAACTATTGCTTTTAACAGGCCCAAAGCACTTAATGCATTAAACGAAAAATTGTTTAAAGAGCTTTCCGACGCTCTTGATAATATTTCATGTGATGAAAATGTTCGGGTGCTTATTCTTACCGGTGCCGGGGAAAAATCCTTTGTTGCCGGTGCCGACATTACCGAACTTGCCAAGTTTAATTCGCTGGAGGGTAAGATATTTGCAAAAAACGGTCAAACTCTCATTGGCAGGCTTCAGGAATTGCCTATACCGGTGATAGCTGCCGTAAACGGATTTGCGCTTGGCGGAGGCTGTGAAGTTGTGCTTGCCTGTGATATAGTATATGCTTCCGAAAAAGCCATGTTCGGACTGCCTGAAATCAATCTTGGCCTGATCCCCGGATTTGGAGGCACTCAGAGACTTCCCAGGCTTATTGGTACTAATATGGCAAAGGAAATGATTTTTACCGGCAAGATGATTTCGGCATCCGAGGCGATGACAATCGGGCTGGTAAACAGAGTTTTTGCTCCTGATGCCCTTATGGACGAGACTCTAAAAACGGCTAAACTGATTGCTTCAAAAGGAAAAGTCTCTTTACGTGCCGCAAAGCAGGCCGTGAACAACGGTATTAATGCTGATCTTGTTACCGGGTGCAGTATAGAAGCAGATGCATTTGCCTTGTGTATGTCAAGCAAGGATAAAAATGAAGGCACAACCGCTTTCCTTGAAAAAAGAAAAGCGGTTTTTAAAGGCAGTCTGAAAGATTAACGGGTTTTGCATCTCTATGTGACTTACCGCTAACTATAATAATTTGTTGATTGTAAATAATTGACATAGACGTAAAAATTGGATAATATAAGCCTTTATTTAGCGGGACATAAAAGTTGATATTATCAGTTTTAAATATAACGTGACCGGTATGGAAAAACCAAAAATAATTATCCAGCTGATATGGGCGATAGCCCTTATTGTTGCAGGAATTGGCGTATTTTACCAGATTCCATATAAAATGGAACAGCTGGAACAGATCAAACATCTTTCTTCCGAAAAGTACTTTATTAAGTTTTGTTTTTATCTTCTGGGTGTTTTACTGGTTGGTGGCGGGCTTAAAAAAATCTATAAATATTGTGGCAAATCTAATGGTAAAGAGCCGGATAATGAAAACTAAACGGCAAGTGTATTAACTATATTTTGCAGATTAGATTTTAATTTTCCGGCAGGATAATAAAATTATACGGTGATAATGGCTTATGCTGAGAAATACTGAAAATTTTAATGCCAAAGATAGTGTGCAAAACCTTAAATCAGAGGTTGAATCCAGGACAAAGCTACAGGATATATGCAATAGAATATATGCCGCTTCAAATCTGGACGAAATTCTGCTTACCCTTAAAAATGAAATAACATCGCTTTTTGAAGCAGAAAGAATAACTGTTTTCGTTGTTGACGGGAAAACAAGGGAACTTGTCTCAAGATTTAAATCCGGTTCCGAGGTATCTGAAATTCGTATTCCCGTTTCTATAAACAGTCTTGCCGGATATTCGGCCACGAAACAGAAGCTGATTAATATTCAAAATGTGTACGATGAGAAAGAACTTGCCTCAATTGATGCTGTATTAAAATTTGATAAAAGATGGGATAAGAAAACCGGATTTGTTACAAAACAAGTTCTTGCTTATCCGATCATATTTAAAAAGTATTTGCTGGG
The DNA here is from genome assembly GCA_043825875.1 of Pseudomonadota bacterium. Lineage (GTDB taxonomy): Bacteria > Desulfobacterota > Desulfobacteria > Desulfobacterales > RPRI01 > RPRI01. The sequence goes on along the minus strand of JBDRRF010000068.1, from coordinate 46,269 downwards.
AGTAATTCAGCTTATTAACCGGAAAGACGGTTCCTCTTTTAAAGAAATAGATGAACATGCCGTTGAGGAGCTTGCGAAAATTCTTGGTATTGCCCTTTATAATCAAAAACGGATAGCAAAGTCCAGATCTACAAAGTTCGACTACCTTTTGGAAAATCATATTCTTACACAGAAAGAACTTGAAAAAGCGATATCTGATGCAAGGCAGCGAAGAGAAAATGTTGAAAATATTCTAATATCAGAATTAAAGATCGCAAAAAAGGAAATATTAAAATCCCTTGCAGAATATTACAAGGTTCCGTTTGCCGAATATACTCCTACCTTTCCGATTCCCGGTGATCTTTTAACAGGATTAAAAGTTCCTTTCATGCGTAACAACCTTTGGGTTCCTTTGCGAAGAGAAGAAAATAAAATCATAGTAGCTATAGACAATCCTCAGGATATTCAGAAAATAGATGAAATTAAGGCTTTATTTCCCGGTAAAACCCTGATGTTTTCAGTGGCTTTAAAACAGGATATACTGGATCTTATCAAGCTGTTTACGCATGATGAAAAAGAGCTTGCAGGTATAGATGACATACTTTCCAAACTTGCAGAAGAATCGGAAGAGATTGAAGAAGCCGAGGCCGGTGTAGGGGAAGAAGACAGTGCCGTTGTTATGCTTGTAAATAAAATAATTCTTGATGCATATGCAAGAAGGGCTTCTGATATACATATAGAACCTTATCCCGGAAAACAAAATACGCAGGTAAGAATAAGAATTGATGGTGCCTGCACACTTTACCAGACAGTTCCGTACAGCTATAAAAATGCGCTTGTATCCCGTATAAAAATAATGTCCGATCTTGATATCGCCGAACGTCGCAAACCGCAGGATGGAAAGATAAAGTTTAAAAAATATGGTGGAAAAGATATAGAGCTTCGTGTTGCAACTGTTCCGACCCAGGGCGGGCTTGAAGATGTGGTTATGCGTATACTGGCGGCGGGAGAACCTTTACCTCTTAGTAAAATGGGTTTTTCTGAAAGAAATTATGATAATTTTATAGGTGCCATAACCAAGCCTTACGGCATAGCTTTTGTGTGCGGTCCTACCGGTTCGGGAAAAACAACAACGCTTCATTCAGCGCTTAGCTATATCAACAAGCCCGAAACAAAAATATGGACAGCGGAAGACCCTGTTGAAATCACACAAAGAGGCTTAAGACAGGTTCAGGTTAAGCCCAAGATAGGCTTTGACTTTGCTGCCGCCATGAGATCATTTTTGCGAGCCGACCCTGATGTTATAATGGTAGGTGAAATGCGTGATAAAGAAACCACTCATATAGGTATAGAAGCTTCTCTGACAGGCCATCTTGTATTTTCGACACTGCATACAAACAGCGCGCCTGAAAGCATAACAAGGCTTCTTGATATGGGTATGGACCCCTTTAATTTTGCCGATGCTATCTTATGTATTCTTGCCCAGCGGCTTGTAAGAACGCTTTGTAGCAGGTGCAAGCAGACCTATCATCCATCACAAGCTGAATATGATGAACTTTTAAGAGAATATGGCCAGGAAGCTTTTGAAAAAAATCTTAATATTCCTTACACGGACGATCTTGTTTTATACAAAAACAATGGATGTGATGAGTGTAATAATACGGGTTATCAGGGTCGTATGGGCATCCATGAGCTGCTGATGGGCACCGATGAGATGAAAAGTCTGATTCAGAATCTGGCCAAAATTGAGGATATACGAAAACAGGCGATAAAGGATGGCATGACTACGCTTAAACAGGATGGAATAGATAAGATTTTTGAAGGGCATACCGATTTGCTACAGGTAAGAAAGGTCTGTATTAAATAGTTTCTCTTACCGGCCCATTTGGAGATGATCTGCAAATTTAGCAAGTTGTTTTTCATAATACTGCTTGTCTTTTCCGGCCATCGAAAGAGCTTTCCTTCCAGCTTCTACAGCGTCTTTATACCGGCCAGCTACAAAATAACTTTGGGCCAGAGTATCGAGTGATTGATGATTTTCTTCTATTCTTACAGCAGATTCGGCAAGATTGACGGCTAAATCAGGGTTCCTGATATTGGTATCTTTACATGTTGCATAAAGCCAGGCAAGATTGTTGAGAACTGCGGGATTTTTGGAATCAATAGCAAGTGATTGTTCATAAGCTTTTTTTGCTTTTTTATAGTTTTCAATTCCGTAATAAAGATTTCCGAGCATAGCAGGGAAATCCGGATTTTCAGGGTTATCTTTGATTAAATTCAGGATTATTTTTTCTGCTTCATGAGGGTTGTTTTCGATTAAATCAAGGAATATTTTTTCTGCGAAATGGCCGTTTATTCTTTTACTGCTTTCCCCGAAATTCAAATTATATCCGATAACTCCTGTAATGATCAAACACACAAGATAAACAGCTATGCTTTTTTGTATTTTTCTGTCCTGGCGCTTTATAAAACTTTTGTCATCCTCACATTTATAAAGATATTCAATCCGTTCTTTTATGCTGAAATGATGCCAGTTTGGTTTGTCAGAAGGTTGTCCGCTAATGTATGAGATTTTTTGAAATGCGGATATGAGAGGTTTTGCGCTGGAAAATAATGAATAAACATAAGCATCTGCCTGGCGTTCGAAATTTCGCATAAAGTACGCAAAAATAAATCGGAAATAAACAAGAAATGTTGCAATTATTAAGATACCTGACGAAATTGATATAACAGTTGAATATTCTACCCCCGAACTGCTTAAAAAAAGAAATAACGGCTTGGCATAAATTCCGGCATATAAGATTAAATCGAAAACGGAAAACGATACTATTATGTAGCCTAAAAAAAACAAAAGATAAAATGCAAGATGATGCCGTTTAACATGTCCTATCTCATGTGCTATTACGGCTTTTACTTCATCAGGATCAAGTACTCGTAAAAGCGGTTTTGTAACTAAAATATAGCGGAATCTTTTTGCAAGTCCCATGACTCCTGCTGTAATCATTCTGTTTCCGAACAGCGGCCAGTATAAAATCTCTGAAAACTTAACGCCGGCCCTATTGCACATTGCTTCTATTAAAAAGCGATGTTCTCCCTGTTCAATAGGTTTGCATCTCCAGATTTTAAGAATTATGGCAGGACCTGTAATGGCAATTATGAAAAGAAAAAGTATTATAAAAGCAAATTCGCCTGCAGTAGTTGAAAGAAAGTTTTTAGGACCGTCAAATGGCAGGTGATTAATTATATCGATAACAACTGAAAGCATCAGCCAGGGCAGGATAACAGGAACACCAAAAGAAATATTTGATGTTATGTAAGAGCGTCTTGACATTTCATCGGAAGGATAAAGTTTTTTGTAAGCCCCATATGAGCATGCCCATACAACAGATAGATAAAATACAAAAAGACATATAAAAAGAAGTGCCTCAAAAGTAGGGGCTGATTTGAAAAGACTAATCTTTTGAGTATAAGAAGGAAGTGCAAACCAGTAAATGTTTATGGCAAAAAGAAAAATGGCAAGTATTAAGAGTTGCGTTGATAAAGATTCAAATTTGTGTTCAGCTAAACGGATGCTTTCATACAAAATACTTTTTTCAAGCTTTTTAAATTTCAGATAGGAAATGTATGAAAAAATTATTGCAAAACCAAAAAAAAGGAAAACAATTTCAAGTGAAATACTATTTCCTTTGGCTTCAGAATAAGTATTTGTAGAATATATCAGAACAAAATAAATAAAATATATAAAGTTTTTAAACATATGAGAATATTAAGATTATTTCAGATATCTTTCTTTTTCACTGTAGATGCAACCGCAATATTTCTGCCTGTAAAGATCCAGCCTTCTTGATTCATCTACCCCTTCTTTCCAACCTGTGCGAAAATCGTTGTAGTAAAATTCAATTCCGATGGATTTTCCCAAAGATTCACCTATTGCTTTGATAACATCATGTTTCTGGTAAACGCTATATAAAAGTGTTGTAGTAAAAAAATCAAATTTATTATCTTTTGCATAAACGGCAGTCGCTTTTAATCGTTCGTAATAACAGACCATACACCTGTTTTTCTCCCTGAACACAATTTTTTGCAAAAAGCCTTCCAAATCGTAATCATCGCGATAGATTACTTCAAGATCAATTTGTTTTGAAAATTGAGCCAGAGTATCCCGCCTTTTTTTATACTCGGTGTATGGATGAATATTGTTATTGTAAAAATATCCGGACACATTCATTTTTTCACTACGCAGTATTGTTACCGGATAGATAGAGCATGGCGCACAACATATGTGAAGAAGAATTTTCATTTTCTTTCACCGAAAATAGCGGTTCCTATTCTTACAAGAGTTGCTCCTTCTTCTATAGCCGTCTCAAAATCTCCGGTCATTCCCATAGAAAGTTCATCCATTCCGACATTTTGAATGCATTTTAAATCAAGCATTTTTCTTATGTTATCTCTTAATATTCTTGTAGCAGCAAAATACGGCTTTGCCTTTTTAGGATCATCGAAAAAGGGCGGAATTACCATCAGCCCTTTAATAAACAGATTGTTTAACCCGCTTATTTTTTTTATCAGATCAAAAGTATTTTCCTCTGTAGCTCCTGATTTTGATTCTTCTTTTCCAATATTCACCTGAATAAGTATCTGCTGTATCTTGTTTATTTTTTTAGCTTGCGAATCAAGCTCTACTGCCAGTTTGTATGAATCAACAGTATGTATCAGATCAAACATTTTAACAGCATATTTTGCCTTGTTTGTCTGAAGATGCCCGATAAAATGCCATGAAACATCGGTTGATGACAAAAGAAGATATTTATCTCTGGCATCCTGAATGTAGCTTTCGCCAATAATTTGCATGCCGGATTCTATTGCTTCTAGAATTCTATCCGCAGGTACTGTTTTTGTTACTGTAACAATTTTAATATCTTTGGGGTTACGGCCACATGAAGTTGCAGCTTTGGAAATTCGATTTTTGATTTTGGTAATTATTTCTTTCAATATTTTTCCTTAATAATTATTGACCCTCTTTATCGAATCAAAACCTATAATGCCTTCTTTTATCAAAAATTCAATAACTTCACAAACCGGCAAACCAACAACGTTTGTATAAGAGCCGTTTATGCTTTTTACAAGAAAAGTGCCTAAGCCCTGAATAGCATATCCTCCGGCTTTATCGAAAGGCTCCTTTGTGTGAATATACCACTCAATTTCATTTTCAGATAAATCCTTGAACAATACTTTTGTAATAATCGATTCGGAAAAAGATCTTTCTTTTGCTTTGCAGCATATGCAATAGCCGGTAACTACCTCATGGGTTTGACCGCTTAGGTCTTTCAACATTATTCTGGCATCATCACGATCAGAAGGTTTTCCAAGAATCTTTCCGTTTATTACAACAATCGTATCAGCCCCTATTACCCAGCTATCAGGATATTTATCCGATATATATTTTGCTTTTGATTCGGCAAGGATTTTTACATATATTTCGGGAGAAGAAACCGGAACAGTATTTTCATCAAAATCGCTTGGAATTACGGAAAAATTAATACCGGCCTGTTTTAACAGATACCTTCTGCGGGCGGATTTTGAGGCCAGAATCAAAAAGGGAGCATTGTTTTTTTTATAATTTATATCCATATAATCACTGTTAGCAGAAGAAAAAATTATTTACAATAAATACGGACATGAATTCTTGACAATAGTTTTTATAGCATGTATTTGAAAAAGATGCCTGGGTGGCGGAATTGGTAGACGCAAGGGACTTAAAATCCCTCGGGGTTTATCCCTGTACGAGTTCAAGTCTCGTCCTAGGCACCAAAGAAATCAGGGGTTTAGCTGGTATTAGCTAATCCCTTTTTTTCTTTGATTTTGCAGATTGTGCCCTTAAAGTTTTTCCAATTTTATTTCTTTTTACTGAATAGTTACTTCAATTTGAGGCCTGATTATTGGGATTTTGTTTTTTACTACTGTAATTGATAGCATTATTTATCATGGCTTTTGCCCAGTCAGGTGTGCCGAATGCATGAATATGGGTATATGTGGCAAAAACGTTTTTAAAAATAATTCCATCTTGTTTTTTTATAAATCCTGTTCCTCTTTCTAAACTGAAAACAAGATCTTTTTCATTCCCATCCCATTTAAGAACGTTGGAATAGTGGAATTCATGACCATAGATTTTGCTTCCAACTTCGTAATACGGATTTTTTTCTTTAACTTTACAAATAGTATATCCGTGAGCCTGGGGTTTTTTTGAAAATCCGAAAACAACCGGTAAAACTCCAGCCATGGCATAGGTTTGCCCATTAAAGACAAGCTCTTTGCCCAGATACATTAAACCGCCGCATTCGGCGTAAATCGGAAGGCCTTTAGTTGCCAGTAACTTTAAATTTTCTTTGAAAGAAGTATTTTCGGCAAGCTCTTTGGCATGAGTTTCAGGAAAGCCACCTCCGATATATAAGGCATCAATATCGGGAATGCTTTTATCAGATAGAGGGCTTATGTACACCAGTTTGGCTCCGGCTGAAATAAGGGCCTCAATGTTCTCATGGTAATAAAACTGAAAGGCGGAATCTTTGATAACACCTATCCTGGGATTATGTTCAGAAGATATTGTCAAAGTACTATCTTTTTTTTCAGGTATTTTGTCCTTAATACTTATTTGCGAAAGATCCGGGGCATTGACACCGATCTGAAAAAGCATATCAAGATTTATATATTTCTTTGCCATGTCAGCTGCGGCAGAAATTGAATTCCCCGCCCATTCATGTTCCGGTGTCGGAACAAGCCCCATATGCCTTTCTGGGAAATTTTGCTTCCCAAGCTTTGGAATGGAACCAAGCACGGATATTCCGGTGTGATGCTCGATTGTTTTCCTTAATATATTCTCATGCCTTGATCCGGCTACTCTGTTTAGTATTACACCTTTGATATCAATATCGTGATCAAAATGCAGGCATCCTAATACAACCGCAGCCATTGTTCTTGTGCTTTTTGTGCAATCCATGCATAAAATAACAGGTGCTTTTAAAAGCTTTGCAAGCGCTGCTGTACTAGTACTTCCTTCAACATCTATACCATCATATAATCCGCGGTTTCCTTCAATAACTGATAAGCCTGAATTTAAAGAGTGGGAAAAAAATGAATTAAGAACTTGCTCTACAGGTGCAAGAAAAGTATCCAGATTATAACAGGGCCGGCCTGCAGCTAGTGCAAGCCAGCCCGAATCAATATAATCAGGACCTTTTTTGAAAGGATATATTTGTTTTCCGGCAAGTTTTAAAGCGGAAATTATGCCGGTGGATATTATAGTTTTTCCGGAGCCGCCTCTTATTGCTGAAATAACTACTCTTGGAAAAACCATATTATCCGGCATTAATTAATAAAATTAATCTTCGTCTTCAGCGTGAGCTTGTTTGCCTACACCTTTGAGACCAATCAAAGTAGTACTTCCGCTTGACCAGTATTCAAGTGTCCCTTCGCCAACCATTTTATTTACCAGATTTTTTACAGCTCTTGGTTTTTCTTCAGGAGCCATTGCGTAGAAATCCTTAAGATAAAATTTGGATTTTCCTTTTTTACCTTCAAGAGTTTCCACTATTTTCTTTTTTAAAGCTTCTTCATCCATTTTATGGCCTCATAAATAGTATAAACCGGGGCAATTAAAATGCCCCGGTTTTATGTTAAAACCTACTAGAACTTAAATTGTGTTGTCTGACGCCATGTAAAATAAGCCGGATCACGGAAATCATCGATGAGATGATGAGTAAACGGAATTTCACATTTATCAAAAAATCTTTCCCATCCGATTCTTTCTGCCCATTCTCCAAGACGCTCATATTTATTTGCACTATTGGCATAAGTTTCTACTATCTTCTTAATTACAGCTGTTGTCTGGGGCCAACGCGGAGCCTCATTGGGAAGAAAAGCAACAACAACTTTAGAAAACTTAGGAGTGCTTATCCTGTTGGAAACCTTACCACCGGCCATGATTACTATACCGTCGCCGACATCATCAGCAAGAGGCATGGAGGGGCACATTGTATAGCAGTTACCGCAGAACATACATCTTTCATTGTTTACTGCAACACTGTTAAGTTTTGCTCCATTAATTTCAACTTTAGCAGGTTTGATAGCTGCTGTGGGACATGATGCAATCGCAAGAGGAATTTCACACATCTTGTCCAGATATTCATGGTCAAGAAGCGGGGGTTTGCGGTGATATCCGAGAATAGCGATATCAGAGCAATGTACTGCGCCGCACATGTTAAGACAGCAGGCGAGAGAAACACGCAGATGTGCAGGCATTCTCATGCTTTTGAAATCGTCGAAAAGAACATCCATAGTTGCTTTTACCGGCCCTGAAGCATCGGTTGCAGGGGTATGGCAATGAATCCATCCCTGTGTATGAACTATATTGGTTATTCCGGCGCCTGTTCCACCGATAGGAAATTTAAAACTTCCGCCGTCAAACTTCCTGCTTTCAAGATCTTTTTTTAAAGCAGCAACTTGGTCCAGAGTTTCGGCAAAAAATTCTATATTGTTTCTGGTGGTAAATCTTAAAAATCCACCGCAATGTTTATCCGCAATTTCACAGATTTCACGAATATGAGTACAACTCATAAGACGGCAACCACCTACTCTTACTGTAAATAATTTATCACCCGTTTCTGAAACGTGAACTAAAACACCCGGCTCAAGAATTTCATGATACAGCCATTGGCCTTTGTTTTTAGCAATGATCGGATGATAGAACTCATCATATTGTCTCGGACCGATGTCAGTTATTCTGTTTTCCATCGGTTTTGCTGGATTGTATCCCGAGGATATAAATGCCATTGTCTTTACCCCCTATCTCTGATGATGTTTTCTGAATTCGTTAATGTCACGTGAAAAGCCGCCTTCAACTTCGTCTTCTTTCCAGAAGATGTAAGGATTGGATCTGGGCTCTTGAACATGTTGTGGCATCGGTGTTATATTTGTCATTTCAAGAAGTTTCTGGAAACCCTGGCGTTTAATCAGCTCGCCGAGTCTTTCACGGTTTTTCCCTTCTTCCATCCACCAATCCCAAACAGCTTCGACAACTTCTTTGATTTCATCATAAGGATCTTCAGCTTTAATAAATGGAACAAGCAAAGAACCCATCTGAGCACCATCAAGAATCGGGGCCTTAGCTCCAACAAGTATTGAAAGACCTCTGTCGTTACCGATTCTTAAAGCACGAGGCATAACGTTGATGCAATGCATACATCTTGTGCATTCTTTGTCGTTGATTTCAAGCTTATCGCCTTCATAACGCATGCAACCTGTTGGGCAAAGACCAATAACTTCCTTCTGGATATCAAATTTGCCCCAGTCGCGACTGGCATGAGCGCCACCATTAGGTGGATATTCGCCACCGACATAGCCTTTAACTTCCTTCTGATCAATCCTGATTTCATCACGCCATGTACCAATAAAAGACATGTCAGAACGTGCTATTGAAGCAACGCAGCAGTTTGGACAGCCGTCAAATTTAAATTTGAATTTATATGGAAAAGCAGGGCGATGAAGTTCGTCCTGATATTCATTTGTAAAAGTATGACATAAGTGCTGGGTATCATAACATGCATACTCGCATCGTGCAGTACCTATACAATCTGAAGGAGTTCTTAAGTTTGAACCGGAACCGCCCAGATCCTGATTAAGGTTATGTGTCAATTCAAAAAATATTTCTTCAAGCTGTGGAGTTGTTGTGCCGATCCAGACTATATCACCTGTTGATCCGTGCATATTAGTAATACCACTTCCACGCATTTCCCACAGATCGCAAAGTTGCTTTAAATATTTTGTTGAATAGAACTTACCGGCTGGCTGGCTTACACGAACAGTGTGAAAATGTGCTACACCCGGAAATTTTTCGGGTTGGTCACAATATCTTCCGATAACACCACCACCGTAACCAAAAACACCAACGATTCCACCATGTTTCCAGTGAGTTCTTCCATGTTTAAAAGAAAGTTCCAATATTCCCAGGAGATCTTCACATACATCTGTTGGGATCTGGTATTCTATACCTTTTGCATTTTTAGCTCTTACATCTGCCTCTTGCTTTAAATCAGATACAAAGCTAGGCCATGGCCCGCTTTCAAGCTGATCCAACAAAGGGGTCTTATGTTTCATTGTTTTACCTCCATGTTATTATTATGACTAAGTATACAAACAAAGAACAACAAATTATATAACCAAAGCTTCCGCGTTCACCTCCCCTCGCTCTAACACATTTATATTATTTTTTATAATATTCTTTTTAAAATCATTATTTCGAAGGAGTTTATCGTATAAAATTATTATTTTTCCTTGTCAATAAAAAAGGAATGTCAGGATACAGCTAAAAAATTTCTTATTGCCTCATATAATTCCCCGGAATGTCTGGGCAAGTTTTTGTTTATAACCATGATATCCGGTGCTGATTGGTTAAATGAATTTACAACAATAGTTAATAGCTCCATCAATTGATCTTTAGAATAGGATAAGAGATAATCTATAAGTTTATGATTAAAATCACCTGGAATCATATTTGATTCAACTTTCATAAGCATCCCATCCATAAAGCCTTTTATTGTTCCTTCGACCGCTCTGTTATCAGCCCAGACTATATCACCTGTTCCATCTAACCTATCAAGACGCATCCTTATTGAAAGTACTGCAAGAAACATCAGTAATCCTTCAAAGACCTCTTTAGAATCTGCAACCAAACAATCGGCCATATTCTCTATTGCGTATAAAGAAGTATATTGTCTAACAGTTATGAGTTTCACATCCGGTTTGTTATCTGTATTCTTTACAACAAAATCACCTGCCGCATGATGCCAGGGAAATATCTGCTCAAATGTAAAAATGTTATAAAAATAGGTCATTATCATGGCAGCCTGCCTGTATATCTCTGTGGCATGATCATCTGATATAAACACATTGCCATTTATGTGATCCCACACAATTATTTTATTTCTACCGTCTGCAGGGTCCTTTGAAATATGAAATTCATTATATCCTTCAAACCACCGTGCAAGAAACATACTGATAGGAAGATTGTTTATTTTTGATATAATACTGCCATACCCATACACAAATGGAATAAAATCGTTGGGTATTTTTTTATGAAGCCTTTGTAAAGTCAAATACTCATTTTCGGCACATTTGATACCGTCTTGTGATACAGCAACATTTAAAACAAAGGGGGGGTTGGGATTGAGTGTAACGGCTACAACCTTTGCAGGATGATAAAACTGACCATGCTTTACAAGTAAAATCTGTATTTCATCTATTTGTTCAAGACATATCTCCTGCTTTGAATAGGACAATGCATCTAATATAGGTTCATAATTATTTTTTTTAATAAAAGCAGCAGCAGCTTCAAAATAATCTCCATAAGTAATAGTATCGGGATTATTTTTACTCGATTTTACTTGTGTATTATTTCTGTTTGAAGGCAGCGGCGTATTCCAGAGCTCGCTGCTAGGATTGATAAGTTTTTCCTGACCGGTCAGGAAAAACTTAACTGGTGGATTTAAACTTTTCGACAATGGGTGGCTACCTGTATTGTTCAAGTTCCTTTAAAATTTCCGGTGCCACAGTATATCCAAGATTTATTGCTATATCAATATGTTCAATAGCTTTATCAAATTGATCATTTTGCATATAAGATATTGCGAGGTTATTATGGGCGATCGCGAAATTCGGCTCAATTTCAAGAGCTTTCAGACTTGCTTCTATGCTTTCTATAACAAGGCCTTTCATAAGGTAGGCATTAGCAAGTGTTGTATATGCCTGCAAAAAATTCGAGTTATATATAATAGCCTTTTTTAAAGCTGCGATAGCTTTATCCAGGTCACCTTTCTGGAGATGAATAAAACCTATATTTCCATAACCTTCGGAAAAGCCGGCCCGTGAATTTATTGACTGAGTGTTATAATGCAGGCAACCGTCAAGATCGCCACGCTGCAAGCAAATACCTCCAAGCTGCACATAGGCTTCAGCCAGACTGGGGCTGCAACCAATAGCATCTTGTAACTCTTGCTCAGCCTCGTCATATTTTTTTTGCCCGATCAAAGCTACAGCAAGATTGTAATGAGACGTACCGCATTCAGGGTTTGATGCGATAGCCGCTCTCTGCATAGCAATATATTCTTCTACATTTTTTGCTTGTACCATAATTATATCCTTGAGATTTTTTTATTAGGGGTTATTATGCAACAGTAAGATTGTCAAGAAGATTGTCAAGTAAAAAGGCAAACAGACATTATGAATAACAGAAATGAAGGGGATTTTATGATTACCGGATGCTTTACCGCCCTTGTGACACCATTTACAAATGATTCTGTAGATTATGAGGGTCTTTCAACACTTATTGATTTCCAGATTACAAATGGAATAACAGGAATTTTAGCCGTTGGGACAACAGGCGAAAGCCCAACTCTGACATGGGATGAGCACAACGGAATTATAGAAAAAGTTACAAAAAAATCCAAGGGCAAATGTATGTGCATTGCCGGGACCGGCAGCAATAATACAAAAGAGGCCCTTGCTGCAACAAAGCATGCAGCAAATGTCGGAGTTGATGCCGTATTACTTGTTGACCCTTATTACAATGGGCCCAGCTCTCTTGAAATACGCAAAGAATATATAGAACCTGTTGCTTCCGCTTTTCCTGATATAGATATTATACCATATGTGATTCCCGGAAGAACCGGGGCCCAGTTGCTGCCCGAAGATTTAGCAATTCTTTTCAAGGAACACAGTAATGTCAACACAGTAAAAGAAGCAACAGGCAATTTGGATAATATGAAAAAAACAAGAAAGTGCTGCGGAGCTGATTATAAAATACTTTCCGGCGATGACGGTTTAACTTATGATATGATGACTGATCCGGAAATAAATGCGGCCGGGGTTATTTCCGTTATATCCAATATTGCACCAAAAGCTGTTGTTTTAATGGTAAAAGCTTTGATTCAGGGCAATAAGTCCGAAGCAAAGAAATTAAAGGCTGCTATTGATCCTTTATTTGAACTTGTTACAGTAAAAACAACGGAAAACACACCCTATGGAGATGTAGTCTGCAGAGCAAGAAACCCCCTTGCCATCAAGGCTGCAATGACAATCCTCGGAATGCCTTCCGGAGGTTGCAGGAGGCCTTTGGGGAAATTGACCTTAAAGGGGTTTGAGAAGGTTATTGGGACATTACGGGATGTACAAACAAATAATCCGGAAATATTTAAGCCATTAGAAGAGTTTTTTGATATCAATATAGAGAAAAGACTAAAAGATAATGCGGTCGCTAAAGACCTTTGTTATCAAAACTACTAGGGGAAAATCCTATAGGTTACGATATTTTATATACCGAACTATGAAAACCATTTAACTGCGTATCATACCGTAGGGCGGGGTTTTACACCCCGCCGAAACATTGCGCGTAGTAGCGGTTAAACATCATTCATTGCCCATACGTGGCGGCATATGAAATACCGCCCTACGGGAACTTTCAAAATTGTATACATACCGTGGATTCGGGTTTTATGCCAAAATACCATGATAGAAGATCTGAGCTTTATTTTTTTGCTCTTCGTGCCGCTTCTTCTTCATTTATCTTGAATTTTTCACCTTTAAACAAGAGTGAATCAAGCCAGCCGTATGCAAACTCAATAAGAGCGACATCATCTTTTTTGATTTTTTCAGCAGTTACATCATCAATTTTGTAAAGTGTCAAAAAGGAGCTTTCGAAAATAAACCTCCTGAATTTATCAACATCATAGCATGCGGTAAAAAACATGCTTTTGGTTTTTTCCGTAAGCATGATATTTTTCGGAAAGGATCTTTTCTTTACTATTAAATCAGCCCATCCGGCATTGATTTTATCATGTATATCAACTCCCTGATCAATACGCCAATCTGCAATTGTCCATTCCTTCTCTTCCTTAAACCCCAAACAGTGCGGTTCCTTTACAAAAAAATAGAATCCGTCTTCATCAGAATCTTCTTTAAAATTAAGAGAGGCCACTCCTACAGGATAATACCGGCATGCAGTGGGCCTGTGCGTATATACAAGGCACCCGTCATCTCTTACAAATGGGCAGGATTTCTGTTCATCATCAAGAAGCTTTAGAGTTACAATAGGCAAATCAGTTTTTTCAAGAAGCTTTGGTTCTGTATATATTGCCAAAAATTCCTCTGAAGAAAGAGAAAGAATATCTTTAAGTTTTATTATATCATAAGGTGTTAAAATAATGGTTATGCCTCTACAGCATTTGGTAAAACATTCAAGTTTGCTGTGGCATCTGAATTGAAATTTGCTGTCAAGGCTGTACTTGACAGGATCTATATTTTCCATGTTATTTTCTGTATCCATCGAGTTGTATCCTTAATAATACGAAATCAATATTTATTTTGTAAAAACAGATTTATGCTTAGTTTTTTTTGTTTAACTAACCTTATAAGGCTAACCTGTCAAGGCGTTTGATATTTTCAAAATCAAACTACCCCGCCCACCTTGAGAAAGTGCAAAACCAATAATCAGTTTTTCAAAGCTCTCTTGAAGAAAGAGGCGGGTTGTATACCTTAAGCAAAACAAAAATCGTCTATCTTTCCATATTGGATTTATGCATATATTTTACAAGACCATCAAGCTATAATGGTACAATATTCATGAAGTTACAGGCAAATATGCTTATCGGATAAACTTAGTTCTTGATTTAAAGCATAATCTTGCTGTATCAACGAGTTAAGATATTTGGATTAAAAAGTACCTGCCTTTATGGTTGAAAATTGGGCAAACCAGATATCTGATAAAGCGCAAACTAAATACAGACAGGCTTTTAGCCTTTGTATTTGATTTAATATATTGTATTATTGGAGGTTTAAATGCAACTATCTATAAAAAAGGCAGATAAATTAAAGCCGATTCCGGACAGTTCTGCTCTTAGTTTTGGAACAATATTTACAGATCATATGTTTAACATGGATTATAGTCCTGAAAAAGGATGGCATAACCCAAGGATAGAACCCTATGCGCCGATTAATATGGACCCATCAACAATGGTACTTCATTACGGCCAATCCATATTTGAGGGCTTAAAAGCTTATCGTACCGATAGCGGTTCAATTTTGCTTTTCAGGCCTAAAGATAATTTTAAACGTTTCAATAAATCCTGCAGACTTCTTTGCATACCTGAAGTTGATGAAGAATTTCTTTTGGATTCACTTAAGCAATTATTAAACATTGAAAAGCATTGGGTTCCGGATGCTCCCGGCACTTCTTTATATATAAGACCTACAATTATTGCTATGGATCCTTTCCTGGGAGTGCGGGCATCTTATACCTATCGCTTGTTTATTATTCTTTCACCTGTAGGGGCTTATTATTCGGCAGGATTTAATCCGGTTAAAATTCTTGTCAGCAAAGATCATGTCAGAGCTGTTCGCGGTGGTCTGGGCGAAGCAAAAGCTTCCGCAAACTATGCGGCAAGTCTTTATGCAGGCGAAGCAGCCCATAAAGAAGGCTATACCCAGGTTTTATGGCTGGACGGCATTGAGCAGAAATATATTGAAGAAGTTGGTTCTATGAATATCTTTTTTGTGATTGATGATGAAATAATAACACCTGCTTTAAACGGCAGCATTCTTTCAGGAATCACCAGGGATTCGGTTATTGCGCTTTCCAGATCATGGGGACTTAAAACAACCGAACGCAGGATAACTATTGATGAAGTAATGCAAGCGCATGCAGCAGGAAAACTTAAAGAAGTTTTCGGTTCCGGAACAGCAGCAGTAATTTCTCCTGTCGGAGAGCTAAAATATGGAGATAAAATTATCACGGTTTCGGATGCGAAAGTCGGCCCTATCGCAAATAAGTTGTTTAAAGCTTTAACAGATATTCAGTATGGAAAAGAAAAAGATACTATGGAATGGATTGAGCAAGCAATTGCCTCTTAAAGTTCCTAACAAGTATAACCTATAGAAACTTACGGAGAATATAGGTGAAAATTCCTGATACACAAAACCATATCGCATCTTTTATCGAAAAATTAAAAAATGAAAAACAACCCCAGATGGTTATTGATAGCTTTTTGTATTATTACCATAAAGTTATAAATGGTGAAACAGGTATAATATATGACAAAGATATCGAATGTATGAGGGAAAATGAAATCGTTTATTCAGATGATTTGTCCGGATATTCGGTTTCAGGGGAAAAAGCGATAAAGAATACTGTCAGGATAGTATTAAACGGCGGTCTTGGAACGAGTATGGGTTTAAGCAAGGCTAAATCACTTATTAAAGTAAGAGAAGGAAAAACATTCCTTGACATAATAGTACAACAATCTGAAATAAGTAATATAAAACTTGTTTTCATGAACAGTTTCGGAACCGACAAAGATACATCTGATGCTTTACAGAAAATGGATCTGCCTGCCTTCCCCATTATGTTCCTTCAGCATAAGTACCCAAAAATACTTCGCAATAGCTTTGGCCCTGCGGTTTGGCCGGAAAACGCCAACATGGAATGGAACCCGCCCGGTCATGGTGATATTTATGCCGCTCTTCATACTTCAGGAGTGCTTGATAAGCTTATCTCCGAAGGAATAAAATATGCTTTTATCTCAAATTCGGACAATCTGGGAGCTACAGTAGATGAGGCGCTTTTAGGGTATTTTGCTCAAAACAATTTTCCTTTTTTAATGGAAGTTTCAGACAGAACACAATCTGATTTAAAAGGCGGGCACATCGCAAGACATACAAACGGTCATATTATTTTACGCGAGGCGGCACAATGTACTGATAGTGAGCTGGATGCTTTTAAAGACATAAGTTGTTACAGCTTTTTTAATACAAACAATATCTGGATAAACATAGTCTATTTGAAAGAACTTATTAAAGAAAAAGGATTTGTTTATCTTCCGCTAATCTTGAACCCGAAATATTTAGATCCAAGAGACGAGACTAGTCCTGAAGTATATCAGATAGAAACTGCCATGGGTTCTGCAATTTCTCTTTTTGACGGAGCAACTGCTGTAAGGGTTCCAAGAACGAGATTCTTTCCTGTTAAAAAATGCAACGATCTTCTTGCTGTACGATCTGATTGCTATATTATCAGAGATGAAAAACTGGTTTATAACCCTGAAAGAAAACTTCCTGAAATTCGAATAAACCTTGATTCCAGGTATTATGGCAAAATAGATCAATTTGATGAAAGGTTTAAAGAAGGAATACCTTCTTTGGTAGAATGTGAATCTTTGTCAATAGCTGGGGATGTGTTTTTTGAAAAAGATGTAAAAATTACTGGTAATGTATCAATAAACAATACAAGTAATACACCTGTAGTAGTGGAAAGAAATTCGGTTATTGATAACAATATAACATTTTGATATATTTTATTTTGTTTTGACTGTATATTCCACGGTAACCATATCATTTGAGCCTGGCGCAATTTTTAGAGAGGGTGGACTAAGAGCAAGTTTAACGGTAGTTGCTCCTGATTCATTAATATTGTTAAGATAAACCTTATAAGTATTTGCAGTTTTAATCCCATCCAGAATACGCTTCACACCTACCACCTTGACTTTGTCCGGAATAATTTTGACATTATCAAGCATTAAGTTACTCGGGAGTTTTCCTGCCCAGACAACCTTTACCGGTAATTCTTTTATTTCAGAAGCTCCGAGTGTAACTTTAATGGCTGATGGATTAATTTTTTTCAGTACTATTCCAGGCGGAAGAGTTACGTTTTTATCTGTTAACAGGTAAGAGCTTTTTCCGGCAGCTGCTTTTGCCAGATCTATTCTGACTTTTAATTGTTCAGGCCGGATTGATTTAATCAGAGAATCCGACCCCCCCATGTTGAGAATAACAGAATTTGACGATGTATCCATAATTTCCAATTCTGAATCGCGATTCATATATTCAACAGGCACTTCAACATTAATAAGGGCTTCCAAACCTCTTGAGAAACTAAACCACACTCCCACAATAAAAAGAAATGAAACAAGAGCGGCAAAGAATATTTCAAGTTTTTCCTTGCGCTTATCATTATCAGGTTTTGGAGCGTTGCCCATATGCTCCATAAGCATACGTTCAAGATCCTTTTTTCGATTAACGCGATGTATTCCGGAATCTTTAGCTACGGAAACCGTGCCCCTTTCTTCGGAAACGGCTATAACCATTGCGTCGGTAGCTTCAGCCAGTCCAAGCGCTGCTCTGTGCCTTGTTCCATAATGTGAAGGAAGATTATTTTTGTGTGAAAGAGGGAGAATACAGGATACTTCTACAACTCTATCTTTTCTGAGTATTGCAGCACCATCATGCACAGGGTTGCTGGGCCAGAAAATGCTCATTATCATTTCTTTAGAAATAACCCCGCGCCATGGTAAACCGCCTTTTACATATTCTTCCAGATCGTCTTTTGCAGGAAATACCAGAAGTGCTCCTATACGTTTATTAGCCAGTTCAAAAACGCTTTCTGAAATTATTTCAACAGGTGTTATAGATGTTTTTTGTGGAAAACCCCATAAAAATGACTTTAAATTTTTTGCCTGCAATACAGTTCTGATTTCATTTCTAAAAACAACTATAATAATAAGTGCCGCAACAGCTGTAATGCCCTGCAGAGCCCAACTTGTTATTATAAGCTCTAAAGAAAAAGCTATCCTCTGGAAAAACCAGAGAAAGGCTATTACTATAAGAACCCGAAAAACATTTGTTCCTCGAAAAAGGATATAGAATCTGAACAGGATGTAGCTGTTTAATATAATATCAACTACATCCTGCCACCCGATTGTTGAAAAAAATGAAAAATAATTATACATAGTTATGATTCAGGTTATTGGGTTCAAGGTTCACAGTTCAAGGTTCACGGTTCACAGTTGATTGCTTCATATACAAATACCGGAGTCATATGGGTAAACGTTTTGAGTAAATTCATAAGCCGGTTGCCAGGCCTTAATGCCTTCGAAATGTTCAATTCTCATCGCTCTCTAACTGGGCATGTACTCAAAATTAAATTATAGCAGTTAGTTAGATTTATCAACAAGAAATTATAAAATTGCAGTAATTTTATAATTATATATGGGAATCGTATCCTCGGACTCCGGAACCGGTTTCTTATTGACATAATATACTAATTTACATATATATTTCATATGGATATTAATGAACTTAAGCAGGTAAATGACCTTTGGATTAATATATATCCATACCTTGTATCACAACTAATGGAAAGCTACCTGAAAAACAGTGGAAAAGTTTTGGAACTCGGCCCTTTTTCAGGTGGTATTTCGGTTGAGCTATTAAAATTATACCCTGAATTTAATATAACATTTTCAGATAATTCAAAGGAAGTGCTGGAATATTTAGAACAGGAGATTTCAAATTCCGGCAGCTGCCATAAAATAAACTTTAAGCAAACGGAGTTTAATCACCTTGATTTTGATGATGCTCAATTTGATTTGGTAATATTAAGAGGAGCCTTTTTTTTCTTAAATGAAAAGAATAACTTTCTTGGTGAAATATTTCGCATTTTAAAACCCGGAGGTATGGCCTTTGTGGGCGGTGGATTCGGCAAAGACACCCCGCAAAAACTCATAGACGAAATTGCTGATGAATCCCGCAGATTAAATGATAATTTGGGAAGACGAAGGATCAGTATAAAAGAACTTGAAAAGATTGTAAAAGACTCGGGATTAACAAGCAAATGCAAAATTGCAGAACAAGGGGGCATATGGTTAATTATCAGAAAATAGAGCCAGTTTCAAAACGCCCCAGTTTGGCCGATCTCTGCGTTGGGCTCAAATTTCAATCCTCGAAATACTCAATGTATTCCTGTGGTTGAAATTTTCTCCCGCCTTGAGCTTGACCAAACTGAAACGCTTTGAAAGTGGCTCAATAACCCTCTTTTTTATCTTAACGGCATATTTTGAGAATCTTTTGCTTGAACAGTCAGATTCTTTCTAGTATCAGTTTCGTAAATTCTTTTATCAATCAACAGGGAAGGAAAAATAAAAATGGCAAATGTAATCCCTTTCAATGGGATTCTTTATAACCCGGAAAAGATCGGCGATTTGGCAGATGTTACAACACCTCCGTATGATGTTATTTCTAAAGAAGAACAGATAAATTTTTATAACAAACATCCTCAAAACATAATACGCCTTATTCTGGGCACTGAAACAAAGGAAGATAATGAAGAAAATAGCCGCTATACAAGGGCAGCGGCTTTTTTTAACAATTGGCTTTTAGAAGAAATTCTTATTACAGATAAAAGTCCTGCTTATTATCTGACGGCTGTTGATTTTACGGTTGAAGGCAAAATTTTCAGGCGTTTTGGTCTTACAGCCATAGTAGGTCTTGAGCCTTTCGAAAAGGGAATTATCCTTCCTCACGAGAAAACTTATTCAAAGACCAAGTCGGAACGACTAAAACTTATGAAAGCCTGCCATGCCAATTTCAGCCCGATTTTTTCCCTGTATTCAGGTAAAATTGACGCCCTTAATATTATAGAAAAGAAAGCTTCCGAAAGCTCTGCTGATTTTGATTTCACAGATGGCAAAGGTCACCGTCAAAGGCTTTGGAAGATAGAGGATGCAAATATACAAGAAAGCATTGCATCTGCATTTAAAGATAAAATTCTTTATATTGCCGATGGACACCACAGGTATGAAACTGCTTTAAACTACAGAGAGTGGGTATCAAAAAACAATCCTGAGTTCTCACCAACACATCCTGCCAATTTTATAATGATGTTTATCTGTAGTATGGAAGATCCCGGAATGATTATACTGCCGGCTCATCGTTTGTTAAGCGGCGTAGATGCTAAAACCCTTTCCGGCTTTGTGCAAAAGGCCTCGGAGTATTTTGATATTACAACAATTGCAGCCGACACCAATGATATTAAAAAAGCAAAAGATCAATTTATCTCATCACTAAGATCGGAAGAGTCAAAAAATAAAATCGGAGTACTTCTGAAAAGCAGTAATGATTTTTACATTCTCTCTACTAAAACGGGCATTATGAAGAAATTGTTTGGAGATGAATTATCCGAATCTCTTATGGATCTTGATGTAACAGTACTTACAAGGCTTATTCTTACCGAAGTACTCGGATTTGATCAAGCAGGTTTAGATAATGAAAATCTTATTTCTTATTCAAGCTCCGATAAAGAAGCAATGGAAAAAACAATTTCCGGCAAATACGATATTGCTTTTATATTAAATCCCACAAAGATAGAACAGGTACAAAGAATTGCCGGGGAAGGCCTGATTATGCCGAGAAAATCAACATATTTCTATCCAAAGGTTATAACAGGCCAGGTTTTGAATAAACTTTTTTGACTTTGGCTCCAAAAAACTTCTTGCTTATTACCATAAAATAATTCTTCTACTCCCATTTGGCCGGGGCATGTCCGCACTTGCCCTGTTGCCTATCTTTATATGAATCCCAAATTATAACAAACCAGCATCTTTCTATATATATTGAATTTTAATATTTATTATGATATTAGAAGGAATTCTTAGATTAACTATTCTTTTTGACCATCACCCTTTGGTGGGAAAGATATACAGTACTGCTCAATAACTTTTTATATGAGAACTGAGAATAATGAATAAAAAATTTATAATTCTTATTTCATTAACTCTTATTTTTGCAATCTCAACCGGATATTTCGGAATGCAATATATTCGTTTCAAAAGCCGAAATATGTATCACCGCTCACGAATGTCTGAATATGAATTGTGGGCAAACCTTTATAAGATATTTCCAGTTGGCACCTCATTCGAATCTTTCTCATCAAAATTACAACTGAATAAATCTGCGTACTCAAATATGTCGAAGTCACAATCTATTATTTCCGATATTTTTCCTGAGCTGCCTATTCCAAAAGCTGAACAAAGGGATTATTCGTGTTATTATGTACAATTTAAAAATGGCAAGTTAATTAGAATTATGCCCGCAGATCTTGGTGAGACCAGAAATAAAATTCGATTGTCAGAGTTAGGCATAGCAAGAGAGATTATTCATCTCCAAAAGCCATAAGGTAAATCCGATAACGGAGCTGTCGAAAAAGTCAATGAATCTTGATTAAATATCAGTAATAGCATGAATGCTCAATTTCTAAATAAAAGCAGTTTTTCATAACAAGGAGCTATGTATGGAATATATTAATACTGTTAATATAATTACTGCAATAGTAGTATTGCTAATGATCTATTATTTAAAAAAAGTGTTTACCGCAAGTATTGGTGAGAATCGTTTATTTTACATTATAGCGTTAATAGTACTTGGGGCAGGTTTATATTTTTGGAGAAGCGGCGCTGCATCTGAAATAATTGCAAATATATCCGGAGTAATGAAATAAGTAGTTACTTGTAAAATAAGCATAATAAGGCATTTTATCAGGTTCACAACAATACTTATCAAATAATACTTATCAAGAGGAGGATAAATGAAATTAGCTAATGCTGCCCTTAGATCATCAATTACATTTCTGGTTCTCGTATTATGTTTCATAATTTCTGGTTGTGACAATATAGGTTCAATGCAAAAATTCAAATCAGACGAGGGAAGATTTTCAATAATGGTTCCTTCTAAGCCTGAACAACAAAATCAAACATTAAACACTCCTATTGGTATTCTTGAAATGAAAACCTTTGTTATAGACAAACCTAATATTGCGTATATTATGGCTTATGTTGATTATCCAGATGAGGTGATAGATAACTCTGATCCAGAGGCAATTTTAGATGGTGCAAGAGATGGTATGTTGAATAAAGCAGATGTCAAATTAATTAACGAGGAAGAGATAAGCTATGGAGAAGATCCAGCAAGAGAAATTCAATATACGGTAAAAGGAAAACTTGGAAAAGGGCATATAGTAATCTTACTTTCAGGTCGAAGGTTATATCAGGTAGGTGCTGTCGGTCTAAACGCTATATTTCCTCAGGATGTTGTTCAACACTATATAGATTCTTTTGAGATATGGTAAAAAAGGGAATAAATCTTTTTGTGCCACTGTTATCATAACTTGAGTATGTATAAAAGTATTGAAACATAAACTTGGAAATAAAGGATAAATTGAGAAATGAAAAAAGACGCTGTTTTATTAAATTACTGTGTAGCTTTCGGGTTATTCTTGTCTTTTATACTTCTTTTTCCAAACAGTTTATTAGCTGA
Source organism: Pseudomonadota bacterium (assembly GCA_043825875.1). GTDB lineage: Bacteria > Desulfobacterota > Desulfobacteria > Desulfobacterales > RPRI01 > RPRI01. Next base: position 23,103 of record JBDRRF010000068.1, on the reverse strand, counting down.
TGACTTTTCCAATTGGTATCATGGAGCATCAGGCTATGATGATGCAGTTCAAGAAGCGGAAGATGAAGAAAAACCCTTGATAGTATATTTCCGTTTGGAATCATGTAAATGGTGTAAGAAAATGAATAAAGAATATCTTGATTCATATGAAGTATATAATTTTTTAAATAACATTCCAAAGGTGGAAATTGAACCGGATAAAGGAGCCTCTGAAAAAGCCCTTGCCGAAAAGTATAATGTTAACGGATATCCATCGTTTTTTATATCTATCCCTACTGAAGATTCCGAAAACACAAAGATACACCCATTCAAAAATAATGGTGATATGACAACTTACGATTTTATTGATGCCATCAGAAAAAGAATAATATATGTGTATAATAATAAAGGCCTTTCTTGTTATCAAAATAAACAGTATGAAGATGCTATAAAGTATTTTGAAATATCAATAAGCTTTGATCCTGAAAGCGCTTATGCATATTATGGGAAAGGAATGGTCCACTATGCAGATGGCTATGAAAATAAGGATTCTGATTTGTTAGAAGAAGCCGAAACAGATTTTTTAAAAGCGCTTGAAATTGATCCTGATAATGCGCAAAGTAAAAAAGAACTGCAAAAACTTCAAAGTGCCATGGAAAAAATTGGCATAAGATAAATGAGCCCCTTTCAAAACGTTTCAGTTTGGTCAAGCTCATGGCGGGAGAAAATTTCAACCACAGGAATACATTAAGTATTTCGAGGATAGCGCTAATGCTTCACTTCGTGCAAAATTTGAGCCCAACGCTTAAGATCGGCCAAAATGGGGCGTTTTCAAACTGGCTCATTTGATTTGCAATTCGTTCCGTAGAAGCTACATTCAAACTATATAAATAATTTGCTGCTGAAAGCAGATAAGAATAAAAATGGACACAGACGTAAAATATACGTTGCTTGTTTATCTATTAATTTGCAGGATTATGATCTTGCAGTAGTACAGAAATACTGTTTTATTTTTATCCAAGCAAAAAGATGAATGATAAGGAAAATTATTTATGATAAAAGGTTTAAGTACTATAATTAGTGTGGCTGCTGTTTCTACTTCTATAGCGGTTATGCTTTTTATTATTAAAGTCCTTTTTCCATACAGCCCCGAAGATACAAAGCGCTCTTTTGAAGATTTAAAAAAAGAGTATTATAAATGGCATTTGTTCTTCGGTGCTCTTTTTATTATTTTTTTTTCAGTTTTGAGTTACTTATGGTATAGACTCTTTATTGCCTTAGAACAATTTTCATTATCTGAAGTTCCGGGATTATTATTTGCCATATTGCCATCAAAATACTTCTGGATGCTTATTGCATTAGTTGTGGCCTTCGCTACTTTTGGTGCTCCCACACATTATTTTATTAAGAATACTTTTTTGGGTGAAAAAAGATATAAAGAATACTTTACGTATTCAAATATGAACATGGGTTTCAATGATGTGAAGATATATAAAATTCTTGCCCTGCCCATTGTTATTATTGCGAGTGTGGCTATTTCCCTTGCCGGGGACACATATACTTGCTTTACGGAAAATAAAATAATCGTTGATTCTTTCTGGGCTTTTGATGAAAAAACATATGCCTATGCAGATGTAGATAGTATTTACCATGTTTCTCACACAATTTCTCCCGCTGGAAATATACGTAAAAGTCCGCATTATGTTCTTAAGTTTTCAGATTTAAAATATTGGAGTACATGTGAAGGGCTTCGTGATCCGGTTCCCGAAAGAGATGCGAAGGTAATTGAGTTTCTTGTGAAGAAAACAGGTTTAAAAATCATCACCGCAAAACTTGATCCATGGTTGAAATAAATAACTTTTGTTTTTTGACAGCATTATTTAGCAGAAGCAGGTTTGTCGATCTATGAGGTAGTACTAATATTGGCTGAAGTATTATTAACTATAACTAAGGAGGCAAAATGAAAAGTATTGGTGGAACAATGTTCTTTTTCGGTATCGGTTCAATAGTTCTATATTTTCTTAATATGGAATTTATTGTTTTGGCTTGGATAGATATTTGGGGGCCAACTATAGGCTGGGTTATACGAGGGGCTTTAACAGTAATTGGTGGGATAATTTGGCTCATAGGCAATTCCCAAGAAGGTGTTCCTGTTCGAGAATAAATACCGGTTATCTAAAGCGAAGGAGTCTTGGCATGGCAAATGCTTTTTCGGATTTTAACGGTCTTGAGATATTTTTCCTGATTTGTGCCATTATTGGCGGTTTTTTCGTTTTTATGAAACTAATTATGCAATTTGTTGGCGGAGATACTGATGCAGATGTCGGAGGGGATCATGATTTTAGTATTGATTCAGAGCACCCGGATTCCGATATCGGTTTTCGGATGATTTCCTTGCAGGGATTATCTGCTTTTTTTATGATGTTTGGTCTGGTCGGTCTTGCCCTCTATCGGCAGAGTCAGGTGGGAGTTATCATATCCATTTTAGGAGCTGTTGCAGCCGGTATGGGTTCAGTGTGGGTTATCGGCAAACTCTTCAAGGGCGCTGCAAATTTGCAATCAAGCGGTACTTTAAAAACTTCTGATGCAGTAGACAGCATGGGAACCGTGTACACCAATATTCCCAAAGGAGGTGTCGGGCGGGTTAGCATTAATTTCAAAAACCGCCTTCGTGAATTCGATGCTATTGAAAAAAACGGGGCTGAGTTGCCGACTGGTACCCCAGTGCGAGTGGTTCAGGTGAATGCTAATATCATGGTTGTGGAAACAATTAACTAAGAAAGGAGTCATTATGTTCGATTTTTGGATTCTTCCCATTGTTGCGTTCCTTATTCTGGTTGTAACTACTATCGTCTTTCTTTCTTCCCGGTATAAACGTTGTCCATCGGACAAGATTCTTGTAGTCTATGGCAAGGTTGGTGTAGGGCAATCGGCTAATTGTATTCACGGTGGCGGCTCGCTCATCTGGCCGTTAATTCAGGATTATGCTTACATTAGTTTGACGCCGATGACTATCAGCATTCCTTTGCAAAAGGCCCTTTCATTACAGAATATCCGCATAAACGTTCCATCCACTTTTACGGTTGGTATCAGTACCGAACCGGAAGTCATGACTTCTGCTGCTGAACGTTTGTTGCATCTCTCTCAAGGAGAAATCGAAGAGATGGCAAAAGAGATCATCTTTGGCCAGTTACGTCTTACCGTAGCTTCTTTAACAATCGAGCAGATCAATCAGGATCGTGAAAGTTTTTTGGAATCGATTCGAAAAAATGTTACTCCTGAGCTGAATAAAATCGGCCTGTTTCTGATTAATGTTAACATCACCGATATTACCGATGAGTCGGGGTATATCGATTCTATTGGAAAAAAAGCAGCCTCCGAGGCGATTAACCAGGCCAAGGTTGATGTTGCCGAACAGGAAAAGCTGGGCGCTATTGGTGAGGCCGAAGCGACTAAAGTGAAGGAAATCCGGGTGGCGGAGAACGTGGCCGAGTCGGAGAAAGGAAAGAAAAAGGCTGAGGCTGACCAGCGTGTTTTTGTGCAACAACAGGAAGCAGGCGCCACAATCGGTGAAGCGGCAGCCAACCGGGACCAGGATATCAAAGTTGCTGAAAATGTGGCTGAATCGGCGAAAGGCCAAAAAAAGGCCGAGGCTGATAGGCGGATTTTCGTTCAGGAACAGGAAGCACTTGCAGTAGATGGTGAAAACCGCGCCAAAGCCGATATTGCAGACACCAACGCAGAGCTGGCTGTAAAACAGGCAGCTGCCTTAAAACTTGGCGAAGTTGCGCGTCGAGAGGCTCAAGTTGAGATTCAAAAAGCCCAATATAAGGCTGAACAGGAAAGGCTCAATGCTGAAGAGGTTGTGCGCCAGGAAATTAATAAGAAAAAAGTTGAGATTGCCGCTGAAGCAGAAGCCGAAAAAACCCGTCGTGAGGCAAAAGGTCAGGCAGATGCAATCCTCCTTAAATATCAGGCGGAGTCTGAAGGTATACGTAAGGTTCTTGAAAGTAAGGCAGTAGGTTATTTTAACCTGGTTAAAGGCTGTAATGGTGATGCCAAAGCGGCAGCCACTCTTCTAATGACAGAAAAAATAGAACAGATTGTACAATTGCAGGTAGAAGCTATACGCAATATAAAAATCGACAAGGTTACTGTATGGGATTCTGCCGGAGGTGGAAAAGACGGCACTGCAACCGCAAACTTTCTTTCAGGACTGATTAAAAGTCTGCCGCCATTGCACGAAGTAGCCGGTATGGCCGGAATTGAACTACCAAAATATCTTGGCGAAATTGCTCAGGACAAAGTTGCGTCAACAGTATCTGTTGCACCGAAAGTATCTCAGGAAGGAACTGATTCCGGCGAAACCGTAAACGAATAAGTATCTGCTATTACCTTTTTTGTTTATAGAAAACTATCCAACCAGCCACTTCAGATTGATAGAAGTGGCTGGATATCTGACTTTCAATAACTATAAAGAAGGATAACAATGGATTCAATTAATAGAAATTGGTTGATGGATACTAAAATCAAAACAACAGTATTGATAATAGTTATTACAATTTGGGGGTCAGCGATTGCTCTTGCCGGAGTGAACGAAGATCTGGTCAAAGCAGCAGGAAATGTTGACCTGACTGAAGTTACACGGCTTATCTCAGAGGGAGCCGATGTCAACATCAAGGATAAGGACGGCAAGACTGCATTAATGTATGCTGCCGAGAAGGGCCACCGTGAGATTGTGCTGGAGCTGCTTGCAAAAGGCGCTGATGTGAATGCCGAGAGCGAGCATGGTTGGACTGTATTGAGAGCAGCATCTTTTGGAGGTCACCTTGATATTCTGCAGGAGTTGATAGCAAGGGGTGCTGAGATCAATAACGAGAGCAAAAATTGTATGAACGCATTAATGGATGCTTCTTATAAAGGGCACTTTGATATTGTGCAGACATTGCTATCGAAGGGCGTTACTGCCAATAGCAAGAGTAAAGATGGCATAACCGCATTAATGATTGCCTCTTCATGTGGGCACATTAATATTGTTCAAATACTGCTGGCTAATGGTGCTGATGTCAATGCAAAAGATAATAACGGAATGACCGCTTTGAGAGTTGTAAAGGACCCTGAGATTAAAGATTTACTAATAAAGGCAAAAGCGGATGTGAATGTCAAGGGCAAAGACCCTGCGGCTGTTCTGTTGGAGGCTTCTTTGAAGGGTAAACGTGAGATTGTACAAGAGTTGCTTGCAAATGGAGCTGATGTCAATGCAAAGTACAAAGATGGTTGGACAGCATTAATGGTTGCCTCTCTAAATGGTTACCTTGAGATTGTTCAGGACCTGCTTTTAAAGGGTGCTGATATAAATGCCAAAGACAAAGATGGCAATACTGCATTAATGGCTGCTTCTTTGATTGGCCATTATGAGATTGTACAGAAACTGTTGGCAAATGGCGCTGATATCAATTGCAAGAATACAAACGGCTCAACTGCATTGATGCATGCTTCCAAGAAGGGTCATCTTGAGATTGTGAAGAAACTGCTGTCACAAGGTGCCGATATCGACTCAAAATATAAAGATGGTTCAACCTCATTAACGGCAGCTTCATCTAATGGCTATTTAGAGGTTGTGAAGGAGCTACTGGAAAACGGTGCTGATACCAATGCTAAGTATGAACATGGCTGGACAGCATTGATGGCAGCTTCTTCAGATGGGCACATTGAGATTGTACGTGCTTTACTATCGAAGGGTGCCGAGCCCAATACAAAGAATGAATTCGGTGAGACAGCATTGATGCATGCTTGTTCTAAAGGTAACTTTGTAATTATGCAAGAGCTGACAGCAAACGGTGCTGATGTCAACGCAAAGCACGAAGAAAATGGCTGGACCGCGTTGATGGCTGCTTCCCAGTATGGTCATTCTGAAATTGTAAAGGAGTTGCTTGAAAAGGGTGCTGATGTAAATAATACCAATGACAAAAATGGAATCACAGCATTGATGGCCGCCTCTTTTCGTGGTTACAGTAGGGTAGTGCAAGAATTGCTAACAAAAGGTGTCAATGTCAATGCTTATAATAAAGACGGCAAGACTGCATTAATGTACGCTGCCGAGAAGGGCCACCGTGAGATTGTGCAGGAGCTGCTGGCAAAGGGTGCTGATATCAATGCAAAGGATAAAGATGGCCGGACTGCCTTAATGCATACTTCTTTTGATGATCAGAAAGAGATTGAAGAATTGCTTATTAAAGCTGGAGCGATGGAATAGTTGAAATTTACCTCTGGAGAATTACAGCGTTTAGAATACTTTATTACTCTGGGAGCTGTTCGAAATCCATTCAAAAAATACAAGCTTTAATAAAAGTCCCTTACCTTTTCTTCAAGCAGCATGATATCAACAGGAGTTTCGGTATCTATAGTAATTGCTCGATCTTTTTCTCTTTCGCCAAGCGGCTGCCATTTCGCAATCTGGTGTTCCAATACTGAAAGGTCGGCATCAGATACATTTTTTTCACGCTTTGTGATACGCCAACGTAAAGTATCGTGTGTGGTTAAGAATTCGAGAATGATAAATGGCACTTTCTTTGCTTCCGCCAATTTTCTAAATTTCCCGCGTTCTTCAAATTTTAGAAATGCCGCATCAATAATCACCGGATAACCGGCATCCAATATCTTTTCTGCAAGTCCTGCAAGTTTATCATAAGTCTTTTTTATCGCCTCAGGACTATATATATTTTCACAGTAAGTTGTCTTGCTGCTTTCTTTCCGGCTTATTCCAAAAATTCTTTTGCGTTCAACATCGGAACGTATGCGTATTGCATCCATTTGCTCAAGCAGCTGCAAAGTTATCGTGCTTTTGCCGGATGCCGACAGTCCGCGGGTGATTATAAGTTTAGGAGAAGCTATTTTGGAACAACTCTTTGCAAGTTGCATATAATTGAAAAACTCTTTTTCGGCTTCTGCTTTTTCTTCTTCGCTGATATCCTGTTGCCCGGCCCGTATCGATGCTATTTTGGCACGCACAAGCGCTCTGTAAACCAGATAAAATGGCAAAACCCTAACACCTGCATAATCTCCGCTTTCTTCCAGGTAAGCGTTCAAAAAGCGCCTTGATAGTTGAGGATGCTTACGTGCCTCAAAATCCATGACAAGAAATGCAATCTCACTTATCACATCAATCCACCTAAGGTCCGGATCAAATTCTATGCAATCAAATACTACAGGAGTATTATTTAACCAGGCAATATTTCTTAAATGCATATCTCCGTGGCATTCCCGGATAAATCCTTCGGCTTTGCGCTTTATAAAAACAGGCTTAAGCTTATCAAAAAAGGATTTACACCAGACTTCTAATTCATGGATCAGAGGATGTTCAGCCTTTTTTGTATTTTTATTAATTTGAATAAAATTATTTTCAACAGGTTTTCTGATGTGTTCCAGGTCACCGTAGGTACTGTCTTTTGAGGCAACCATTGTCGTTTTGTGAAAATCAGCAACTAATCGGGCAATGGCATCAATATGAGAAGTTCCGATTTCACCTCTTGCCAGCATGCGATCAAGTTGTACTTCCTGCGGAAACTGAAGCATTTTTACAGCAAACTCAATCGGCTTTCCGGTTCCGTTTAAAACAGGTTTTTCCGCTGTACCTGTAATAGTAATAAGCTCCAGATACATTTGCGGCGCAAGTCTTTGGTTTAAGCGCAATTCTTCTTTACAAAGCAAATGCCTTTTTTCAAGGGTAGAAAAATCAAGAAAACCCAGGTTAACAGGCTTTTTGATTTTATAAGCAAAATCTCCTGTGAGGATAATCCAGGAGGCATGCGTTTCGATCAGATGACAGTCATTTACAGCATGATCGTATATACCCGGATTCATCAAAGCTGAAATTAAACCTGAAGATGGTTTTGGGCTGTATATTGAGTTGTCAGTATTCATAAAAAATTATCGCCTTATTCATGATCATCCTTCTCAAGTTTCAGTTCCATCTCTATCATTTTTTTCTCACGCATAATTTCATTTCGCAATTCTTCTTCCGTAGGAATGTAATTGATATATCTAGAAACAAAAATCTGTTGCTGATTTTCCGGAAGTGTGAAGCGGACGACAGCGTTATTTTTTTCGGCGCAAAGGATAATACCTATAGGAGAATTTTCCCCTTCGATCATCTGCGTTCTGTGATAATAATTCACATACATTTGCATCTGTCCGATATCCTGATGAGTTAGTTTGCCGATTTTCAGGTCGATAAGAACAAAGCTCTTAGTCAAGCGTTTATAGAACACCAGATCAATATAGAAATGGTCGCCTTTCAAAGTAATTCGCTGCTGGCGTGCTACAAAAGAAAAACCTCTGCCAAGTTCCAGGAGAAAAGATTGCAAATGATTGATAAGGGCTTGCTCCAGCTCCTTTTCCAAAACTCTTTCGTGTTTCTCCAATCCTAAAAATTCAAGGACGTAAGGATCTTTTACAAGATCATCAGGCTTTTGAATTACTTGACCTTTTTTTGATAATTGTAGCAAACCTTGCTTATCTTTGCTCATGGCTATACGTTCATAAAGCATCGAGTTAATTTGTCTTTCCATTTCTCTCGTGCTCCAGTTGCTGTTAATTGCTTCTTGCATGTAAAATTCGCGGGCCTCAGGCTTTTCCAATTTCAAAAGTAACCGATAATGAGTTCAGGACAATTCGCCACGCAGCGCGTGACCTATTGGAAAGGAGGTATAAAACTGCCGCATATATTTAAGATTTGTTACTGTAAATCCTTTTCCGTAATCCGCAGTTAATCTGTTTGATATTTCCTGTAAAAGGGCCTTGCCGTAATCCGCTCTCTTTTTACCTCTCTGTTCTTCTTCAACAATTACTCTCCCGATATTCCAATAAGCCTGAACCATTGCAAAATTGACAGCACGTATTGATTCCGAGCGTGCCTTATCAAGTATAGAACGAATATCTTTATAAACGGTTTCCCATTTCCTTGAAACATTAGCCATTACTGCTTCCTTTTGTGCTTACTCCAACTTTGGTAATGATGCTATTTATGAGTATAACCCTGATATCAATTATATTCATACTGTTACAGGACTTACGAAACATCTTGTAAAACAATATCCGGAGAATATCAAACATGAAACAAATTAATCCCTATCCCCACATTTATTTATTGTATTGCCATTTGGCATTATTTCTAAGGGAGAATTTGAGAGTAGTGTGCAACTATAACATCGATTGCATTTTAGACCGGGTACATGGTTTACGCTTTTTGGTTTCAGGTAAATTCCAAATGTGGTTATACTGCATAACGGTTTAGGAGCTTTTTACAAAATCTTTAAATAATATCGGACCAAAAAGGCTTAATAGCAGTTTTGACCTGTTTGATCCTTGAGGATATTGCATTACTATCGATTTTTTCATCAAGCAAAGATCTTCCTTTAAAAAGACTATTTTCGCCCAGAAGCTCTATCAATACAGCCTTTACCGAGTCACGAAGGCCATTAAGGTTGTAACCGCCCTCCAGTATGAAAAGCGCTTTTCCTTCACACGTTCTTTCTGCAAGCTCTAATATAATTTTTGCAAGGCGGGCAAAACCTTGGGGGGTAACTCTCATTCCTCCAAGCGGGTCATCAAAGTAAGTGTCAAATCCCGCAGAAACCAGTATTAACTGAGGCTTGTATTCCAGGGTAATCGGCTTTAAAATATCTAAAAAAATTTCGGCATATTCATCATCACCAGCACCTGGTGAAAGGGGTACATTTATATTAAACCCTTCTCCTTTACCATCTCCGAACTCATTCAAATCGCCTGTTCCCGGATAGTAGGGGTATTGGTGAGTAGAAAAATAGAGTACCTTTGGGTCATCATAAAAAGATCGCTGGGTTCCATTGCCGTGATGAATATCCCAGTCTATTATAAGAATACGCTCCAGATGATATTTTTCGATAGCGTATTTTGCTCCGATGGCAACATTATTAAACAGACAAAAACCCATAGCCCGATCGTACTCTGCATGGTGACCCGGAGGTCTTACCAAAGCAAATCCGTTGTCAATCTTATTTTGCATCAATTTATCTATCAGCTCCAGAAAACCGCCGGCAGCACGGGAAGCCGCCTCCCATGATCTTGGAGAAGTATAAGTATCTGGATCAAGCATTACTCTTGACCTTGTTTTAGTAGAAGCCACTCTTGAAATGTATTCGGGCGTGTGTATATATCCCAGCTCTTCTCTTGTGGCATCGCGCGGTTTTATATCGACAAACTTTCCCGCCATATCTTTTTCGTTAAGCATTTCATAAATTGTTTCAAGCCGGTGATGACTTTCGGGATGATAATCATCTGCGATATGTTCAAGATAAAGAGAATCTTTGATTATTCCTGTTTTAAGCATGGGAAATGTCCTTAAGAAATAATAGTCAATTAGCTATTACACCGAGGTCTCATGTCATGTCTTCCGGGATATCCGCATTTGTGTATACTTTTTGGACATCGTCAGAGTCTTCCAAAGTTTCCATAAGTCTTATCATTTTTTCCGCATCTTTACCTTCAAGATTTGTTGTGGTTTTGGGAAGCATGGTTATTTCCGACTCCTCACAAATGATAGAAGCATTATCTAAGGCAGATTTTACCGATTCAAAATCATCCGTGCCAGTGATAATTTCGAATACTTCAACATCTTCTCTTATATCTTCCGCACCTGCTTCAAGTGCGATTTCCATAATAGTTTCTTCGCTCACTTTTTCTTTTGATACAGTAATATACCCCTTTTTTTCAAACATCCAGCCCACGCAACCGTTCTCACCAAGATTTCCGCCGCTTTTGCTGAAAATATGGCGTATATCTGCAACCGTCCTGTTTTTATTGTCCGTCAAAGATTCAACCAAAACCGCTGCTCCGGATGGGCCATATCCTTCGTAAGTGATTTCTTCATAACTTACGCCTTCAAGTTCGCCCGTGCCTTTTTTAATGGCTCTTTCGATGTTTTCCTTGGGCATGTTTTCTGCCTTTGCAGCAAGCATTGCCGTTCTTAGTCTCGGGTTTGAATTAGGATCGCCTCCTCCCCCCATTCGTGCTGCAACCGTAATTTCTTTTATAATCTTAGTAAATGTTTTCCCACGCTTTGCATCTGCCGCGCCTTTTTTGTGCTTTATGGAAGACCACTTGCTGTGACCTGACATACAAACCTCCTATTTTTTGCCCAAACCGATTATATAAATTTCCTTGCTGGATTTACGACTGCTCTGCGGTTTAAAAATTTTATAAGACTTAAATACAGCTTTTACCATTTCCAAAAAATTATTAAAATCTTCCCCCTGAAATATTTTACATAAAAATGCACCATTATACAAAAGAACTTTTGTTGCTATTTCTAATGCCGCTACACATAAATCATAAGACCTTACAGCATCCACACTTTTGTTTCCAGTAGTAGCAGGTGCCATATCGCTTATTATAACATCAAAATCTTTTCCTATTGCTAAAAGAGTTTTGTCATCTATGTCAAGGATATCTGCTTGATAAGCTATGACATTAGATAAATTATTTGTTTCAAGCTTTTTTAAGTCGACTCCTACTATAATTCCCTTTTCGCCTACAAGAGAAGAAGCATAAACAGTCCAGGAACCGGGATAACAGCCCAGATCAAGAACCCTGCCCCCTTTTTTTATTAGCTTATACCTGCTTTGAATTTCCTGTAGTTTATAAACCGATCTTGCAGGATAATTTTCCTTTTTAGCCAGGCGGGAATAATGATCTTCCCATTTGTTTGCCTTAGGGGATAAACGCTTCATATACTCTTATGTACTTTCCAAGTCAAGAAAAGACGAATATTTACAAAGAGGTAATATCTGTAGAGACGCAAAATCTTGCGTCTCCAAAATCTTGCGTCTCTAAAATATTGCGTCTCTACAGTTTCTTTTGTGTTCAAAACAAAACCTCCATAGCTTCTGCGATGTTATTAATGCCGGAAAGTTCTATTGTGCCGATTCCGGTTATGCGCTTTAGGTTGCTATGTGGTAAAATACATCTTTTAAAACCCATTTTCTGAATTTCTGCAACTCTTGTTTCGGCATGACCTATTGCTCTTACCTCACCGGTCAAACCTACCTCACCCAAAACTACCGTCCCGTCCGATACAGGGCGATCCAGAAAGCTTGAGGCAATGGCTGCAATAATTCCCATATCAACGGCAGGTTCATCTACCTTAACTCCTCCTGCCACATTCATAAAAATATCATAGCCCATAAGGTGCATCCCCAGTTTTTTTTCCATAACAGCGGCAAGTAATGCCACTCTGTTATTATCAAGACCCAGAATTGTCCTTCTGGGAGTACCAAAATTTGTGCTGCTCGCAAGGGCCTGTAGCTCAATGAGAATCGGCCTTGTGCCTTCCATGCTGGCTGTAACCACAGACCCTGGAGAACTTAGGGGTTTTTCGGATAGAAAAGCGGCAGAAGGATTTAAAACTTCATCAAGCCCGTTTCCCTTCATCTCAAACACACCTATTTCATTTGTTGAACCGAATCTGTTTTTTACTGATCTTAGAATTCTGAAAATATGATTCCGGTCACCCTCAAAATATAAAACCGTATCTACCATATGCTCGAGAAGTTTAGGCCCTGCAATGGCTCCGTCTTTTGTAACATGCCCGACAAGAAATGTGGGCAGGTTTGTTTTTTTGGCCAAAAGCATGAGTTTCATTGCAGATTCTCTTACCTGGCTTACACTTCCCGGAGCAGAAGAAAGATCAGGGCAAAACATAGTCTGTATCGAATCTATAACAAGAACATCGGGTTTTGCGGAGTCAACCATAGATAAAATCGCTTCAATATCAATCTCCGATGCAACCAGAAGTCCGGGTGCTTTGGCAGAAAGCCTCTTACTCCTTAAACTTATTTGCCTTATCGATTCTTCACCAGAAACATATAAGACTTTAAGGCCTTTTTCGGCAAGGCTGCAAAAAGCCTGCAACATCAATGTTGATTTGCCTATTCCCGGATCTCCGCCAATAAGAATCATTGTTCCTGGAACAATACCGCCTCCAAGAACCCGGTCAAACTCGCTTATTCCGGTTAGAATACGCTCTTCGCCCTCAAATTCTATATCATCAATAGAAACCGGCTCTCTCATAACTGACAGCAGGCCGTCTATTGGAACTCCGGCAGGTCTTGTATTTTGATATTCTTCAACAAAGCTTTGCCACTGGCCACAGTCCGGGCATTTACCCAGCCATTTGGGGGCCTGATATCCACAGGACTGGCATGTATATACTGTTTTGGTGTTTTTTTTCAACTTAGGCTTTATCCTTATGGGCGTTATCTTTTGACGTCTTAGGTTATTTCTTTTTTGATGGACGACAAATTCCACCAAATTTTAAGAATTTAGAAAAATAAAATTGTAATTATTTCCTTTTTCGTGTGATAATTTAGATGGTATATCGGCATTTAAAAAACAATATAACATAACGCCTTCCTATTGCATTAAAAATATTGGCGCTTTCTGATGAATCAAGAAAATTCAAACATATCTTGCAAGATTGATTATCATATTCATACCATGCTTTGCAATCATGCCAAATATGGTATGGAGGCTTATATTAAAAAAGCTGTTTTGTCAGGTTTTGATGAAATATGTTTTCTTGATCATCTAACTATAAGCAAGCCTGGGAATAGACATTCCATGGCACCTTCTGAGGTACCGTTTTATTTTCAAGCTGTCCAAAATCTAAAAATCCGCTACAGAAAAGTTATAAATATAAAAGCCGGCCTTGAAATTGACTACCACCCTGATCATATTGATGATATTAATAATATTATAGATACTTTTTCATTTGATGTTATAGGAAGTTCTCTTCATTTCCCGAAAGGGGTGGATGTGGTAAGCCACGAATCGGACTGGAGCAAAGGAGGACTCGAAACAAATGAAATTTACCGGCTATATTTCGAATATCTTGATAAAATGTTAGATAATAATTATTTTGATTTTATATGCCATATCGATCTTATGAAAAAATTCGGCAGGAATCTTCCTGATTGTTTTGAGAAAGAGCTTGATGAAATAATTAAAAAAATAGCAAAAAATAATATTGCTGTTGAGGTTAACACAAGCGGATACGACCACAATGCGCAAAACGCTTACCCTTCTATTGATATTTTAAAAAAATGCTGTAAATATGGTGTTGGAATAACAATAGGTTCGGATGCGCATGAACCTGATAATATTGGCCGTCATTATGAAAAAGTTTTACCTTTGATTTGTTCAGCAGGATATAAACAAGTTTGTGTATTTACTGAAAGAAAACGTTCTTTTATTGAAATTTCAGCCAAATAACCTGGGATACTTCATAATGGGCATTGTTTCCTTATATATTAAAAGATTTATATTTGTTTTGTGCTTGTTATTCATTATAACCTTATCCGCACAAAACGAGGAAACGGCAACCAAAGATTTCAACTACAATTTTAAGTTGCTTCAGGATAAACTTGTTTCAGATGGATTCGGCAGGAAAAAGCTTGCGCAGATTTACAATGATGGCCGGGTAAATTTTGATGCAAAAGGAGTGTCACTTTTTTTTGTTCACAAGGAATCCAATGTAAATTATAATCAGTACCCCAAAGCTCTATCAATAGCCGGAGCAAAGCTGTATATGAAAATATATGAATCGGAGCTTTTTAATGCTAAAGAAAAATATGGGGTTGAAGAGGAACTTATTACCGCAATAATTCTTGTAGAATCAAAGCTGGGAAAATCTATTGGAAAGCGGCCTGTATTAAATACACTTTCGACAATGGCCTCTCTTTTCGATGTAAATATAAGAAAAAGATTTTGGGAATATATCTCCGGCTCAACGAGCCTTACTTTTGAAAAATTTGAAAACAAAGCGCTAAAAAAATCGAATTGGGCATACAATGAACTTAAATCTTTTCTTATTTATGCGGAAAAAGAAAAAATCAATCCTCTTACAATAAACGGCTCTTATGCAGGAGCCGTTGGGATTCCGCAATTTGTTCCAAGTAACATTATCAGATACGCAACAGATGGAAATATGGATGGAAGTGTGGATCTTACCAATCACGCCGATGCAATAGCCAGTGTCGCAAACTTTCTTAGTAAGAGCGGATGGCGGCAGGGAATAGAAGATAAAAAAGCCCGATGGGTAATTCGTCAGTATAACCCTAGCAGCTATTATGTAAATACAATACTTAATCTAACAGCAATGCTGAAAGGATAACTTAAAATGGCGAAAATAATTATTGGTACCGGGCTTGTTTTTCTTCTTCTGACCTGGTGGGCTGTAATAGATATTTCAAAAAAGAATTTTGGTAGTACCGCCGCAAAGGCTATCTGGGGCGTCACAGCTCTCGTACCTTTTTTGGGGCCGGTTATATATTTTGCCATTGGATACAGAAAGGGGAAAAAGATTCAGTTAGAAACTCCGGAAAATTCCACTTCAAATGAAACCGGTAACTGATAATTAAAAAATAACATTTGACAAGCTAATACCTTTTCTATAATTATCCCAATATTCTAAAATAATGGTCCTATCGTCTAGTGGTTAGGACGCTGGCCTCTCACGCCGGTAACGCGGGTTCGAACCCCGCTGGGACCACCAGTTATAAATATTAATGCCACGTACTTTCTCAAACTGTTTAGATATATAAAAGACTACCAACCCTTATTTATTTATTCGGCTTTATACCACTTTCCAATTCGAATACAACTCCTGAAGCGCTTGAGAGTGCAGTAAGATCTCGTGGCGGGTATGCCAATGATCAATGTTACTGTAGAATCATATAAGCAATGGTGGGTAGTGCTTGTCAGAGTTGCTACATCTGTTCATGGTGATGTAATAAAATTTAAATAATATAAAAGATAACCTTTTTTTACAGCAACTTATACAAAGGCGGTGCATTAATTTGCCCCGCCTTTGTTCATTAATAAATCAGATAGTATTTATTTTAACTTTTCAAGTTCATCAATTTGCTTTTGTATTAAATTTATCTGTGCATTTTTAAAACCCGGGGTCCATTGTTTATTATCGAAAGGCCTTTTTTGTATATTATCAATTTTATCCCTGAGTTTTTTTTGTTTTTCCTCAATTTTTGCTAATCTTTCTTCTTCGGCTTTTTCTTTTTCCTCTTGTGCCTTAGCTATTTTATTTTGTCTTTCTTCCTGCTCAAATTGCATCATTTCTTGTTTGGCGGTTTCAACCATTTGATTATATCCGGGACGAAGGGTTTCTTCAGAGTCATTATTTATTGCCGTATCAGGCAATGATTTATCTTTGGGAACTTTAATTGTATCGTATTGTTCCACTTCATCCTCCGGGGCTTGATCACTGAAATGCAAGACCCCATCATCACCTGTCCATTTATATATTTTTTCATCTGCAAAACCGGTACACGCACAAAAAATTATAATAAAAACCAAAATAATTGTTTTTTTCATATTACCCTCCATCATATATCCGGTCTAAGTCTCTTAGCTAGTTTAAATATAGCACATATTGTTGAAATTTTATGCCATAATTTTCTCAAACCTTATATTTTATTTTCCGTATCGGTATTTCCTAAAATTGATACCCAAGGCTTAAAATATAAGTGGTATCGGACCCTTCAGTCCCAAGTGAAGGATTGTTGTCCCAGTCATAGTTTACCTGAGTTGTTGCATTAAATCCATTGTATATTTTAAAACGAAAGCCAGTCTGGCTTTGAATACTTACATCCGCCGCATTTTCCAGGCTTATTAAACCAACATGATTGCAGAAAAACTGCGTATAATCCTTATAAAGATAATGATCAAAGTTTACTGCCCAGCGTGCGGACATAAAATCTTTATCCTGACCATCGATATAGTCTTCGTTTACATAGTTCGGTCCGGCCTCAACAGACAAATTAGTCGTTTCTGTCTCAATAAATTGATAGCCCATACCTACACCAAGAGAAGTTTTTAAATTCAAATCTTTAAATTTATCTCTTGTGCCCGTAACATTTGCAAGAAAATACCATTTTTCGGAAAGAAAGTGGTCATATTTCATATAAGCGGTCTGGTTGTTAACTGTGGTTTCGCCATCATCTTCGGCTCTGTTATATCTGCCGCCAAGTGTGAAACGATTGTCTTTGGTTCTTGCAATTAATTCGCCGTCGCCATGGTATGTTTTAGTGTTAGTATTTCCATCCGTTATATTAATTCCAATATTAAGCCTGCCTTTTAGTTTTACGGCAGGAGGTGGAGGCGGCGGATTAATTTGTTTAATGTGAGCAAGGTCAAATGATAAAGGTTGTTCTATCAACTCTGTTTTTATATTAATATTTCCATCCGAATCAGTAGACACTATACCTTTTGCTTTTGTTCCATCAATTAATATTACATCTATTGGGGAATCTGTTCGCATTCCTGCAATTTCCTTAAAAACAATATTGATTTCGCCGGCATAAGATGTTTTTAATGCCATCTTTTCCGCGTCTAATTTAATAATCGTGCCGGTAATATGGTCACCGTTTTTCAGCCGGATTTCATCGGCAAACACATTGCATGATACCGATATAATAAGTATAATCATTATAGTAATTATTTTTGTGTACATTAATATCCTCTTAAATCAGTTTTAAGTTTTCAAATAATACATTTCATGAACATTTATCATCCGATAACAAAATTCTTTATAAATTACAATTTCCACTTAAATATTATTTGTTTTAGGCTTTATTATAGGTTTTAAAAATATAGATTTTAATAGCTTAACAAACTGGCCAAATAGTACAAGCTGTGTTATTATTTTATCAATGTCTCTTTACAGAAATAAATACTTGGTTTCAACCGGTTTGGCAATCTTTCTGGTGTTTGCATTATTGCTTTCCATACGGCTTGGCCTTTTCGAAAAAAACGTTCATAAGTATTCATTATCAGCCTCAGCCAGTATACTTTTTGAAAAAGATACATGGATGAATATATTCCAGAATAATAATAAAATCGGCTTTTCCCACACAATTATTTTAAAAGATGACAATGGATATAAAATAAAAGAAAATGTCTTCATGAAAATTAATACTATGGGATTGCTTCATGATATATATGTTAAAACTCTTGGGAATTTAAACCCCGACTTTACTTTGCGGACATTTGATTTTGAAATAAGTTCCGGCAGATTTGCTTTTGCGGCAAAAGGTGAGACCAAAAAAGATATATTGTCCATTCAGACTCAAAGTTTTGGGGATAAAAGAAAAACAGATATTCCTTTTAAGACCAAACCATATCTTATGGCAGGTTTAGTAAATGCCGCATTTGCATCGGGCTTAAAAGAAGGAGAAGTATTTACTTTTAATATTTTCGATCCTGCCTCAATGAGCCAGGTACCGGTACTTTTAAAGATAGATAAAAAAGAAGATATTCAAATTGGAAAGATAAATCATAAGGCATTCAAGACTTTTCTGTCATTTAAAGGTACTACTCAGATACTGTGGGTAAGCGATAAAGGAGAAATCTTAAAGGAAAAAGGATTTCTTGGTATAAGCCTTGAAAAAACCACAAAAGATGATGCATTAAACGGTATGCCCGTTCAGGCAAGTGATGATCTAACAAAACTTGTTTCCATACCTTCAAATATTATATTAAATAATCCTGAGAAACTAACTTTTCTTAAAATACAAATCAAAGGCGTTAAACTCGATACGCTTAAAATAAACGACGACAGGCAGAAATTCAAAAGCGGTATTTTGCAAATAAACAAAGAAAACATAGATGATCTTTTCAAGCAACATAAAGCTTATATGCCGGATATAGCCTCATATTATTATATGAAGCCCACGCCCTTCATACAATCTGATAACAGAGAGATAGAAAACATCGTCAAAAAAACCGTTAGCCCGGATGATCCGCCGATAATCAAAGCAAAAAAACTTGTAAGCTGGATAAACTCCAACATCGAAAAAAGACCGGTAATATCTTTGCCTGATGCAGTTTCAACCCTAAAAAACAAAGCGGGCGACTGTAACGAACACGCTGTTCTTATGGCCGCTCTTTCACGCGCGGCAGGAATACCTGCCAGAGTAGAAGCAGGGATAGTATATTTAAACGGCGGTTTTTATTATCACGCATGGAACAGTTTGTATTTTGGAAGATGGGTTGCAATCGATCCTCTTTTTGGTCAGATACCGGCCGATGTTACCCATATACGATTTTCAACAGGAGGACCTAAGGAGCAGCTTGATATATTAAGCATATTAGGAAAGATAAAAATAAAGGTTATTGAATTCAAATGATACTTCTTGAAAATCTAACAAAAAAATATGGCGAATTTATTGCTGTAAATGATCTCAGCCTTTCAATTCCCAAAGGCGAAATCTTCGGATTTCTGGGACCTAATGGTGCCGGGAAAACAACAACCATAAAAATGATGGGCGGAATAATGGAGCCTACTTCGGGTCTGATTGAAATCGGCGGGATCAGCATGAAAGATGAACCTGAAAAAGCAAAAAGAATAATCGGATTTATTCCCGACAGACCATACCTTTACGAAAAACTCACTGGAAAAGAATTTTTAAGATTTATCGGAAACCTTTATGGCGTAAGTGACAATAACTTTTCCGCAAAAGCTGATAATCTTCTTGATATGTTTTCTCTTATAAAATGGGCGGATGAACTTATCGAGTCTTACTCGCACGGCATGAAGCAAAGACTTATTATGGCGGCAGCACTTTTGCATGATCCTGAAGTAATAATAATTGATGAACCTATGGTAGGTCTTGACCCTGTTGCAGCAAGAATGGTCAAAGATTTGCTGAAACATCTTGCTGAAACCGGATTGACTGTTTTCATGTCAACCCATACCCTGCAAGTCGCAGAAGATGTATGCCACCGTATAGGAATCATTAAAAACGGAGTTGTTATTGCAACAGGCACTGCCGATGATTTAAAGAAAAAATCTCTGCTTATCGATCCTGACTTGGAAGATGCGTTTATAAAGCTTACATCCTAACCCGGACAAGCCGTAACTAAAAAATGCTTGTCCGGGAAATATTGAATATTGAATATCGAATATCGAATAAGGAATATCGAAGTATGGATTCGCGTCGCTCAGACACTATTTTATATATACTACTACCCTCGCCCCTGGCGGGAGAGGGTCAGGGTGAGGGGGAATAAGATGAATGAATCCATTAAAGAAATCTTAATCCTTTTAAGGCCGAAATTACTATCTTTTAAAAATCCCTTACTTTCCAAAAAGTCTAAAAAAGATATTTATCGCACTCTTTTTCTTGCCACGGCTGGAGTAATATTTTGGAGCGGCATTTTTATCATTACATTAAGAACCCTTAAATACTTTAAAAGAATAGAAGGTCTTGGTGATATTCTTATTCTTAAAATCTTATCCATGCTTATCCTCATTTCTTTTTCTTTTCTTATTTTCAGCAGTATTCTCACATCACTTTCAAAGCTTTACCTTTCAAGAGACCTTCCACTTATACATTCCATGCCGCTTTCAAGTTATAAAGTTTTTATTGCAAGGTGGATCGAAAGCACAATAGACAGCTCCTGGATGGTAATATTATATATACTTCCTGTACTTATTGCTTGCGGAATTGTTTACCAGGCCGGACCTTTTTTTTATTTGAGCATTGCCGGTAATCTGATATCCATTTCCATGATTTCGGCTGGCATAAGTTCATTGCTTGTTATGGCTTTAGTTTTTATTGTTCCTGCAAACCGTATGAAAAATATTACTATGGCTTTGGGGTTTGCACTATTTTTAATCCTGTTTTTAGCCTTAAGGCTTTTAAAACCGGAGCAGCTTGTTGATCCGGAAGCCTTTGCAACCGTTGTTGTATATCTAAATACTTTAAAAGCTCCATCTTCGCCTCTTCTTCCAAGCACCTGGGTTTATGACAGCATAAATGAAGCCCTATTCGGGTCTGTAAAAGCAAGCCTGTTTCACTCCGGACTTGCATGGAGCTTTTCTGCTATTATATTTTTTATAAATATAATTATCGCCGATCTTATTTATTTTATCGGATTTTCCAAAACTCAAACTGTTTCTTTCAAGTTGTATAAATATAAATTTGTGCATTTTCCTTTTTCAAAATTTCTTTCAGGCCCGACCAGAGCATTTCTTGTAAAAGAGATAAAAACCTTTTTCAGAGACCAGACTCAATGGTCACAAATACTTTTAATCGGAGCCCTTATTATAATATATATTTATAATTTTAATGTGCTTCCTCTGGAAAAAGCGCCCATCAAAACAGTATATCTTCAAAATCTTTTATCTTTTCTTAACATGGGTCTTTGCATGTTTGTGCTAACTGCCATAACTGGCCGCTTTGCATATCCTGCTGTAAGCTCAGAAAAAGAAGCCTTCTGGCTTGTAAAAGCTTCTCCTGTTAAAATCAGAACAGTACTTTGGATAAAATTTTTCATATATTTTTTCCCTTTGCTCATTCTTTCCGAAATTCTTATAGTGGCAACCAACTTAATATTAAAAGCGGACACTTTTATAATGCTTCTATCTGTTATAACCGTATTTCTTATGGTTCCCGGAATCGTGGCCATAGGAATAGGTTTCGGAGCAGCATATCCCGACTTTAAGTGTGAAAACCCCGAACAGTCGGTAACGAGTTTTGGCGGCCTGCTGTTTATGATGATTTGTGCAGGATTTATTGCAGCAGTAATAGTTCTTGAAGCAGGCCCGGTATATCATATATTCATGGCTTCAATGCATAACAGATCTCTTCGCTTTTACGAATTTACATGGGCGGCAGTTTCTTTTTCAGCAGTAGTTGTTATAAGCATTTGTGCCATTTTTCTTCCCATGAAATTCGGTGAAAAAGGTTTGTCACAGATTGTACCCTGATAAAAGCGATGGGGGTATTTGTATGAGTACTCATAAACTTCTTGATCCAATAACACCGGGTGAAATTCTCCGCGAAGATTTTATGGAACCTTTGGGTATTAGTATCAATCAGCTTTCACGTGACCTTTCTGTTCCTCCTAATCGCATTAGTGAAATTGTTAACGGAAAAAGATCTATTACTGCCGATACTGCATTGAGACTGGAGCGCTATTTTAATGTTGAAGCTCAGTTTTGGCTGAATTTACAGACTGAATATGATTTGCGAATTATAAAACGAAAAATTTGGTCAGTTTGAAAAAATTACAAGCTCCAAATTATATGCAAAATGAATGGTTTTTAAAAAAAACCAAAGCCTTCCGTCATTCTCATAACCAGCTTGAAAATAATCTTTTACGGTCAATTTGTTCGCTCAAATTATACCCAAATCATTATCTTCTTTAATTTACAATAATTTATAATAGATTACAATTGAATTAACAATGAACCCTTGACAAATGAATCTATATTCAATATTTTGAATATAGATTCATACCGGAAGGAAAAAAACATGGCTAAGTTAGCTGAAACACGGAAGGCGGAATGGGATTTGGTGATGAAAAATGCCATCTATGAGGCAACCGTGGCGGTTTTAAACCAGCACGGTTTTGATGGTTTGAGAATGGATCGCGTAGCCAAAAAAGCGGAGGTGGCCACCGGGACATTATATAATTACTTTAAGAACAAAGCCGAACTGTTGCGTCATGTTATAGACACCCGGTTTAAGCCTATCAACCATGATTTTCTTGAAATTCTTAAGAGCGCAATTTCTCCTGAAGAAAAACTGGGGAACTTTGTGCGTATATTTTTAAATTCTATTAAAAAGTATCGAAGCCTTATGATTATCGTCACCACAGCCGAAAGCTTGTCTTTACCCATAAAGGCTGCAGTTGATGAAAAACGTGAAATCGGGCAAAAATTACTTGCCGATGTTATCAAAGAAGGTATTGCTCAAGGCAAATTTCGGCATGTCAACCCCATGCAAACCGCCAGATTAATTTTCGGAGCCCTGTTCGGTATTATACAGCCGATGCTCGGCACTAATGAGGAGATTCGAAATGATGATTCCGATCTTTCGGATTGTATGACTTTCTTTTCCTCAGGCCTTTTTAAAATACAATAGAGCCAGTTTCAAAACGCCCCATTTTGGCCGATCTTAAGCGTTGGGCTCAAATTTCAATCCTCGAAATACTAAATGTATTCCTGTGGTTGAAATTTTCTCCCGCCTTGAGCTTGACCAAACTGAAACGTTTTGAAAGTGGCTC